>NZ_CP040812.1:0-310977 GCF_006159205.1 Antarcticibacterium flavum | reverse complement strand
CCGGGTGCAGGGAATGATTTTCTGTACCCGGATGTTTTTTTAGTAAGTTTCTGAAAATAAACAGGCTGGAGACAAAAATAATTCATCTAATATCCATTTTAATAGCCTAATTTCGTGCCTCGTAAAAAACAGCATAGATGAAGCGCATAAATGAATACAAGAAACTCTTTAATGTTGAAAAAGAGATCGACCTTAAGGAATTGAAGACCAGTTACAGGAATCTTGTAAAGGAATGGCATCCAGATAAATTCCAGGAAACAGATGAGCTACATGCTGAGGCAGAAATGAGAAGCAAACAGATCATTGATGGCTATCATTTTCTAGTGAGCATAGCTCCTGCCACAAAAGCAGCCAATTTAGAAGAATATAATATTACCCTGGCCACAGCTGCCATTGCAGATCTACAACACAAGGGGAATGTACTTGAGGTGACATTCAACAATGGGAGCACATACGAATATTTTGGAGTGAATAAAGCACTTTTTACCAAATTGTTGCAGGCAGACAGGCAGTTTAGATTTGCAAAGAGGAACATTTTTACTTCCTTTCTATACAGGAAATCGAAGAAAGATATGGAAATGCAACCTGCATAAAAACAAGGATGCACAGTCATAGCAAATCCCGGTGGGATACTCATTAATAAAATTCCATTTTAAAATAAGCTTAAGAAATGAAATTTAGAAAATTAAATCCTATAGCTTATCTTTACCGAAAATAAAAAACAACCAGATAAATTTTATGGCAAAATCGCAACAAACATTTAATAAAATAGAAAAGGAAAAGCAGCGCGCTAAAAAACGTGAAGAAAAGCAAAAGAAAAAAGAAGAGCGTAAAGCTAATCCTAAAGGGAGCGATTTTGATATAGCCTATGTAGACGAGTTTGGTAACTTAACAGATACCCCGCCAGATCCTTCCAGAAAGATCGAGGTAGATGCCGAGGATATTGTCCTTGGAGTTCCAAAGAAAGAGGAAGGCGAACAGGAAGACACCAAGAAGGACAAGGAAGGAAAAGTGTCCTTTTTTGACCACTCTAAAGGTTTTGGATTTATCATAGACGACAATACCCAGGAGAAATACTTTGTTCACGTTAGCGGTCTTATAGATGAGATAGATGAAAATGATCGCGTGACCTATGAACTTGAAAGAGGAATGAAAGGGATGAACGCCGTAAGGGTTAAAAAGATCTAGTCATCCTTAAGAATATTTAGAAAGCCAACCCACGAGTTGGCTTTTTTTGTTTGCATTAAGATTAATTTATGTTGAAGCTGCCTGGAACCACTCCTTAAAAAGATCTATATCTAAATCATTAAGCGTGGTGAGCTTTACATGCCTCATATCCTTCCCGGTTCCTTCCAGCCTGTTATCCTCATCTTTAAGTTTTTCAAAATTGAAGAATCCAAGAGTAACATATTTCTTTGCACGTTTTAAATAGGCAAAATCCTTTTCCTTTCGAAACACCGGCCTGCTCCATTTAAATTCTTCAGTGCTGCCTGGGACAGTTTCTTTTATGAGTTCCCTTACACGCTGCATAATTCGCTGTTGCTCTTCTGATGCTTCATTGATATAATCTGTAACCTGCGAGCTCATATACAATTTTTTAAGAGTGGAAATAAATATACATATTTTCCAGGCTTCGGAATGCTCTCTTAAAGGTTATATCTATATTTTTGGATAGCAACAAAAAAAGTAATTGCCTAATTTTGAACTTTGATCTCAATTAATTACATCCTGAAACTTATGGAGAACTTGGAAAGGGCAGGATTTGGTGGTGGCTGCCACTGGTGTACAGAAGCGGTTTTTCAAAGGCTGAAAGGTGTTGAAAAAGTGGAACAGGGATTTATAGCTTCTATTGGAAAAGCATCAAGTTTTTCTGAAGCCGTTATCGTGCATTTTGATCCAGGGGTTATCTCGTTGGACCGGCTTATCCTCATTCACCTCCATACCCACAGCAGCAGTTCTTTGCACAGGTTTAGGGAGAAATATCGTTCTGCTATATATACCTTTTCAGAAGAACAGGAAAAGCAGGCGGGAAAGATCCTTGCCAGGCACCAAAAAGAATTTAACCATACATTGATCACCAGGATACTTCCTTTCAGGGAATTCAGGCCATCGGGGGAGGAATTCAGGAATTACTATCTTCAGGACAGGCATAAACCTTTCTGCAGAACTTATATTGAGCCTAAACTTGAAATTTTATCTGCAGATTTTTCAGAAAATGTAAAGATGGAATAGAAAGATAATCCCTAATATTGCAGCTTCTTTAAGGATCTTGTTGAGAAAGACCTTCAGCAACAAAAATATCGAAGATCATAATCTGGTACAAACTGTTTATTCATGAGCAAGGCCCCGAACCCGGTTTTTATTATCCTGGCTTTTTTCTCCATCTACGTAATATGGGGTTCAACATATCTTCTTAATAAAATTGCGGTGACAGAATTGCCACCTTTTATGCTGGCATCTATACGTTTTACCACTGCGGGCTTACTTATTTTCTTGCTGTGTAAACTTATGAGAATAAGCCTGGTGATCACCCGCAGGCAATTGTTAAACACTGCTATCGCAGGATTTTTGTTTCTCACCTTTGGTAATGGGGTGGTGGTATGGGCTCTAAAGTATGTGGATAGTGGTTTTGCGGCCCTGGAGATCTCGGCACAGCCACTGGTGGTGCTTATTTTAATGCGTATCCTACAGGGAAAAAAGATCCAGCCAATGTCTATGGTAGGGGTTTTCCTGGGGATCATAGGGATCTATTTATTGATAAGTCAAAAGCAGGTAGTGAGCCAGGAGAATTCTCTCCTTGGGATATTTATGATCTTTTTATGCCTTTTAAGCTGGGCATACGGCAGCCTCTTCGTGGGGAAAGCGAATTTGCCGACCAATTATTTTGTAAACACAGCATATCAAATGCTTACCGGTGGGATCATGCTTTTTATTGGAAGCCTCTTACTTGGGGAACGCTGGAGTAGCCCAGTAGGATGGAGTGTACCTGTTCAATATTCAATGCTGCTGCTTATTATTTTTGGAAGTATAGTGGCCTTCACCTCCTTTAACTACCTTTTAAAGACAGTATCGCCTGAGAAGGTTGCAACCTCAACTTACGTCAACCCAATTATTGCGCTTTTGCTGGGATGGTATTTCCTTAATGAGCAAATCACCACTCAATCCATAGTCGCAGCAGTTGTTTTGCTTACCGGGGTTTATTTTATTAATACTAAAAAGCAGCTGGTGATCTTTTCGAGATTCACCAACAGGCTGGGAGGGAAGCTAAAATAACCTGGTTAATTTCCGGGAAATTTATAGTCTTTTATAAACCTGGGTGCCTTTTACTGTTGTTTCACCTTGCAAGCCATTCTCTGTGGTAGTATGTGTTTCTTCAAATGAAAGCACCATCCTGCTGCTGGTGAGTTCTTCTATTGTGAAGGAGGTGATATCCATAGGATTGATCTCCCCGGGTTCAGGAAATCCCGGGTTTTGATTTTCGGGATGGAACTGGTCCTCGTTAAGGACAAAACTACCGGCGTTTGCCAGATCGTTAACAACAATTTCTCTTGTGGATGTTTCTCCATCCCGGGTGGTTGTGAGCTCGAGGGTGTAATTACCCTCAGTGCTCCAGGTATTGGGATCTGTCTTAATAGTAAGTTTCACATTAAGGTTTTTTGCCACTGCGGCATAACTTGAAGTATAAGTAAAATCTTCATGAGATACTGTAGAGGAACCCGAATAATCATATTCCTCAAGCTGCCATTCTCCTTCAATTCCTGTAGCTTCTTCAATTGGCGGGTCTGGAGGAGTGTCATCATCTTTTGAACATGCAAAAAGAACGGTTACAGCAAGGAGTAGCATCAAAGCTTTAAGGAGTTTCATAGGTTTGGGCAGTTTTGGTTAGGTTTTGAAATAATGCGATGTAAGTAATCATCGAATTTTATTTCAGGAACCAAATTAAATAAAAACTATAAAATGCCGAGGGATTTTAACCATTCTGAAGATTCATTGTATTGTCTTTCCGGTTCCATAATAGGTCAGATTACTTTATAATATTCTGAAATTGAGATATATAAGTATGATGATAAAAAATTGTTGATAAGGACTTGATACAGAGAGTGGCAGTATAATTGATAAATAATTTTAACAGATTCCTGCCAGGGTTAGGAAATTAGTTTAAATAGCCAACTAAAAAATAGCGAATCATTTTTTCCTTGTTGCTGAAAAATATTTATAAATACCAAACAGCAGTATTCCTGCGAGCACCGTGATTAGCACATCCAGGAATTCTGAAAGATCTGCACTTATAAGAAGGCCAATGGAGGCCAGCATTCCTGTAATGGCTATGAAATAGCCATATTTAAGTTTAAAATAGCGTTCTTCTTTTTTTGATTTCCTTCTCATTTTTATAAGTGCTGCACACACAAGCAGGTAAATGAGCACTTTACTTATTACGGTGATTGATACGGCATAGATAAATGATCCTGTTAAGGAGGCCACAATGCTTATGGCAATAAACAGGAACAGGGAATAAACAGGTGTATGATTCCTGGGATGTACCTTTTGAAACAACTTTGGAAATTGTTTTTCCCCGGCAAGTGCATAGGGAACCCGGGAACCAATTAGCATAACCGCATTAAGGGTACCTCCTATGGAGATAACGGCACCCAGGGTGATCATGAAAGCCCCGGCAGGTCCCAGGAACAGCCTTGCAGCATCTGTTATTGGTGTATTTGAAGATGCCAGCTCCGGCAGGGTGCCCATATTAACGAAAAGGATGAGTGCATAGAAGATCGTGACAAACGTAAGGGAAACAATAAGGGCAAAAGGAATATTCTTTTTTGGATTTTTTACCTCCCCTGTATTGACCAGGACAGATTCAAAGCCGGTAAATGCAAAAATGAGAATAAGCACAGAGGAAGCAAAATTTGAACCTGGAGGCATTGCCTGGCCGGTGTTCACAAGATCCATATCAATAAAAAATGCCCCTGCCACTACAAATATCAATAAGGGCAGTATTTTGGCAATGGCCAGGGTATTGTTGAGGATTGTGGAATTTCTTACTCCAAGGTAATTGATCCAGGTAAAAAGTAAAGTAATTAAAATAATAAGACCCTCGTAATAAAAAGGAGTCACCAGGACAGGATGAAAATAACCTAAATAGGTTACCAGCAAATGTATAAGCGCAGCGTATGCTGAAACCCTTGTAATTAACAAAAGCCAGCCAATCACAAAAGCAGGCTTTTTTCCAAAAGCTGCCAATGTATAAAGATAAGGCCCCCCTGTCTTGTTGAACCTGCTGGCAACCTCTGCAAAGGCAAGAATGAGTATAAAAATTATTATTGCGCATATAAAAAGGGCCGGAAGGCTGTAGAAGCCGGCCAGGCCGTATACCTGGGAGGGAAGGCCAAAAATCCCTGCTCCAATGGTGCCATTAATAAAAAGCAGAATAAGGTCCCAACGGGAAATTTCCCTTTTAAGCATATAGATGTAACAACCAGAGGTTCATAATAATGTCCGGAAAATCCGTTATCACTTTAATAGATTAAAATTTCACCGGCTTCCAATTTACATTATGAATTTCTAATAAGGTCCCTTATATACATATATTTCCTGAAGAATTTTTGAACCTTGAATCCCAGGGACACTTCAAATATCTCCTCTCTGCTCAAAAGTTGGGGTTGATGCTCAAAAATTAACCTGTTTAAATGAAAGAGAGTTACGCTTTTTGCTATATACCAGCTAAGAGGGTCCCAGGCCTTTTTTATAGTTACCCGTTCAAAATCTACAATTGAAACCTGTCCCTCATAGGTGCAAAGTATATCCCGTTTTGGCAGGACGTGCCTGGCCACTCCCTGCCGCAGGGATGCTGTAATGATATTTTTGATCTTTGCCAGTTCTTCCGGTTTCAGGGTGGTGGGGGTGGTCCTGGGTAAACAGGTCATTTTCAGGTTAAACCTATGGTCATCCCAGTCCAGTAAGGCAGGAATGCCCTGGATATCTTTCAAAAGATTAAGTGCAGCCTTTTCTTTTTTATAACGTTTTTTGTAGCCGCGGGTATGTTTATATGTCTTTATAACGCTCGCCCCGTTAAGTCTAATACACATTTTTTCCGTTTCATAGATCGCTGTCCCCATAGCATAATCCCACACCGTTTAGGGGTCTGGAACATGCGAAATTAGACCCTGCTTCGATTTAATTATAGACTCTCACAACATTCTAACAAGATTCTAATTGAAGTTTAATTCCCGGGGTTGCACTTACAGATGATTACCATTTTTCTTCCTTCCTGGCGTATCAATCCTGGCTTCAGAAAAAAATTAGTTATTTTCAAAAAAATACCTTAATTTCATAACGTTCTGTAAGCCAAAGAAATATATCGGTTTGTAGAAGTAATCTTCCCCCTGTACATCTTCAGCATAACAGCCCTGCCTCAGAATGCTACCGTGATTTTTAATGAGTTGATATGGTTAATTAATTAGAGTATTAACAAGGTTGAGGAAAGGTCTAACAGTCAATAACCTTAACCGAAATAAAAATTTCACCTATGAAAACTATTTACATAAGCCGTGCAGGGCAATCCTTAAATCTTAAATTAAGACAAAGCGGGAGCAAAGCCAAGCCTACAGAAGAACTTACGACATTGGTGGACCCGGGCGATATTGTTCGTTGGGAGTTGGACAAAGATAGCGGACTTACCGAGATCACAGGTATTAAAGAGAGCGATAACAACAAAAAGAAATACAGAGGGTCCCAAAATCTTTTGGAAGGAGAACCTCAAAAAAAGGGGGATGTCTGGGAAGGGAAAATATTAAGTCAATCTCCGGGAAGTGAAAAGTTTGAAAATTATATGATAGGATTTAAAATCCCTAATGATCCAGAAGAGTATTGGTATGATCCAAAACTTCAAATGAGATAAGAATATGTTTTTAAAGTATAAGGGCTGGTTGCTTGCAGGCTTAATATGCCTGTTTTGCTTAACCCTTGCTGCACAGGAGGCGGCAAGGGCAGATAGCATTATTGTCCAATATGAAAAAGGTGAGTACCAGGGAAATGAACTGGAGTTTCTTGATTCTATTGCTAAAAACCAGGAAGATCCCGATTTACTGTTAAAATATGCTGATTTGCTAATTGCGAAAGCCGCAGAGGATTCTATATACGACTATTTACACCGTGGCTATTTGCATAAAGGCAATGCAATGCAATTAAAGGGCAGTTACGCATCCTCCCTTAATGCCTTTTTTTCCAGCCTAAATTATGCCCACCTTACAAATAATCAAAGAGGGATTGGCCGTCTTAATATTTCCATTGCAGACACCTATTCAAAGAGTGGTAATGCCCAGACTTCTGAAGATTATTATA
This sequence comes from Antarcticibacterium flavum, assembly GCF_006159205.1. Lineage (NCBI taxonomy): Bacteria > Pseudomonadati > Bacteroidota > Flavobacteriia > Flavobacteriales > Flavobacteriaceae > Antarcticibacterium > Antarcticibacterium flavum. Next base: position 303,633 of record NZ_CP040812.1, on the reverse strand, counting down.
ACCGCGGGATCGCTGTTCTAAGAACTGTAAATGATTCCATTTCCCTGGCAACGGCACTTTTAAATGCCGGGGAGGAATACATTCGCAGGGGGAAATTTGATGAAGCCATGGAGCATATTTCAGAGTCCGGGGAGATATTTGAACAAATAAATTATCCGCTGGGGACTGCGTATACTTTAGGGAACCTGGGGATGATCTATGCAGAACAAGGCAGGAATGAGCTCGCCAAAAGACATATTTATGAAGCTATAGATATCCTGGAAGAGCTGGAACATTATTATCCCATAGCAGAATATCATACTTATATGGCTGATATATATGCAAAACAAGAGGATTTCCCAACTGCCTTTGATTATGCGGAACGGGCGCTTGATGTGGCGACCAAATACGGGTTAAAGGATGAAATAGGACAGGCTAACCTAACCCTTGCAGACCTTTCTGAAGCTGCAGGAAGATTCCAAAATGCATATTATTATTTTAAGGATTATGTGACTTACAGGGACAGTGTGAAAAATCTGGAAACTATTCAGCAAATGGCAAATATGCGTACAGATTATGAAGTTTCCCAGAAACAGGTGGAGGTAGATCTTCTCGCCCAGCAAAGGCAGAACCAAAAGATAACAATGATATCCACCATTGTCGCACTTTTCCTCATTGCCCTTCTTGCCCTGGGCTTGTACAGACGCAATAAATACATTAACAAGATGAGCAGGGTGCTTGCCAGGGAAAAGAATAGATCTGACCACCTGCTGCGTAATATCCTTCCAGAGGAAACTGCAAGGGAACTTAAGGACCGCGGCAAAGTGAAATCACAGCGCTTTGACTCAGTTACCGTAATGTTCGCCGATTTCAAGGACTTTACCTACCATTCAGAATACCTGGAGCCGGAAGTACTGGTGGAAAGTGTAGATTATTATTTTACGAAATTTGATGAAGTAATAGAGAAATATGGGCTGGAAAAGATCAAAACGGTTGGAGATTGCTATATGTGCGCCGGCGGACTTCCTTTCCCATCTCAGGACCACACCCATAAAACCTTACTGGCCGCCCTGGAAATAGCAGATTTTGTTAAAAATGCAAAAGAGAACCAGACAAACGGGGAGGTAAGATTTGAAATTCGCATTGGTATGAACACCGGGCCTGTAGTAGCGGGAGTGGTGGGTAAAAAGAAATTTGCATATGATATTTGGGGAGACACCGTCAATATAGCATCCAGAATGGAAACCAGCAGTGAGGCCGGCCGCATAAATATTTCTGAAAATACTTACCAGTTGGTAAAGCATCATTTCGAATGTGAATACCGGGGAGAAGTAGAGGTAAAAGGCAATAAAACTATGAAGATGTATTACGTTACCAAACTAAAAGAGTTCGCCCGGAAACCAAAGATCGAACGAAAACCATCCATTGAACCGGCAAAACAGGGGCCAGAAATTTTCTCCAGACCGGCTTAGCCAATTTTTTCCCTACCTTCTTTATTTCGTGATCCTTATTTCATCCAGGATATTCCCTTCTGCATCTATTTGTTTCAGTTGTAATTCATTTCCCTTGGTTTCTATCATTGTAAAAGAATGCCGATTGGAAATGAGCTTTACTGTATAAGGTACCCAATTCTCAGGAGTGCCTTTTTGCCAGAGATCGGGTTCATCGGTAAGTTCAGGATCATACAGGGCTCCACCACCGGCACCGGTCACAACATAAATAATACCTTGAGCAGTAGTACTGGTTTTGCCATCAAAGCTCTCATCAAGGATAAAACTGCCATCCACACGGCCTTCTTCACTTATAAGATAACGGGTGCCTTCTTCATTTATGGCAGGTTCAAATTTTAAAGGAAGGGTACGCTGGTAATTATGTTCATGGGCTGCAAGAACCATATCCACCCCCAATTCTTCCAGCATAGGAGACAGTAGTCTCATAATTTGATAATTAAAATGAGTGGGGCTGGCATTAAACGCCGCGTGGTGGTAGGCAACCAATTTCCATTGGGCCTTACTTTTACCCAATTCATTCCTCATCCACTCCACAAGATCGGGATCCAGGGGTTTATATAATAATTGGCGTCCAGGCACACTAAATGAACATTTCCGTTCTCAAAAGCATAGTTAGAAATACCCGGAAATTGAGGAGAGGTATTTTTCTTGAAAGTCTTAATTCGTTCCCTGTCTCCCTGGGGTTCAATATGCAGTTTTGGCACCGGGGCGTTCCTGGGGAGGTCGCTGTAATAAAAGTAAGCAAGCCCGTCCTCATATTCATCCAGATCATAGCTATATACATCGTGATTGCCAAGTAGCATATAAAAAGGAATGGTCTTCAATAAAGGCGCTCCTTTTTCCGGAGATGCGACAGGGGAGAGGTAGTAAGGAAAGAAGCGGTGGCGGTATTCCAGTTCCCTGCCGTTATTATAAGCCATATCCCCCAATACCAGTACAAATTGAGGGTCCTGAAGGGAAATGCGATAGGCGATTGCAGCCTGCTCGGGGGTGCCGGCACCAATATCTGCAAAAACTGCAAATTTGCTTTGTGGCTTTTTCGTTCTGGTTTTAAAACTATTTTCTGATAGTATACTGTCCTCAAGAATAACCCGATAGGTATAACTTTGGTCAAATTTTAAACCTTTCAGGGTGGCGCGGTATAGACGGGAAGGTTTATTAAAGAAATCAAGGGTAACAGAAGATATTCTGGCTTTTTTTCCACGGTTAAAGGCAGTTCCTTCTGTATATTCCACTTTAAAATTTGATGGTTGATCATCAGTTTGCCATATCAAAACTTTTTCTTCCTTATTGAGGCCCGGTGCATTCCCAGGTTGTAAATAAGGTTGCACCAGGATCTCCTGCGCAAATCCCGGCTGGAAGAATATAAAAACAATAGCTGTTACAAATATCCTGAAGTGGGAAAGGAAAAGGAAGTTCTTTTGCCGAAAAAGGTTCATTCTGTGGAAGCTAAAAGTTTATATTAAGTTATTCTATTTTTCGGCATTTCTGCGAAATATTTTGCTCAAATTTTTCCCTGTTCTTTATCAAAGAGAAAAACTCCATCAAATAATTTTCCACCACCTGTGCTTCTTTAGGATCCAGATGCTCCTCAACGCTTCGCAAGCTCATAAGCAAAGCGGGTTCAAGTTCGATGTACTTTATTCTTACATATTCATTAACCTCCAGGTTCCTGCAGTATCCACGAAAATGTCTTTCCCTTACATTTTTTATAGGCATTGATTCTTTCACCACAGCATAGGGTGCATTGACCAGGCCTGTCATATCATAATCATATGGGATGGGTACTTTGATCTTTGACGGCAATAGTATGACCTTTACATTGTGCTGCATCACGCTGGACCAATCTGTATTCCCAATCATGTATTGAAACACATCCTGCATCGCCGCAATGCTGTCTTGCATAAATAATGGGTTTAATTGGAATCCCTCTAAAATTTTTCCGTTTGACCTTCTTGCGACTTCTTTATCGTCCTCTATTAAAAAAGCTTTAAGCTTATAGGTTTTGGAATTTTTTTCCTGTTATCTGTAAGGGTGAGATCCAACAGCCGGGTGTTGAAATTGTAAGGAGAAATTTCTTCATACAACTTATAACACAGGTATTCCTTAACAACAAGATCACTATTGCCACTGCTTGTGAGACAGGGCATCACCATTTTTAAATTTTTATTTCCCTCAAACAATGTCCCCTTTGCATCCCTCTTTTTTATTTTAATTTTAATGGGAGTGAAAAAGCAATTCTCCCTTCTAAACTTTCCACGGGCCCTTAAACTTACATTAATTGAATCCCAGGATGAAACATTACTCCTGTAGTAAAGTTGAGTTTGCTGGTAAACGGTATCATTTTTACTTTTCTTTATATCCCTAAAGGAAAATTCCAGCCGTGTTTCCAATGCGTCATTGGTCTGGAATAAAGCTGTTCGATCCTCAAGCTGAGCGGTAGCCGGATTTGCAAAGGCAAGAAAGCACAAGAATCCAAAACGTCTAAGGGTCCAATATAAAGCCGCTTCTCTCATCTAAAAACTATTAATTCAGTAATGATTTTTCTTGTGGGGGAGAGCTTTTTACAAAACCTGCTTATTCACAAATGAAGGAAAGAGATTGAGATCCTATCCAAGAAAAAGGAATACCAGGAAAAAGATCACCCCCAGGCCAAATCCAAGCATCAGGATCTTATATGCATAGCTTACATAATTAAACTTATACTTAAGGATTATCCCCTGGCAGTGCAGGTCTATGATCATATTCTTATATATCTCTTCCCGGGAAGCTAGTAGTTCCTCCATCTTATGAAGATATTCCTCCTGGGAATGGTTAGCAATCTCTCCAAAGAACAGGAGGCTTTGTTTATCCTGTAGTTTTTTGAGTTCTGGTTTTACAAATTTTGGATTGGCGGCAAGAATAGCAAATACTGCCGATGTAAGACAGGAAACCACAATAATGGAGATGGGGATCAAATTTTCCAGGTAGACATCCATCCTGTTCGATACTATGCCATATCCCGAAATGGCAACAATAGAGGAAATTATAAGGGTATTGATGCTTATCACCATATTGGCCTTATTATCTACTATTTGCCTTAAGCTTGTCTGGTTCCTGTAAGTGACCCTGAAGAGCGTTTCTCTCTCTTTATTGGACTTAAGTTTATTTTCTGTTTCTAAAATCATAGACAAAAATTTTTGGGATCTCTTTTTCGATCAATTCTTCATGCCTTTAATAACTATGTTTCCTGTACTGTTCTTTTGACAGGGATATTGAAACTCGCTTCTTAATTTTTTCGGATCCCGAATGGTGGCATAGAAATCATCCAGGTATTTAAGGGTTCTCTGGACATATTTCTCGTCAAGCAAAGTACTGGAGGTGTAAACTGCATAAATATCATCCTTAAGACTATCATATTTGGCGATTACAGCCTCAAAGTCTTCCATGTCCTCCAGGCAAAATCCCCGGTAGCGCCTTTGCAGGGTGGAATTGAGTCTTAATTCTTCAGCAGGATGTGCGTATGGTGCCCTTACGATCCCGGCGTGGTCAAAATCATAGGGCACTGTAACAGGAAGGGTTAGGCTGTCTTCAGCAATAAGTTTAATATTTTGGCGGTATTGAACAGACCAGTCTGTATTACCAATCAAATAATTAAAAACCGCCATATTAAGGAAGTCGTCGCGTTGCATGATCTCCGGCCTTAGCAGCATTCGCTTTATTGCTATCATATTATTTCGGGTAGCCATTTGATCCTCTTCCTCCAGCAGGAACCCGTAAAAAGGCCTTCTATCTTTTGCCCTCAACCCGGGATCATCCAGGTGTACCTCCAGGAGCCTAACCCTGAAACTTCTTGGAGACACCAGGTTATAGAGTTTATAGGCATAATATTCCTGCAGCACGTATTCATCCCCGCGACACGGTGTCACCAGTTTGATCTTATCCTGTCCCTCAAAAATGCTTTTGACGGTCTTCTTTTTTGCAAAATTGAGCAAAAGAGGAGGGAAGCTGCAATTTCCCTTAAGCCTTCTAAAATTGCCACGTTGTTTTATTTTAAGCGGAATGCTTATTTTATTTCCATTAGCTTCTGAATAGGATAGTTGGACCGGAAAATACTCAGGATCTTCCGGCCGGTCAGTTATAAGGCCCGATAATTCACCGCTAAGGGTAATCCTGATGATCTCTTCTGAATCAAAGAGGCCTTGAGGCTGTGCAGAACACATCGCTGAAACAAAAAAACCAAGGAAGAAACATATAAAACTTCTACATACCAATACCGGCCCATTTCCAGCAATGCTGATGGTTTTAAAAAAAGGATTAAATATATCCCGAAGACTCCCCATGGTTTTCGGCGTTTATACGAATGAGAAAATTTGTTTCTCTCATTCCCAAAATAAATAATGCAATACCTTCGGGGGATGATTAGGGTTTTTTGTTGAAGAATTATGTAGGGCAGGATCTGTTCCTTTAAACAGATTTAATCTTCTGACTCTAAATTACTTAAAAAAATCTTCGGTTCATAGGAAAGCGGGGAAAAAGTGAAATGGTAGAGAGAGATAATACTCAAGGATGGTTTTAAGACCTTATGCAACGGGCTTATAATATTCTAACCCGCCTGTTTATATTTCTCTTGCTTCGTGGGCCGGGGGGAGTTGGAATAATTATCCAGCTCCTCTATTTCATTTTTATAAGCACGGGGTAAGAGAAGTAATTTGAATAGGAAGTCCAGGTGCAGCCTTCGGCTTAATTTATATATTCCTACAAAAGGCAGTAGAAAGGAAAATTTTCTGAAGCTCATCATTTTTCCCACTGCTCCCGGGAATACCAGTTTTTGTGCCTCCAGGAGGATAAGGTACCTTGGGATTCCCAGGCTTTTTCTGTACTTTCCGAAGAGATCTTTTGTAAAATGACTATATTTTAAGTTGTTTTCCAAATGCTGTTCGCGCATTTCCACCCATTCATTGAAAGTATTGGGTAAACCCTCAAGACGCATTCCTGTTCCCACCCTGGTAAAAACCTCAAAAACCTCCTGCTTTTCCTTCAGGGTCATTTTTCTTTCAAGAAGTTCAAAGGACCTAATGGAATAATCAATAAGCATAAAGAGTACATCCCTGTAAGCCCAATCCGGGATCTTGCTACCACGCTTTATTTCCACGCTGGAATGGATAGCATTAATAGAATCTATTGCTTTTAAAGCCTCCTGTTCTTTTGAAAATACAATTGCCCTTGCATAGGAAACAGTAGAGAACAGCCTGCCCATAGGATCTGCAGGAAGACGGCCGGTAAAGTACAGCCAATCTACTGCCTTGTTCAGGGCAAACTCCGCGGCGGCACCGGCGAATATGAACAGAATAATGTCTGCCTTACCCCAAATTTCCCTGACTACTGAATCTTTTTCTACAAAATATCGCATAACTGTATCTTTAGCAATGGATCAAATAACATCCTATCGATTACTCTTTAATTACTTTTTCATTTAATGCTCTGACCTCAAATTTCCTGCCGACTCCTATTCGAATCCAAAGATCACAGGAAAAATAAAGGCTACGATCGCTGCCCAAACAATGTAAACAGGCAAAAACCTGGCAATGCTGCTTTCTACTCTTACGGCTTTCCTGTGATCCTTAAGTGCACTTAATTGATGATAGGTAACAATAAGCAGGTTGGTAAGGATAAGGAGGTTTCCTCCCAGCACCGCCAGGCGGTTTGGTGTGAACCCCCATTCAGATATCCTGAAGATGATAGCAGTAAGTGCGATCCCGTTCACTATAATAGTAACTATTGAAAGACCCAGCAGGGTGAGGGAACCTATCCTGCCATTTTGTTTCTTAAGTGTTTCAGCAATCGAAAAAAGGATGATTGCCATTACCCCAAGGAGCAACATATTAAATATAAGAAGGAATTCCCGGTCATTATAAGGATCCTTCCCGGTGTATATCACAGCGCCCAGGTATAACAGGAGCATTATTAACACTAGGGGAGTAAATACCTTTGCAATTACTGGTGAAACCTTGTTTACCAGGTGAGGATTGGTTTGGACCAGGAAAGCTCCAAGGATAGGTGCAGCAGCGGCTCCCCATATTGCTATGTAATTAAAATAAAAGCTCTCAATATCCAGGTCAATGAGATGGAATAATCCCAGGGTAATTCCGGTAAGGAGGCCTCCAGCGATTAAGATTATTGTAGTCATAACCACCAGGTCCCCATTAAACCTCAGGAACCCCAGGCGTTTTTCCAGATCCAATGGCGAATTTCCAAGAAAAGAAAAACCAAAAAGTGCCCAAAGGAGCAGCGGTAAATGAATACACGCCAGGATAAAAGTGTCACTATTGTCATCTCCGGGTAGGAAATTTATATAAATGGCTGAAATAAGAAAAACAGCAAATACAAGGATGATTTTCTTTACAGAGGCTTTCTGCATCCAGAGGAAGAATGCAGCAAGAGCGGGAAAGATGATGAATGCAATATTCCGCGGATAAAAATATTCGGGATCCAAATTTGCGAAATGAGGGATCTTTGCTATTGTTCCTGCAATAAGTGAAGCCACGATCACGAAGAGCAATTCTTTTCCCGAACCCCAGGAGATCTCTGCAGATTCATAAGAAAGTCTTTCATTCCAGAAGTCGGCAAGCGGCTCTCCCTTCAATTCCGGATATAAATTAGTGAATTCCTCGCGGAACCGGCTTTTATTAGTTCTGTACATGCTCTCCAGCTGGCCGGGATTTGCAGTCCTGATATTGGCTATCATATCTTGTTTCATGATCTTATTTTTTTTACAATTCTTTAAATCATTAATCCCACATAGTACCATCCAATCCAAGTACCACCCCCAGCCATAAAGTTATGACATATACCAGGATATCCAGGATTACAGCGGCAGTACGGTTGAAATCACGGGAACTTTGGTATTCCATAAAGGCATAAAAAGCCCCACCGGCTGCCCCGGCAAGAGGAGTAATAATTAATGGTCTTATTATCCAATACTGCCCCCATTCAGGTTTTGGATCGTCTACCCCGAATACGAAAAAGGAGATCACCAGCAAGGCGATACCTGCTCCTATAAGAACAGGTTTCATAATAGAGACCTGCCCTTTTTGCTCATTTGATAATTGATTTTCAAGTGTCATAATAAATTGGTTTTAAAGTTAATACTATGCTTTATTAGAAGTCAAAGTTTATTAGATAATTCAAAAGTACTTTGAAATACAAAGTTTGATTATAAAAAAATAGTGCTATTCTACTTTTGCGATTTTATAAGATTTTCCAGCGCGCTTAAATGCGCTTCAAATGCTTTTCTACCATTCACTGTAATTTCATATCGGGTATTTGGTTTTCGTTTTACAAAGCTTTTTTGAACCCCGATAAACTTCTCTTTTTCCAAAGCCTTCAAGTGGCTGGCGAGATTCCCGTCTGTCACATCAAGATATTCCTTAAGTGCATTGAAATCCAGGGTCTCATTAACTGCGAGGGCAGACATGATGCCCAGCCTCACCCTGCTTTCAAAGGCTTTATGTAGATCTTCAATGATCGTTTTCATTTCGCGTACTTCAGGTGCATATATATCCCATACCCTATATGCATCCCTCCAAATCCAAAAGCCCAGAATAAAAGTCCGTAGCCCAGGAAATAAGAAGCGGCCAGTCCCAGGATCACCTGGATAAGGCCCAGTGATTTCAATTCCTCATAGGTGAAATTCCCTGCATTAAGAAGAGCCAGCCCATAAAAAAGAAGGGTAACCGGGGCGGTAAAAATAAACAACCCTTTGGAAATAAGTATAAGCACGAAAATACCGCCTGCTGCCAGGGGTATAGTCAAATTGATCACCACCCTGCGGGCCGCAGCATTCCATAGTTTTTTATTATCTTTTTGTGACTTCTTCCAGGAAAGATAAATTGCAGTACCCACGGCCAGGACAAGAACCCCCACGGCCAGCAGGATAAGGTTGACCAGGTTTCCCTGTACCTCCTGCATATCTATTGTATTGTATACGCTTCCCGAAGCATCGAGGTAAAAGAACCTGTAAGCAATGAAAGCACCTACCAGGGCATATATCCCGGCCATAATTCCAGACCAACCTGTGAGCGATAAGAACCTGCTGGAGCGTTCCATCATAGAACGTATCTCGGTAAGGTCCCTCATGTATTCCTGTTCAGATTTCATAGAAAGTACTTTGAGTTTCAAAGTTAATAAAGTTTTTCTTTGGTTTGACGTGGAAGGGTGAAAAAAAGTAGTGAGTAGTGAGTAGTGAGTAGTGAGAATTGAGTAGTGAGAATTGAGTAGTGAGAATTGAGTAGTGAGAATTGAGAATTGAGAATTAAGCTTCTTGCTATGGTCACCCTGGACTTGGTTCGGGGTCTAATGGGTTAGTCCCTTCCCTTAAAAACCCTGGAATCCTTCAGAAATATAATCTTTATACAAATCTCCTTTTTCGATGAAACATTTCAGTACCCCAAATAACAAATCCCCCAAGAAGATACATCCCCAGATCTTCATAGGAAAATGTATTTCCCAGGATGGTCTTTGCAAGGGCTGAATCTTGGAATTCCAGGAATTTAATCAAATTGAAATATTGCAATACCTCTACAACAAAGGCTATACCGAGTACCAGGAGGATTGCTGAATTAACCCCCATCCTGAGAAAAGTCCTTACAAAGCAATAAATTAGAATGACCACAAGCATATCACCTAAATAAGGCCGGATGATCCTGTCATTTACATAAACTGCAATGATGATCTCAATTGTGAGGAAAAGTATGGTGAGAAGGAAATAAACGGGATGAAATCTTAGCATTTTTGGGGGATGTATCACTGGGGTAGGAGAGTACTATTTTCTCGGTGGGTTGTTATCGTAAAATCAATCGGTCAACAAGAACAGAAGAAAAGAATTCCACTCCAAATTTGATGCTCTCCTCATCCACATTAAAATCGGGAGCATGCGGCATGGAGATTACTCCGGACTCATAATTTGCACCACCCAAAAAATAATACACGCCCGGCACCTCTTGTTGAAAATAGGCAAAATCATCGCCACGACCCTGGGGAACCACCCCATAAACCGGCACCACACTTTCTTTTCCATAGATATCCGCAAGTAATTCCAGGGTCTTAAAGGTTAGTTCCTCATCGTTATTGACTGTAATTTTTTCATAAGTATATACCACCTCCTCAAGGAGTGAGGAGTATGGGGATTCCAAAATTTTCTGTCTCACTTTGCCGGGTAGTGAATCCATCAATTTCTTATCACTGGTATTGATCAAAGTGCTCATCGTAATATTTTCAGCCGATTCTCTTATATTGAAGTTTTCGCTTACGGTAAGGAAATTTGTAAAAACCGTTGCAGGGCTTTCCAGGCCGGCCTCCGGATCTTCCAGGTTTCTGAAATCCCAGAACTTACTATCTGCCTCTACATTCTGAAAGCCTGAAACCATTTCTTTAATATCTTCAATTAAGGCATCCTTCTTACCTTCATTTTTAAAGGTGATCTTCAGGCTATTTAAATGAGAATAAACAGATCCTGACTTGGTTGCCACAGTTCCCGCCGGCCATGGGCTTATATGCAGCCCATAGATTTCCTGTGGATCTATCTTTTTGAATAACCCATTATTGATCATAGCCTTTGCTCCCTCATAGTTTTCTTCTGAAGGCTGAAAGATAAAATAAACCGTTCCCTGCAACTCCTGCTTTAGTTGTGACAGCACATTGGCTATTCCAAGCCCAACGGCGGTATGTACATCGTGGCCGCAAATATGTCTTACGCCTTCAATTTCTGAAGCAAAATCCACTACATCGGGTTCTTCTGAAGGCATCGCATCCATATCTGCCCGCCAGGCGATCCTTTTCCCGGGTTTTCCCCCCTGTAGGATCCCCACCACGCCATAGCCTCCTATATTTGTATGTACCTCCAGTCCCAGGTCTTTCAGGTAATCGGCTACTTTTGCTGAAGTTTTTTCCTCCTTTCCCGAAACCTCCGGATACCTATGAAGGTCTCTGCGCACTTCTACCAGATCATTAAAAATGGCTTCTGAATGTTGTTGCACTCTTTGATGAAGATCTTCAGCCTGTTGAGCTGATGTTTGTAATGCCGATATAATTAAGATTAACATAATTGCAGATTTATATCTTTTGATGAAGAACATTTGATGAAAATGAATTGGTTGATAAAGTGGGAAATGAAGATACATTAATAATTTTAAAAACCTATTGACAGGCTGGCTGAGGCGTATATTTAGGTTCCAATGCCTTCAATCACCTAATAATAACGAAAAATAAAATTGTCCCGTTAGGGACTACATATGGGTAGCATGGTAAAAAACCCCGTGCCTTTAGGTACGGCATATGGATACCTGGTTTATATGCTGTACCTAAAGGCACAGGTCTGGCTCTGGATAAATTTTTCTACCTGTATATAGTCCCTACGGGACAAATGAATGGTACTGAATGCAGGAATTTTGACTTTGAACCTGCACGTACTGTAAATTAGGTGCAGTGTGAGGATAATTCTCAGTATAAGGCGCTAGATGCTGAAACAAGTCCAGCATGACGTGATGATATATTTAAAGGAATTCTCGCCACCGTTACCCTGAATCGGTTTCAGGGTCTAATGGGTTAGAAAAAAGGAATAGGCGAGGAGGGGACCACTCAATGCCTCCCGGTACTACCTTCGCGTAATCCGCTAAAATCCGCGGAATCCCTGCTCCAGGATATCCGCTAAATTCCGTGAAATCCTATAATTTCAATTCCCTTTCCAGCACCTCTGTATATTCGGAATCAATAATTTGTGTGTCGATCACGAATTCATCTTTTTCCGTTTTAAGAATAATGTCTCCGGCGTATTTTTTAATCTGAAGCACGTTATCCAGGCTCACCTTTTCAGGAAACAATTTGTTTTTTATCAGGCTGTCGTTGTTTATGGTGATGTATTTCTTTTGCCTTTCAAAAAGATAAACTCCAAAAGTAAACACACCGCCCGCAATGAGGCCTGCACCGGCAGAACTTCCATACATTTCACCCGCCCCGTTATATACGGCAAAAATGATCAATAGAATTACTCCGATTGCAATAAAGTATATCGCCTGTTTAATATGGGAATTTAACCTTTGGTTGGAATAGGGGATTTTTAACATTCTTAAAGATCATTTCCAAAAGATTATTCACTTCACATAAAATTACAATTAATTTTTCTCCCTCGCAGCCTTAAACTCACTCCCTTCATACCACTTAGGAAAGTAATCCTCATTGGCCAATTTTAAGCCTATCTCATAGAACAACTGCAGGTCCTCGCGTACGCCACTAAGCTCGGTGGTTTCAGGGTCGTATTCATCTGATGGCTGGTGGTAGCGGTTGGCGCTGTATTCGTCGTTCATCGCTTTTACTTCCCCGGCGCTCATATCAAAACCTTCGTGGGAGCCGGAGGCGTAGAGGGCTGGGATACCTATTTTGGCGAAATTGAAATGGTCGCTGCGGTAGAAGAAGCCTTTTTCTGCTTCAGGATCGGGGATGATGTAACGGTCCTGTTTTTCAGCAGCTTCTTTGGCATATTCATCCATTTCAGAATGTCCGAAGCCGGTGATGGTAAGGTCTTTCATCTTTCCGGGGCTTTGCAGTGCATCTATGTTGATCACGGCAACAGTCTTTTCCGGAGGGAATATCGGATTTTCAGCATAATAAGCAGAACCCAGCAGCCCCTGTTCCTCGGCTGTCACGGCGATAAAGGCAATGGAACGCTTTGGCTGTTCCCCTTTCTTAAAGGCTTCAGCAATAGCGATCAAAGCCGCTGTTCCAGAGGCGTTATCCACCGCCCCGTTATAAATGGAATCCCCCTCAATGGGCCTACCAATCCCCAGGTGGTCCCAGTGGGCGGTGTAGAAGATATACTCGTCCTTTCTTTCAGATCCTTCCACTACGGCTATCACATTTTTGGAGGTATTGCGGTCTATTTCATTGGTGATACTTACACTGGCATTTATTCCCATTGGGGTGGCCTTAAAACCATCGCTTAATGCCAGCTCGTTATAATTCTTATTCTCCAGGGTGGAGGCTTCAAAAAGTTTTTCTGCTGCTTCCCGGGTTACCCAGCCCTGCACATCGGCCACCGGGGCATCGCTTTCCAGGTTTAGCTGCGCGCCGGTCCAACCGGACTGTACCACATTCCAGCCGTAAGATGCGGGTTCGGTCTCGTGGATGATGATCACCCCGGCGGCACCCTGTCTTCCTGCTTCTTCATATTTATAGGTCCAGCGGCCGTAATAGGTCATCTCATTACCTTTGAATAGAGTACTGTCGCCGGTTGCAAATCCCGGGTCGTTCACCAGCACCACTGCGGTCTTTCCTTCCCAGTCCACGCCTTCATAATCATTCCAGCCGTATTCCGGTGCCACAATTCCGTACCCGGCAAACACCAGTTCGCTATTCTCCAGACTTACCTCTTCCTCGGGTTTTAGGGTGAGGGCAACGAACTCCTCAAAAAATTCCAGGTCAAACTCCGTTCCCTGCCCGGAGATCTTCATAGTTTCTGAAGGGGTGCCGGTGATCTCCACCAGCGGAACTTCCTGAAAATAACTGTCGCCATTCCCGGGGGAGACTCCCAGTTTTGAGAATTCCTCCTGCAGGTAATTCACTGTTTTTTCCTCGCCTTCAGTAAAAGGCATCCTGCCCATAAAATCATCTGAAGCTAAAGTCTCTATGTGCCGCGCCAGGGTTTCCTGGTCTACCTGCACAGCAGTAGTGTCTTTGTTATTATTTTCATTGGAATTGCAACTAAAGCCCAGGGCCAGGAGGGAGGCTGCGAGATATTTTTTCATGATGGGAAATTTAAATTATAATCAGTTTTTTAAGGTTCTGCTAGTGATATTGCGTGAACCGGAGCTCTAAAGTATTGAATTTTTTGGAAAACCTATGGATAGTATTGAGAATTGAGTATTGAGTAGTGAGAAAAAAGTCATTAGCCGTTATCTTTTTGATTGTGCTCTATGATTACGAATTTCATTTTCCCGATTCTAATGGAGTCTAACCACGGAGTTTCACGGAGTTAGGCATGGAGGACACAGAGTTAATATAAAAACTCCGTGAAACTCCATTTTAACCTCCAGTAACTCCGTGGTTAAACAGAAATTATTCTCGAAAAAACCCTGAATTATTCTCGCCTGAAAAATCAAACACCAAACACCAAACAACAAACAACAAACAAATCCCAAGCACCAAATTCTAAATTCCAAACAAAAAACGGTAAACAGCAAACAGAAAACAGCAAACCCTCTAACAACTAACAACTACTTAAAACGCTGATGGAAAACCTTATTTTCCTTCTTTACCGGTGTAGAAGATTCTGTCTATGTTCCAGATTCCAGTAGCGCAGCGTTCCAGGCACTCTTTAAGAACCCACATATACATTTGTCCTATAATTTATATTATGTAAAATAGAATTTATATTAAAAAGAAAGCTCCTCCAATAATATCCCCCGCTCAATTCTCTTCTCTCAATTCTCTTCTCTCTAATCTCTTCTCTCTATTCTGTAATCCCAGAAAGCATCTAGTCTCTTGGGTCTTGGGTCTTGGGTCTTGGGTCTTGTCTCTTGGGTCTTGGGTCTTGTCTCTTGTTTCTTACATTACCACTCCTTATTCAATCATTCTCCCGGTAATCTCTTCACATTACCTCTATATGAGATTGTTTGTCTTTGAGTTGTTTGAACATTGGTATTTGCACTGCCATCAGGATAAACTGTAATAACAAATCGCAGTTGATCCTGGTCCTGTTTTCCATCGAACCTTATTTCAAGTTGGCGTTTCTGTCTTTCAGTAACACTAAAATTCTTTGCGGGGCCTTTATATGCAATTCCGCCTTCTATGTTATTGAATCCGCCACCGCCAAACCTTTCCCCAAAATATGGCAGAAAAATGTCAACGCTGTCATTCTTAACCCTTATGTAATTAGGATTCCCTATAAGGTCTATCATCCCGCCACCCATTGGCAAGGCCCAAATATGTTCTATTTCAAATGCCTTATTGTCGATCGCCTCCCGCAATTGATCGTAGTTGGTTATATTGCGTGTATTTGTGCTCCCGCAGGATAAAAACAGCAATACAGCCGTGGCAAGTAACCAAAAATAACAAATCTTTCCTGCTGCCCTCATATTGTTTAACCTTGTGATAAAGAAATTTAATGATTTTAAATTACGAAAATTTGGTGAGATACCGTTGGTTTTGGGAGATTAGCTTGAGGCACCAGCTTAAGGGAAATTTCATCATAAACTTTTCCTCAAAATATTCTTAAAACTTAGCTAAGAAAGGCCTAATTACTTTGTGCCTTCAGCTCAAATTGCCTTATTTGTGATGAATTAAAATTTAAATATATGGATGCCAGATTTCAGTATGTAAAATTAGACCGAAGCGAGAGTCTAGAAGAATTTACCCAAAAGAAACTTGATAAACTTGAAAACCGATACGACTGGCTCATTAGTGCTGAAGTGAAGTTCAAGAAGCACGAGCCCGAGGAACCAAAAGGTTATATATGCAACATCAATTTAAGTGGTCCCGGCCCTCTTGTGTTTGCCGAGTCCAATGAGGAATCATTCGAAGCTGCGGCCGCAGAGACTATTAAGGACCTGGAGAAGCAGCTGGAGAAACGTAAAGGACAAATGAAGGCTTATTAACCTGCTTTTATATATGGTAGCAAAAAACCCTTCCAGGATTTTCCGGGAAGGGTTTTTTAGTCAAGTAAAAGATGGCTAATTCCTACTTGATCTGGCTTCTCTCATTATCGGTAACAGTATTCTTATTTACCGCATCAACTTCTTCATTGGTAAGCCTTGCTTTAAATTCGTTTATTATTCCACCTTTGAGTAAAATTTGAATTTGCCTGTCGCTCATAGAGTGCTTAGTTTCTATAACCTCTGTAGTACCGGGGCTGTTCTTTTTTTCGATCTTGACCCGTATATTTTTCCTGTTCTTCACATCTTCCCTAAGATTGGAGAATTTTACAATATCCCCCTGCTCTATCTTATCAAAATCCTTAATGTCAATAAATTCCAGTGGCAGGATCCCAAAGTTCACCAGGTTTTGCCATGCGATACGGGCATAGGAATTGGCTATTACCGCGATTTGTCCTAAATATTTTGGTGCCAGCGCCGCATGTTCCCGGCTGGATCCCTGGGCATAATTATCCTTTGCAACTACAATATGGCCACCATATTCCTGCTCTGTTTTTTGAGCCCGGTCATAAAAAGTATTGTCTATTACAGAATATGAGAATTTACTTATTTCCGGCAAATTACTTCTAAATGGCAATACCTCTGCCCCTGCCCTCAGGATCTCATCTGTAGAGATATTATCTCCCATTTTAAGGAGTACAGGAACTTCACAATTATCTTTCAGGGGTTCTATTTCCGGCAGGGTTTTGATATTTGGGCCTCTTTTTAGCGTCACCTGTGAACCATCTTCTGGTGGTGCAACGAGCATATCTGTATGTATGATCTGTAATTCCGGTTCCTCAAATTGAGGATATGTCATATCGTATAATTTCTCCAGGTCCCGGGGATCTGTGATCTTTCCTGTAAGTGCAGATGCTGCTGCGGTCTCGGGGCTGCACAGGTAAACCTGGTCATCCTCTGTCCCGCTACGGCTTGGAAAATTACGCGGCATGGTTCGTAAACTTATGGTATTGGAAGCGGGCGCCTGTCCCATTCCTATACACCCCATACAACCGGACTGGTGATATCTTGCCCCGGCAGTAATTAGGTTTCCAAAGGCACCATTCTCTATCATGTTTTGAATAATTTGCCTGGAGGTAGGATTGATATCAAAAGAAACATTATTATGTGCACTTTTACCCTTTACAATTGCACCGGCTATCCAAAAATCCCTCAAACCGGGGTTGGCAGAGGAGCCTATGACCACCTGGCTTATTTCCTTACCTGCAACTTCACTCACGGGAACTACATTCCCGGGACTTGTAGGTTTCGCAATTAATGGAACCAGGTCATCCAGCACTATTTCATCGTGTTCTTCATATTCACAGCCTTCGTCCGGCAGGATCTCTCTCCAGTCCTCTTCCCTGCCCTGTTGTTTCAGGAATCTTCTTGTTTCCTCGTCACTTGGGAATACAGTAGTGGTAGCTCCCAGCTCTGCCCCCATATTTGCGATGACGTGGCGATCCATGGCGCTAAGATTATCAAGGCCGTCGCCGTAATATTCAATTATCTTTCCTACTCCTCCCTTTACATCGTATCTACGAAGCATTTCCAGGATAACATCCTTGGCGCTAACCCAGGCGGGTAATTTCCCGGTTAGCTTTACTCCCATCACCTTAGGCATCTTCACAAAATAAGGTTGCCCTGCGATGGCGGCTGCCACATCCAGTCCTCCTGTACCAATTGCAAGCATTCCTAAAGAACCTGCAGCGGGGGTGTGACTGTCACTTCCCACCATGGTCTTTCCGGGTTTTCCAAATCGTTCCATATGCACGGGATGGCTCACCCCATTTCCCGGCCTGCTGTACCATAAGCCAAATTTTTGCGAAGCAGAGAGCAGGAAAGCGTGATCATCTGCATTCTTAAAATCTGTTTGCAGCAGGTTGTGATCCACATACTGCACCGCAACCTCTGTCTTTGCTTTTTTAAGGTTCATTGCCTCCAGTTCAAGTTGCACAAGTGTTCCTGTTGCATCCTGTAGCAGAGCCTGGTCTATTTTTATTCCTATTTCTTTTCCCGGGGTCATTTCCCCTTCCAAAAGGTGTTCTTTAATTAATTTTTGAGTAACATTCAATGCTGGCATAGTTTGTTCTTTTATGCTTTAAATTATAATTTTTAAATTGATTAGCCGGAGTGTTTAACAATATCTTATACTCTCCTCCCCGCTTAAAATCCTATTTTTATTGGGTAATTAAATTAGAAAACCGCAAATAAACCAATGAAGTCATCCACCAAAACCATTATAAACGAGCTATTACCGGCGGGGTCGTTTCTACACTTTTTATGGCTATAGGCACTTTTGTACTTGGAGAGATATCGGGATACCAGGCACGCGAATTATTGACTACATCCCTCTCGGGAATCAATATGTTGTGCAATACGGTAATTCTTGGAGCCTCTACAATTCTGGCACTTATGCTTACACTTTTAAGCCTTAGCCGCGCAGCAGAATCCCAAATAAATAAAACCCATTACAGGCACGTACTTGCAATTGCAAAAGCAGATACCATTTTAATTATTGTTGCCATTATCACCTTTATGCTGTTTAATTTACCAATTACCGAAAGCCGGGAAGTTCCCAATGCCTGGTTCTCTACTATCTATTACGTAAGTCTTGGTATGGCCGCCGTGATTGGTGGTGGGTTTATAGCAGTGATCACCATGCTATACGGCACGATTGCCAATGTGATCCTTATAGTAGGCCTGCGGGTAACAGACCATCCACTGGTAGATAATGAAAATGAGGAACAGGAAACCGAAAGG
This sequence comes from Antarcticibacterium flavum, assembly GCF_006159205.1. NCBI lineage: Bacteria > Pseudomonadati > Bacteroidota > Flavobacteriia > Flavobacteriales > Flavobacteriaceae > Antarcticibacterium > Antarcticibacterium flavum. Next base: position 284,717 of record NZ_CP040812.1, on the reverse strand, counting down.
TAATATCAATAAAAAAGAGACTATTCGAAAAACACTCTTCAAATTACATCAAGCTGAATTTTACTTTTTCTCTCCATAGCAGGAGTTTTAATAAAATTGTGAATGACGTGAGAATGCTTTAGAAATAGTCCCCTTTTATAAGTTAGCTAATGTTCTATTGTGGATTGTTGGTATTGAATTATTCCTGTATGCGGCTAAGTTTAGCCAGGATATCTGTTCGTTGTCCCTCATCAATATTAAAAGCCGGTTTTCCTTTTAAAGGAAATAAATAAGTGAAAGGCATCACATAAGCTCCCCAGCTTTCTGCCAGCCCATATTCGTCATTCTTACTATCCAGTTTTCCTCTTGTAAAGGTATTTAGATCACTGTCAAAAGGAGATCCATCTGCATCGGCACCGGTAAATAACATTCCGTCGTTGATATCAGAATATATCAGTACAGATCCTCCACCATTCCCGGGAAGGTCTGTAATTGTAAGGCCAAAATGTTTGATTATGTCGTGTCTTCCGGTAATATCCTTTAAAGTATCCCCATCTTTGGGAGATATCCTTGGGTGCATAAAAACGGGTGCTCCACCTGCATCTTCACTCATTGTCTTTACATCTGCATAGGCAGTCTTGTAAACAAGATGGTTGGAAATAAGGATACCTTTGATGGTATAACCATCCTTGACAAGCTTTTTCACTGCTTCTTTGGTAGAATTTTCCACCACATCAATAAGGATAATATCCTTGCGATTTATATGTCTTACCGCATACCCCTGATGTACGCCGTTTTCTCTTTCTCCTCCTTTGATAATAAAGGTATCCGGAATAAGTTTAAGAAATTTTCCGGTTTCGCCCTGCTTAATAAATTCTGCACTCTGGCTGTGCAGTATCTCCATTTTATCTACCGTCTTCATAAAATTAAAAAGTTTTTGGATTAGTGAATCAATTTACAACGGCAGGCAATTTATTCAAGGGTCTTTAATACTGTTTAACGAGTTTTTAATCTTTCATTAACGGCAGGGAAAAAGCAGAAAACTTTCCATGGTGAGAAATGCTGAAAGCCCATCCCTGCACCTCCTTGTTAAAAAAAATTACGGGTATGAAATTTTCATCTTTTTCAATGCTGAATAATGACTGCGGAAGGTCCTTCCAGCTTGAAATTCTCTCCAGAAGTATCTCTTTAATATTTGCTGAAGAAGGATAAATTTCGCTGAAGATCCCTGTCCCTGCTGATGTTGATGCAGTGGTATGTATACAGCAGTTCTTATATAGCGTTTTGGTAAAATATTCTCTCTCCTCAATTGTGACCTTCCCCGAAGCTGAAGAAGTTTCCTGTTTTAGAATTTTACATTTAAACCGGCCTGGATAGAAATTTCTCGTTAGACCACATTCCCTTTGCCGTGCCTTATATGCTGCTTCCTTCATGGACCAAATTGTCCATACTAAAAGGTCTGGATTTGCACTTTGGTAAATTTGGGTTTGTTCCTCCCGGTCAAAGATCTTTTGCAGGTATCCCGGGCGTCGCCAGTTACTTTGTGCCGCTGCTGCCTGCAGGTCTACAATATCATTGCCAATCATTCTCCCGCGAGTTTGCGTTGGATGATCTCCCTGGCATCACCGGCTGTGAGCATCCCATCCATAGAATCATTGTCGATCTCAATATTGAACTCATCTTCCACATCCAGCACAACATCAACCAGGTTGGCCGAGTTTACCTGCAAGTCATTTATAAAATCTGTTTCCTCCCCAAAATTTTCCAGGGCACTTTTCTCCTGTGCATATGGGGTTACAATAATCTTTAATTTTTCCAGGATATCATTATTGCTCATTCTATCGATATTTTATTATTAGAATTGGTTAGCTGCAGGTAATTTATCAAATTCTTTTAAAAACAACTACCGCATTAACATCTCCAAAACCAAAACTGGCTTTGGCCAGGATCTCCATTTCCCCATTTGATTGGATTGTGCTGCGCGGGACCTTTTTATCAGAGATCAAGCTCTGGATATCGGGGTGCAGATCCTCACAATTAATATTGCCAAAGATGAAATTATTCTTTAGCTGCAGTACTGAAGCCACACATTCAATGCTGCCCGAGGCACTAAGGCAATGTCCTGTCATTCCCTTAAGCGAATTGATATAGGGAAAATCATCCCCTTCCCTTTCCAGTGCCTCAACCCAGTTCTTGATCTCCACACTATCCCGCGTAGTGGCAGTGAGGTGACCGTTAATGAGGTCCACATCCCGTGCAGCGATACCCGAGTTTTGAAGAGCAGCTGTAATACAACGTTGCACCGCCTCACTATTCGCAGCGGTCATACTGCCTCCGGCCCGCTGTCCGCCGCTATTCATTTCTCCCCCCAGCACCTCGGCATATATTTTTGCCCCGCGCTCAATGGCAAGGTCGTAATCTTCCAGCACCAAAGCACCGGCACCACTTCCTGGCACAAAGCCTGTGGCAGAGGCACTCATAGGCCTCGAGGCGATTTGGGGATCCAGGTTGTATTTTCCCGGCAGGATCCTCATCGCGTCAAAACCACCCCACACATAAGGCCCGTGGTCGCCGCAGCTTCCTGCAAGCATCCGTTTTGCTTTTCCTGCTTTTATTCTTTCATAGGCCATGAGTACAGCTTCAGTACCCGTGGTACAAGCTGAGGAGTTTGTAGTTACCTGGTTGCCACAACCAAGAATTCCCCCAAGATATGCACTTATCCCGCTGGCCATGGTTTGGATCACACTGGTGCTTCCCAACCTTCGGGTTTTTCCAGCGTCAATCAAATGTATGGCTTCCCGAAATTTATCAACACCCAGGATCCCGGTTCCAAAGATGATCCCGCTGTCATATAAAACTTCTCCTTCAGGTGAGGGTTCCAGGGCGGCATCTTTCCATGCGTCCATCCCGGCAATAACTCCATATATGATCCCGCTGCTGTTAAGGCCACGAAGTTGTAATGGAGTGAAATATTTCTCCAACATTTCAGCGGGAACTTCAGGCTTCCCTCCTATCTGGCAACTGAAATTGAGTTCTTCCAGTTCCTTAAAAAACCTGATCCCGCTCTCACCTTCTCTTATTGCCTTCTCAAAAGCCTCCAATCCCACGGCATTTGGCGCCGCCACTCCCATACCTGTTATTACTACCCGGTTCATCTTTTTTATTTGGTGTTTGGGGTTTGTTTTTTAGTGTTTTCTGTTTACCGTTTTCCGTTTACCGTTTTCTGTTCCCTAGTCCGGCTTTTTTTTCTTCTCTCTTCTTTTTACTCTTTTGTCTTGTTTCTTGGTTCTTGCTTCTTGATTCTTTTCAAACAGCCACGAATGCACTAATGTTTTCTGTTTACCGTTTTCTGTTTACCGTTTTCTGTTCCCCTGGTCCGGTCTTTTTTCTCTTCTCTTTTTTCTCTGGTCTTGATTCTTGTTTCTTGCTTCTTGTTTCTTGACTCTTGTTTCTTTTCAAAATGCCACGAAGGCACTAATGTTTTCTGTTTTCTGTTTACCGTTTGCCGTTTTCAGTTCCTGGTCCGGTCTTTTTTCTCTTCTCTCTTCTCTCTGGTCTTGGCTCTTGTTTCTTGCTTCTTGATTCTTTTCAAACAGCCACGAAGGCACTAATGTTTTCTGTTTTTGTTTACCGTTTTCTGTTTACCGTTTTCTGTTTACCGTTTTCCGTTTACCGTTTTCATTTCCCTGGTTGTCTCTTCTCTCTTCTCTTTTTTCTCTGGTCTTGATTTTTGTTTCTTGCCTCTTGTTTCTTGGCTCTTGTTTCTTGGCTCTTTTCAGAATTATCCAATCATTCCCGCAATTTCACCCCTGCACACCAGTTTTCCTTCCGTATTTAGCATTTCTATTTTGCACTTGAGTTTATTAAATCTGAAATAAAGTTTTTCTGATACCACCTTTACCTCCTCTCCTGGCAGGACGGGAAGGTAGAAATCGACCGTGGTAGAACTAAGTGCAATTTTGGTTTCCTTGCGCTCCCTCAAAGAAGGTTCATTGTCCAGTAGATGAATGCCCAGGCATACCACTCCTATTTGTGCCATACATTCAGTTAATATCACACCGGGAGTTACCGGATTATCTGTAAAATGTCCCCGGTAGAAAAAAGACTCCGGCGGAAAGGTATAAGTGCCCGTGGCTCCATTCTCATCTACATAGCTAAGATCATCTACAAATAAAAAAGGCGGGGAATATGGGAGACGGGTAATGATATTTTTATAAGCCAAGATCTAATATTTTAAATTGATTAAATTGGCAGTAAAATGCCAATGAAGTTTTCAAAGACTAATTCACTGTTAGCGGGAGAACTCTAAAGCTGCAGGTCTTTTTTAAGCCAGATATTACTTTAAGTGCTCCCCGCCATTCACAGGAATGATCGCCCCGGTGATCCAGCAGGCTTCATCTTTGGAAAGCAGGTAAACAACATTTGCCACGTCATTAGGAACGGTGAGCCTGCGATAGGGATTGCGTTTTAGGGCATGTTCCTTTAGGGTCTCACTGCCCGGGATAAGCTGGAATGACCGCGTAACGGTTACTCCTGCCTGTATGCAATTACAACGAATTCCATGGGATGCAAATTCCAGTGCCATGCTGCGAGTAATGGATTCCATAGCGACTTTGGCCACAGATACTGCAGCATAGTTTGCCCAGGCCTTCTGATTTCCTTCACTCGTAAACGAGATCACCCGGGAGTCCTTTGCAAACAATTTGGCCTGGAAAACGGCTTGTGTCCAGTCGTATAAACTAAGGGCCATGGCATCCAGGGTGAGCTGAAAATCTATATTTTCAAGAATAGGGCCTTCCCCGGTCATTGGCTTTAAGTTCCCTTTGGCTATACTGTGCACAAGGGTTCTTATTTTGCCATTGCTTTTCTCAAGTATACCGGTGATCTCGGCAATAAGCCCTGCCCTTTTTTCTTTTTGGATAGCATCAATATTAAAACTTTCAAGGCGCACATCGGCATTTCTTATTTCTTCAAAGGCCTCTTCGATCTCGGGGATCTCGGCTTTCCTGTCGCGATGTATAATGATTATATTCATCCCGTGTTGTGCCAGTTTTCTAGCTGTGGCAAGGCCAAGCCCGCTGCTCCCACCAAGGATAAGGGCCCAGTAATTTTGATCTTTAAATTCTGCTACCATTTTATTAAAATTCTTTGAGCTGAAAATCCCGGTCCAAAGCTTAACATAAGCCCCTGCTCCCCTTGCGGGATATCCTGGCTTAGAAAACGCTGCAGTACATAAAGTACGGTTACACTGCTCATATTGCCATATAACCTTAAAACTTCCCGGGTATCATCAATATTCTTCCCTAAGGTACCAAAAAGATCAGAAACTGTTTGAACAATTTTTTTTCCACCGGGATGGAAAATCAGGTGATCCACTTCTTCTATAGAGGTGCCGTTTTTCTCCAGGAATGGATGAATGATATTGGGGAAATGCTGTGAGATGGTAGCCGGAACACTTTCGTCAAGTATCATTTGAAGACCGTTATTGGTGAGGCTAAAGCCCATCATATGTGTGGCATCAAAAAAGTGATACATCTCCTCTGCTACTATTTGTGGTCCCTCATCCTCCTCTCTTGAAGTCAGGAGGACGCAGGCAGCACCATCGCCAAAAATGGCAGCGCTTACCATATTGGCCATGCTGTAATCATTGAGCTGGAAAGTTGCGGTTGGACTTTCTACTGCTATTACTGCTGCACGCTTCCCGGGATTGGCTTTTAAAAAGTTACTGGCATAGATCATTCCTGAAATACCCGCGGCACAACCCATTTCTGTCACCGGCAGGCGAATTATATCCTGTTTTAAAGATAATTCGTTAATGAGGTAAGCATCCAGGGAAGGGATCATTATCCCGGTGCAGCTTACAGTGATAATATAGTCAAGGGAATCCTTATCCCAGCCGGCATTTCGTAAACTCTTCTGCAACACATTCTTACCAAGCTCCTTCACCTCACGTACATATATATTATTCTTATCCTCAAAAGAGGTAGCGGTGAAAACCTCTTCAGGAGCCATTATTGAATAACGTTTATCTACCCCGGCACCTTCAAAGATCTTCAGAACCTTCCTGCGAAAGCGCTCCTCCTGCCCTTCCAGCCATTGGTCTACAAGAGGCAGGATATCCTTAGTTTCCCTGGAGTAGCGGGGTAATTCTTTTTCTACGTGACTTATTCTTACACTCATTTTGCTTGTGGCTTTTGGATGATCCATTGGTACCTGTAGGCCCATTTCCATTTGATCTCCTGTTTGGCCGCCGGGATTTGGGCGGCAAATTTCTTTAATTCTTTTTTCTTAAATCCTCTTAGAATAGAAGTTAGCCCATCATCCCGGGCGATCTTATTATTAATAAACACCTTACAAAAGGCCTTAAAAAGTATATAGGCCTGCCTACTCCTGTGTAGATCATTGATCACGATCCCCAGCCTTGCCTGCCTGTAGAATGCTGTCATTATTTCCTCTATCTCGGGATCCTTGAAATGATGAAGGGTCAAGGTACAAAGAACAATGTCATATTCCCTGCTCCTAAAGTCATTACTAAAAATGTTTAAAGTTTCATAGTTGATCTCGGGGAAGAATTCAGATTTCCTTTCGGCTATTTCTATAGCATGCGAATTGGCATCCACACCGGTAAGACTAAGATTATAACCGGCAGCGCGGCCCCAGTTGGCTATTTCTCTCAACATGCTGCCATTCCCACAACCAATGTCCAGAATGCTGATGGGGTTTGAGCCGGGGTGTTCCAGCAAAAGCTTTTTCACCCCCTGCAGGGTGATCTTATTTCCTCCCAGCCATTTATTTACTTTGTCCAGATCATCCAGTGTAACCTCCAGCTCGGGTCCCTGCAGGTCAAAATCATCCATGATCTCCGAGTCATTCGTTCTTTTAGAAGTATTTATTTTTTTCATTCAACAGGGATTCCATGGGTTCGTTTAATAATATGTGGCAAAAGGCCGGGAAATAGCTGAACTGTATTCTGTGAAATTTCAGCCAGGGCAGGATTTAAAAGCACTTTTTGTAGCATCCTCCCGGTATTAATTCGTGATTTGAAACTCCTGTTCCATTCTGCTTCATACCTGTGCTCCAGGTTCTCTCTGCTTCCGCCGGGGGTAACCAGGTATTCCATTACCGCTTCAGAAGCCAATTTGGCGCTATGAATAGCCATAGCCATCCCATTACCGCACAAAGGGTGAATAAGGGCTGCACTGTCCCCCAGCATAAGAATATGGTCCTCAATCAAAGCTTTCCTGTCAAAAGAGATCTGGGCGATTGTAAGGTCCTTTTCAAATAGACTGGTGGCTTTGGAAAAGAATTGAGCAAGATGCCTGTTCTTTCTGAGTACCTTTTCCTTAAAGACTTCAGGATCTTTATGATCTTTAAAACTACTATAGGTAGCCAGGTAACATACATTAATGGCGCCCGTCTCTGTCATGGAGAGCCCGCAATATCCCCCTTTAAAATTGTGAAGGGAAACTGTATCCCGGGGATACCCATTCATTTGATAATGGGCTTTTATCGCCAGCCAACCGGTCTTTTTTTGGATAAAGGGACGATGTAACTTCCTGTCCAAAGCATCTCGTTTCCCATATGCTCCCAGAACTATCCCTGCCTCAGTATAACTGTGCGAAGTTTTAATCTTATGTATTCCTTCATCAAATTCAATCTCCTTTACCTCCTCTTGTTTCACTTCAATTCCCAGGCTCACCGCTTTTTTATATAAAATCTCATCCAGGGTATACCGGCTTATTCCAATGCCTCCAAGTGGAAGACGGGTATGTATTTCCTTTCCTGAAGGGGTGCTGTAAAAAAGTTTGTCGATCTCTACCGGCCCGGACGATCCCAGGTCCACTCCAAGGAATTTAAGGTAAGGGAGTACTTCTTTTGACAAATATTCCCCGCACACTTTATGGTGGGGATACATTTCTTTTTCAAAGAGGGTTACCTGTTGGCCACAAATAGCAAGATGTATTGCGGCAGACAGGCCTGCCAGGCCTCCTCCTATAACTACTATCTTGTTATTTCGTGCCAAATTAGAAATTAAGTAAAAAATCCCGGGTACAACCCGGGATCCTTCTTTTTTAAATATATAAAAAATCTAGTTTTGCTGGGCAGCCTGCTCAGCTTCTTTTTGCAATTTTTCATTAGCAACAATAGCAAGTTCTACTCTACGGTTCTTGGCGCGACCTTCAGCAGTATTATTATCATACTTCGGTTGCGATTCACCGTACCAATTGGTGGTAAAACGTCCTTGTTGCACCCCGTTGTTCACAAGGTAATTAGTAACTGCCTGCGCACGGTTCTTAGATAGTGTAAGGTTATAGCTCTCACTACCCTGGCTGTCTGTATGACCCTCTACCAAAATATTGGTATCTGGGTATTCCTTAAAGATTGCAGCAAGTTTGTTCAGGGTTTCCTGTGATCTTGCGTTGATATTGAATTTTTCAGTATCAAAATAAACTCCACTGGATTCATCAAAGGTCACATTAATACCTTCTCCCACACGCTCAACTTCAGCTCCCGGGATTTCCTGTTCTATCTCCTGTGCCTGCTTGTCCATACGATTACCAATATATGCACCTGCGGCACCACCAACAACACCACCAATAATAGCTCCAAGAGCAGTATTACCATCACCGGTATTATTACCAATTACACCGCCAACTACAGCACCACCTGCACTACCAATAACGGCTCCTTTTTGTTTATTACTCGCATTACGCGTTGCATCACAACCGTATAATAATGTAGATGCAACAAATAAAAATGCCATAAACTTATTCAATCCTATTCTCATAATTTTCGTTTTTAAAGTTTAGTAAAGTTCATTTGGATAACAAAAGGTGAACCTTCAAGGGTTACCGTTTGTTCCCAGGTCATTGAGGTCTCAGATAATTGTCTAAGGTTAATACGGAAACCCTGGTTTCCTGTTGTAGACCTGTAACGATCATCTGTAGGTTTTAACATAAGGTCATAAGCCCCATCGGGTGTATTTTCCTCATCTATGGACCAGTTAAAATAACGTTCTCCTGTTGCTTCACATCCGGGCCCCTGCAGAGTATAAGTTCCTGTATTATTATTGGAAACGAAACTCCACATACTTCCCTGGAAACAGGAGGCCGAGGCTTCGTTAAACAAGGTTACATTGAAATCCCCAGGGTTATTTGGGTAAGTAATACTGTTAAGTACCCAATCTCCCCTAAAGGTTTTTCTGGCATCTATAGCAGTTTTACTGGGTCCACAGGAGATAACCAATAATGCTGCAACCAGGATAAATAACACTTTTTTCATCTTTTTCAATTTTTGGGTTAATAAAAAAGATCCAGACATATGAATTCCTCCCATGCCCGGATCTTTTAAGTTTAATTTTTTATCGTCTAAATAATCTACTTATTAAAGAGATAACAAGAAGTACTACAAATATGTAGAAAATGATCTTTGCAATATCTGCAGCTCCTTCAGCTATACCTCCAAATCCAAAGATGGCGGCTATAATAGCGATAATTAGGAAAATAACAATTAGTCGTACCATAATATTAGTTTTTGATTAGCTTAAACTAAATTACTCTACGACTCCTCGCCACCCAAAAGATTATTAATTATTTAACAATGAAATTGTTAAGGAATACTAAATATTTCATGTTGTTCCTAAAATTTTATTAATAATCCAAAAGCTCCTGAATTTTTCCCGCCAATGAATGCTTTGGTAAATATTGATCCTCCAACGCCTTTGTGAAAGGTACAGGAGTTTCCATACTACCCAGCCTCATTACGGGAGCATCCAGAAATTCAAAGCAGTTTTCAGAAATAGAGGCAGCAATATCTGAGGCTATGCTTCCAAAAGTCGTATCCTCGGTAATAACGAGTACCTTTCCTGTCTTTTTAACCGACTTATAAATACTATCATAATCCAGTGGCTGCAGGGTTCGCAGGTCCAGGAGATCTGCCTTTATTGCCTGGTTTTCCTTTAAAGTATCCAGAGCCCAGTGCGCTCCAGCTCCATAAGAAATTATTGTGATCTCTTCTCCTTCCTGTATTAAAGCTGCCTTGCCAAAAGGGATAGTATAGTATCCCGTAGGAACCTCCTGTCTCACACTACGGTATAAAGCCTTGTGCTCAAAGAACAGCACAGGGTTTGGGTCATTAAAGGATGTGTTCAACAGGCCTTTAGCATCCAGTGGAAATGCAGGATATATCACTTTTAAACCGGGTATCTTTGTAAACCAGGCTTCATTGGTTTGGCTGTGAAAAGGCCCGGCCCCCACACCGGCACCGCAAGGCATCCTCACCACGACATCGGCCTGCTGGCCCCAGCGATAATGAACTTTTGCAAGGTAATTGGCTATTGGATTAAAACCTGAACTTACAAAATCTGCAAATTGCATTTCCACCATGGCTTTCATTCCATTAATTGAAAGCCCCATAGCAGCGGCCACTACTCCACTTTCACAAATGGGAGTATTCCTTACCCTTTCCTTTCCAAATTCCTCAAGAAAACCATCGGTTATTTTGAAGACCCCACCGTAATCGGCAATATCCTGGCCCATAAGTACCAGGTCATTATGCCGTTGCATTGATTGCCGCAAACCTGCAGAAATCGCATCTATAAACCTCACTTCTTCTTTTTCTGAATTTTCTTCAAAGTGCTCATATTCATAAGGTTTATACACATCATTTAATTCTGTACTTTCAGAAGCTATAATATTATCCTCTTCATACGCCAGTTGTAAATTGTGGTCGATCTCAGCTTTTATATCCTCTGTGAATTGTTTTTCCTGTTCTTCTGAAAGTATCTTCTCCTCCATCAAATAATTCCTGAAATTAAGGATAGGATCTTTTGAGGCCCATTCATCCATCAACTCCTGCGGGACGTACTTGGTGCCGCTTGCCTCTTCGTGCCCTCGCATTCTGAAAGTTATGAATTCCAGTAGAACGGGCCGTGGGTTTTTCCGAACGCTTTCAGCAATCTCAGAAACCCTGTTATATACTTCCAGGATATTATTTCCATCAATCTTATAAGCATCCATTCCATAACCGGCCCCACGGTCCATAAGATCTTTACAATTATACTGCTCCTTTGTAGGAGTGGAGAGTCCGTAACCATTATTTTCTATACAAAATAGCACAGGCAGGTCCCAAACCGATGCAATATTGAGTGCTTCGTGAAAGTCCCCTTCGCTGGTGCCACCTTCCCCTGTAAAAACTGCTGTAAGTTTCTTTTCCTTCCTTAGTTTATGTGCAAGAGCAATCCCATCTGCCACCCCCAGCTGCGGTCCCAGGTGAGAGATCATTCCCACGATCCTGAATTCCTGTGTCCCAAAGTGAAAGCTCCTGTCTCTGCCTTTGGTAAAACCATTAGCCTTTCCCTGCCACTGTGAGAACAATCTGTAAAGTGGGATCTCCCTGGCGGTAAAAACTCCAAGGTTCCTGTGCATAGGCAGGATGTATTCATCTTTATCCATCGCAAGGGTAACACCTATGGAAATGGCTTCCTGTCCAATCCCGCTAAACCACTTGGATATTTTTCCCTGGCGCAGCAGTATAAGCATCTTCTCCTCTATTAGCCTGGGTTTGAGCATAGCAGTATAAAGCTGCAGCAATTTGTCATTTGAAAGTCCTTCCTTATTATAAGTAAATGATATATCTGTTCCCGGTTGAGTTTCCATGTTGCAAGATTTGTTATCCAAATGTAAATAATTTTGGAGCTTTCTTCTATATCACTTAATAATTTAAACTCCGGTTATTTTCTTTAACTTTGTGTGTTAACTTTGAAAAAAACAGCATAAAATGGCTATGAATAATATTCCCAGCGTAGATCTGGCAGATTTCCTGAGCGATGACCCCAAGAGGAAACAAAAATTTGTGGAAGAAATAGGTAGAGCTTATGAGGAGATAGGCTTTGTTTCACTAAAGAACCACTTTTTAAGTGATGATCTTGTAGATGAATTATATAAAGAGGTGAAATCCTTTTTTGACCTGCCGCTAGATGTGAAGAAGAAATACGAGATCGAAGGCCTGGGTGGCCAGAGAGGATATATTTCCTTTGGAAAGGAACATGCCAAAGGCAAAAAAGAGGGTGATCTTAAGGAATTCTGGCATTTTGGACAGGAACCTTCCAAAGATGCCAATCTTATAGAAGAATATCCTAAAAATGTCCAGGTAGAGGAACTTAAAGATTTCAATCATACAGGGATGGAAGCCTACCGTATGCTGGAAAAAACAGGAATTTATGTATTAAGAGCCCTTGCTCTTTATATAGGCCTGGATGAACATTATTTTGATCATTGGGCCAGCAATGGGAATAGTATTTTGCGTCCTATTCACTATCCTCCAATCACTGAAGAACCAAAGGGTGCCGAACGTGCAGGAGCACATGGGGATATCAACCTTATCACCCTTTTAATGGGAGCTTCCACTGGTGGCCTGCAAGTGCTTAGAAAAGACGGTCAATGGATAGATGCCATCCCGCAGGAAGACGAACTGGTGATCAATGTTGGAGATATGCTGGAGCGGCTTACCAATAATAAACTAAGGTCTACCATTCATAAGGTGATAAATCCTCCTAAAGAGCAATGGGACAAACCACGGTACTCCATACCTTTCTTTATGCACCCACGCAGTGAAATGCCTTTAAACTGCCTGGAGGAGTGTATAGATGAGAATAACCCAAAGCAGTATGAGGATATTACTGCCGGTGAATTTCTACACCAGCGGCTTATTGAGATTGGACTTATAAAAAAATAAATTTCACATGGGCAGGAAGAAACTGGGACTGGAAGACCTGGGCGGGCTTGTGTTTTCCACCAACAACAACTTTAATCCAGAAAATGATCCCGGGGAGGAAATTCAAACCCCTCCTCCCGGGGAACAACGCCTGGAAGCACATTTTAGTTCCAAAGGCCGCGGCGGGAAAACCGTAACGGTTATCAAAGGCTTTGAAGGTAATGAGGAGGACCTGCAAAAACTGGGTAAAGACCTGAAGAAGAAATGTGGTGTTGGCGGCTCGGTTAAAGACGGGGAGATCATCATACAGGGGGATGTTCGCGAAAAGGTGATGCAGCTTTTAATAAATGACGGTTATAAAGTAAAACGTGTGGGAGGTTAACTTCCATCATCCTTAGTTATGGCAGAGCAACTTCATATCATCAATGGTGATGACCTTCACCACAATTTCCTGGAACTTGAAATTCCCGGTGATATTGTGGTTTGGCGGGAGATGCTTTGCGAAGGGCCCACAAGCTATGAACTGGATACAGACGAGTTTCTGAAGCTAAGAACCGGTTTTCTATATAAGCACTACCAAATTACCGCTGAAGATTATAATAGGCAGTTTATAGAAGAATTGCATAAGCTTAAAGTTTCCAATTCTTATGATGAGATCGTGTTATGGTTTGAATTTGACCTGTTCTCACATATTAATATGCTTGCAGTGATAAGTTTCCTGCAGGAAAATAAAAAGAATATTCCGGTGAGCCTGGTGTGCAGTAAAAGGCTGAAGGGGGAAAAAGAATTCACTCCTCTTTCCCAACTTTCTATGGATAATCTTAAAAACCATTATGAACAGCGTATTCCTTTGAACGAGGATGATCTGGAGATGGCAAACCTTATGTGGCAGTTGTATAACGGGGACAATCCCCAAAGGCTCATAGGCCAGATAAAGACCAAAACTAACTTCGAATACCTCTCTGCCTGCATTAGGGCACACCTGGAGAGGTTTCCAAATTCCAGGACGGGGCTCAATTCCCTGGAGCATAATGTGCTAAAGCTTATTGAAAAGAATAACATTACCAGCTTTCACCATCTTATTGGCTACACTCTTGAATACCAGGGATATTTTGGTTTTGGAGATTTACAAGTGGAGAGGATTATAAACCACCTTAAATTGTTTTTTGAAGAGCGCAACGGGATTGTGGTACTAACCCCAGCCGGTATTGAAGCCCTAAATTTTGAGAAAAACTTTTATCAACATCTTAAAGATGAAGAATATCTGGGCGGAGTTAGAAAATATGATTTCTTATATGACTCCACTACCCATAAAATATTAAAATTATAATATGACCTTAAAGGCTTCAGAATTTATACAGAACGCAGATGGAAGCGTTTACCACTTAAGACTCTTACCCCACCAAATTGCGAATACGATCATTACTGTTGGAGATCCAGACAGGGTTGCTGCAGTAAGTAAATATTTTGACATAATAGAGCACGTGGTGCAAAAAAGGGAGTTCAATACCCACACCGGCACCTACAAGGGGAAAAGGATCACAGTTATTTCCTCGGGTATTGGAACAGATAATATAGATATTGTTTTTAATGAACTCGATGCTCTGGTAAACATTGATTTCAATTCCAGGAGGATCAAAGAGGAGAGCAGCTCCCTGGATATTATACGTATAGGGACCTCAGGTGCCATACAACCAGACATTCCTATAGATTCTTTCCTTGTTTCTGAAACCGGGATTGGAATGGATGCCATGCTACACTTCTATGACAGTGAGCATATACAGGACAAGGCACTTAATAAAGCCCTAAAAGAGCAGCTGGATTTCCCATTTAACCATGTGGTTCCATATGCAGTGGATTGTGACATGGAACTTGCGTCAAGATTTGACAAAGGTTTCTATCGCGGGATGACTGTGAGCAACTGTGGATTCTATGGCCCCCAGGGAAGAGTTTTGAGGCTACCGGTACAGGATCCAGAACTTAACTCAAAGATGGAGAGGTTCAATTATAAAAACCGGAAAATCACCAATATGGAAATGGAAACTTCAGGCATGTACGGCTTATCAAAATTGCTGGGACACCACACGGTCTCCCTTAACGCAATAGTGGCAAACCGGGCAACCGGGGAATTTAGTAAGGATCCAGCAGCAACAGTAGATAAGCTTATTCGTACCGCCCTGGATCTTATAGTAGCTTAAGATTTTTATTTAACACATTATTAAATCAATCCCTGCTGCTACATAGTATTTTTGGGGAATAATTCTTTTTATGATCTCACCTAATACCATAGAATATAAGCACAGGGACCTTAACTGGCTCAGTTTTAACGACCGGGTTTTGCAGGAAGCCGGGGATCCATCCAATCCATTATATGAGCGAATAAAATTCCTTGCTATCTTCTCCTCCAATCTGGATGAATATTTTAGGGTACGGGTTTCCCAGCTTCGGCAAATAAAGAGGGTGGAAAAGAGTATTAGAAAGAAACTTGCCCTGCGACCAAACAAGATCACTAAGGAGATCCTGGAAGCAGTGAAACTTCAGCAGGACAAATTTGGCGAGATCTACCATAATGAGATCATTCCCGAACTGGAAAAGAATGGGATTATCCTGCTGGATTCAGAGCATTATAACAAGAAACAAAAACAGCTCTCACATACCTATTTTGAGGAGCACGTAAAAGCTTATCTTGAGGTAATGACCACCAGCTTTGAAACTCCCCAACAGGATCCTTTTTTGGAAAACAACAAGCCTTACTTTGCAGTAACCTTCAGCAATGAAGAAAAACTGGGCCTTATAAATATCCCCTCTGGTGAATGCGGAAGGTTTATTGAGATCGAAGAAAATAGTATTACTTTTTTAGATGATATTATTAGGAATGAGATGCAAAGCCTTTTTCCTAATGAGGAGGTCACAGGCATTTATGAAGTGAAACTTTCCCGGGATGCTGAACTTTATATCGAAGATGAATTCAATGGGGTCCTGGCTGAAAAGATCTATGAGTCCCTGGCACAGCGTACAGATGGGCAACCTACGCGCCTGCTATACGACGCCAGCATGCCACAGGATATTCAGAAGAAAATAAGGAAACTTCTTAATCTTGGGAAAATAGATATGATGCCAGGTGGGAAATACCATAACTTCATCGATTTTTTCGCTTTTCCAGATCCTACCAATAACCCTGCGCTCCACGCTAAAAAACCTGAGCCTGTGAAACACAGGGTACTCGAAAAAGCTGAAGATTACTTTAAAGTGATCGCAGAAAAGGACCAGGCAGTACATTTTCCCTATATGTCCTTTGATTATGTAGAAAAATTTGTGGCGCAGGCTGCAAATGATCCCGGGGTTGAAGCTATTAAGATCTCGCTCTACCGGGTGGCAGATGAGTCCAACCTCACCAACTGCCTGTTGCAGGCTCTTGAAAATGGAAAAAAGGTCACTGTATTTGTAGAGGCAAAAGCCCGGTTTGACGAGGAGAATAATATTATATGGGGCAGAAAATTTGAAGAAAAGGGAGCCAATGTTATTTATAGTTATCCCAAGATCAAAGTACACTCCAAGATCCTGTTGGTGGTACGCAGGGAAGAAGGGAAATTAAAGAACTATGCCTATATAGGAACAGGAAACTTTAACAGTGAGACCTCCAGGATCTATTGTGATCACGCGATTTTCACTGCAGATAAGTACATAACCAGGGAAATGTCCAGGATCTTTAGTGTGCTGGAAGGAGATCTTATTGTTCCCCGGGAAAAACGGTTATTTATTTCTCCTTTCTCCACACGCCGCCAGTTTACCCTTCTTGTTATGAAGGAAATTGAGAATGCCATGGAAGGAAAAAAGGCCGCCATAACTGCCAAATTAAATAGCCTGGAAGACCCAGAGATCATAGAATGGCTTTATAAGGCAAGTAATGCCGGGGTGAAGATAAGGCTTATAGTTAGGGGCTTCACCTGTCTCATCCCGGGGGTGAAAGGTATGAGTGAGAACATTTATATTACCAGCATTGTAGACCAATTCCTGGAGCACGGCCGTATTTATCTTTTTGAAAACGGTGGAGATGAGAAGATCTATTTTGGAAGCGCCGATCTTATGACCCGAAATCTGGACCGCAGGATCGAGGTCATTGCCCCAATCCTGGATAGGGATATCGCCCAGGAATTTAAAGAGATCCTCGAAATACAGCTTAGTGACAATGTAAAAGCTCGCATACAGGATGAAGAAGAATCCAACACTTATGTAACCCGTAAAAAAGGCGAAAAATCAATAAGGTCCCAGGTGGAGATCTATAAATATCTCAAAGAAAAGCACCAGAATTAAGTAGCCTGAGGAGGATTTCTTTTAGTTAGGGTTTATGCTTATGCATAATATTAAATTACATCAATGAAATATGAAAACAATTAGAGTTGGAGGCGTACCAGAACATTTTAATATGCCGTGGCATTTGTGTATTGAAGATGGGGATTTTGAATACGAGCAGCTAAAAATTGAATGGCGGGATTTTCCAGATGGTACCGGCGCGATGAATAAGGCCCTTAGGAATAATGAAATAGATGTTGCCATCATCTTAACTGAAGGTGTTATAAAAGATATTACAGCCGGAAACCCCGTGAAGGTCATCCAAAAATACATTGCTTCACCACTTATATGGGGAATCCATGTGGCTGCAGCCTCGCCTTTTAAGGAGGTAAAGGAGCTGGAGCATACCAAAGCCGCAATAAGCCGGGAAGGAAGCGGGTCGCAACTTATGGCTTATGTAAATGCAAAAGACCAAAAATGGGATTTGGCAGCCCTGGATTTTGAAATAGTAGGAGACATAGATGGTGCGGTGAAAGCTTTGGAGCAAGATCGTGCACAGTATTTTATGTGGGAACGTTTTACAACTAAACCATTGGTTGATAAAAGTGTTTTTAGACGAGTTGGGGACTGCCCTACGCCCTGGCCCTGTTTTGTAGTAGCGGCAAGGGAAGATTTCATTCATACCCATGAACATGATCTGGCAAAAATGCTGGATGTGGTTAATTCTAAATCGGTAAGCTTTAAGGAGGTCCCGGGAGTGGAGAAATTGGTTGCTCAACGGTATGACCAAAAGGAAGAGGACATTAAAGAATGGCTGGGAATAACGTCCTGGAGCCAGGTGCAAATAAGTGAGGAAGAAGTCCAAAAGGTCCAGGAAACATTAAAGTTATTGGGATTAATTGAGAAAGGGATGAAAGCTTCAGATTTTATTTATAATTTGGAGGCCGATAGTTTGTAAAACTCAGGAAAATTGGGTGATCATAAAAATCAAAAGGGTTTTTGCTCTTTACATTAAAAATTCATCAATCAAACATAAACTACATCTATAAATGAAGAAACTAATTACTACTCTTGCCCTTTCTTTTTTCATTGTTACAGCTTTTTCCCAGGAGGTCCAAAATGACCAGGACGCTATTTCCAATAGAGAAACCGGTAAAAATGAATTAAGCATTGGAGCTTTAAATCTTGTTGCATTTGGTGCTTTGGATGTTGCCTACGAACGAATTATTACCCCTAACAGCAGTTGGGCAGTAGAGGCTTTTATCCTGGCCCTTGACAGGGAAAGCGAAGACGCCGCAGATGCTTATTCCAAGGATTTTTCGCTCACCGGAAAATATAAATACTTTTTTGGGGAACGTACCGCCTGGGGTTTCTACGTTAACGGCCTGGCGATGATATCATCGGGAGAATATGAGAAGGATGTGCTGCAACCAGATGGCTGGTATGAATATGAAACCGAAGATTATACAGATTTCGCCCTGGGTTTTGGCCTTGGAGGTAAATTTGTCTCCAGGCAGGGGTTTTTTCTGGACCTTAGTACAGGGATTGGTCGTAATCTTTTTAGTAACAATTCGCCTACTATCATTGGGCAATTCAATGTAAACCTGGGCTTCAGGTTTTAATTACCAGTCTATAGGTTCCTTACCGTTCTCAACAAGGTAATTATTGGTGATGGAAAAGTGCCTGTTGCCAAACCAATACCCCCTTATGGCGCTTAAAGGAGAAGGATGCCCGCTGGTAAGAATGAGATGTTTAGAGGGGTCAATTTTGGCTCCTTTCTTTTTTGCAGGGCCTCCCCATAATAAAAAAACCACATTTTCTTTTTTTGCTGAAATGATCTCGATAACCTTGTCTGTGAATTCTTCCCAGCCCTTTTTTGTATGAGAACCTGCTTCATGAGCCCGAACCGTTAGAATAGCATTGAGCATAAGCACCCCTTGGTTTGCCCAATGTTCAAGGTTGCCCGTTGCAGGTATTGGTTTCCCTAAGTCTGTTTCTAATTCTTTATAGATATTCTTTAAGGAAGGAGGAAGCTTTGCATTTGGAAGTACTGAAAAACACAAACCATGTGCCTGGCCAGGGCCGTGATAGGGATCCTGGCCCAGGATAACCACCTTAACCCTATCAAAAGTTGCCCGGTTAAAGGCTTCAAAGATATTATCGCTATCCGGGAAACAGGTATTTTGATCATACTCCTCCTTTACGAATTCTATAAGGTCTTTGAAGTATGGTTTCTTGAATTCGGTTTCAAGTTCGTTAATCCAGCTGGGGTGTATGTTGACCTTCATTATAATTTAAGTAAATTTGCAGCACCCCAAAATTAGGGAAAAAATACTATGATTAAAATTGCTGAGAAAACCCTTATTGATCTTGAATTTCCTACGGTATGTGAACAAATTAGCCAGTTTTGCATTACCTCCCTGGGAAATGAAAAGGCATTGAATATCACCCCCTATTCCACTGGGAAAAAGACCATGTTTGGTTTAAACCAAACAAATGAATATGTGAAATCATGGCAGCAGGACAGTGCCATCCCCAATCATGGATTTGATAGCATAGACAGGGAGATAAAAATGCTGGGGATAGAAGAAGTGGTTTTAGAACTTGCAAGCTTCAGGAAAATAGCTGCAATATCAAATACAGCAAATACCCAGATAAAATTCTTCAATAAATTCAGTGAATTATACCCTGCGCTTCACGAGACAACAGCAGAGGTAGAATATACCAAAGCTATCACAGATAAAACAGGCGAAATAATTAACCGGTTTGGAGAAATAAAAGATGAAGCCTCTCCTCTGCTACAACAAACCCGCCGGGCAATGAATGCGGTTAAAGGAAAGATCAATTCCAGTTTTACAGCTGCCCTTTCCCGTTATAACCAATACGGTTATCTGGACGAGATAAGGGAAAGTGTGGTAGAGAATGTGCGTGTCCTGGCAGTCTCGGCGATGCACAGGAAAAAAGTAAAGGGAAGCATTCTTGGAAATTCCAAAACGGGCAGCATAGTTTATATACAGCCGGAAGCCACTATGATGCATACCCGGGAGCTGAACAACCTCGAATATGAAGAAAAGGAAGAAATAAACAGGATCCTAAAGGAACTTACCAATTTCATACGACCCTACCGGGAGTTACTCCAGGATTACCAGGAGTTACTTAGTGAGATAGATGTGATCTCTGCCAAGGCAAAATATGCCCGTGAGATCAACGGTTTGCTGCCAAAGATCACTAAGGACAGGGAATTGCACTTAAAGGATGCCTACCACCCTATCCTGCTAAGATCCAATAATCGAAAAGGAGAAAAAACCTTCCCTCAAAGTATCGAGCTAAAAAAAGATAACAGGATCATTGTGATCTCCGGGCCCAATGCCGGCGGAAAGAGCATCACCCTTAAGACGGTTGGCCTGCTGCAGGTAATGCTGCAAAGTGGGATCCTCCTCCCGGTGCATGAATACAGCCGGATGTGCCTGTTTACCCGGATCCTAACCGATATTGGCGATAACCAGTCCATAGAGAATCATCTTAGTACTTATAGCTACAGGCTTAAGAATATGAATTATTTCCTGCGGAAGTGTGATGACAAGACCCTCTTCCTTATAGATGAATTTGGAACAGGTAGTGATCCTGAATTGGGAGGTGCCCTGGCTGAAACTTTTCTGGAGGTTTTTTATGAACGGGAATCTTTCGGTATCCTAACCACTCACTACACCAATTTGAAGATGCTGGCAAACGAGCTGCCTAATATGACCAATGCCAATATGATGTTTGACTCCCGCACGCTGGAGCCGTTATTCCGGCTGCAGCTTGGGGAAGCAGGAAGTTCATTCACCTTTGAGGTAGCCCAAAAGAATGGCATTCCATACAGCCTTATAAACAGGTCCAAAAAGAAGGTGGAACGTGGAAAAATAAGATTTGATAAGAGTATAGCCAATCTCCAAAAGGAGCGCAGTAAACTTCAGAAAACAACAGATTCCCTGAAGACAAAAGAGCTTAACGCCGCAAAAGAAAAGGACAGGCTGGAGGAGATCAATTCCAGGGTACAGCAAAAGCTGGAGAGCTACCAGGAGCTTTATGACAGCAATCAACGTTTGATCTACCTGGGGCAAAAGATAAATGACCTTAGCGAGAAATATTTCAGCAATAAAAAGAAAAAGGAACTCCTTGGAGAATTCCTGAAGATCGTGGAGATAGAGAATTCAAAGCGTAAGAAAGAAACATCCAAAGAGAAACAGGTAAAAAAGGCGAAGGAGAAAAAGGTGCTGCAGGAAGCTGAAAAAAAGGTAGAGGAAATAAGACAGCGTAAGAAGGAAGAGAAAAAGAAGGTAGAGGTTGAAAAACAAAAAGAGGCGAACAAACCAAAAGCCATTCTTAAAGTTGGCGACAGGGTTAGACTGGAAAACGGAAAAGCCGTGGGATCTATAGACACCATTGAAAAAGGTAAGGCCACAGTGAATTATGGAATGTTTACCACCAGTGTTTCCCTGGACCAGTTGGAACTTGTACAGGCAAAGAAAAAATAATTAAGCTGCAGTTATTAGCTCATAGCATTCCTGCGCAAATCAATAGCTACTTATAATTATGACTGAAAGAATTCCAAAAGGTAAGAAGATCATCCTCTTTGACGGGGTTTGTAACCTATGCAACAACGCGGTAAATTTTATCATAGAGCGGGATAAAAAGGATATCTTCCTGTTTGCCTCTCTTCAAAGTGAGATTGGCCAGCAGCTAACGGCTGAAAGAGGAATAGATGTGGAGGAAGCTATGAATTCATTTTTGCTCATTGAGCCGGGGGTGGCATATTACCAAAGATCTACCGCGGCCCTGGAGGTTTCCAAAGATCTCTCTGGAGGATATTCGTTTTTAAGCTATTTTTCTGTCCTGCCTGAAGGTTTTAGGGACAGCATCTACAACCTGGTTGCGAAAAACAGGTATAAATGGTTCGGGAAAAAGGACAATTGTATGATCCCCACTCCCGAACTTAAAGCTAAATTTCTCGACTAGATTCTTTGACTTTTTCCGGCTCCTTTTCTTTTCCGGCAGGATAGTTATCATCCCATTCCACCACATTTGGAGGGCCTAGTTTATCTACAGATTTTGCCACAAGCATGGACACCGCGGCATCGCCGGTAATGTTTACCATGGTCCTGCACATATCCAGTGGCCGGTCTACAGCGAAGATCAATGCGAGTCCTGCTTCAGGTATCCCTGCCTGGGCAAGTACGATAACCAGCATTACCATCCCTGCTCCCGGTACTGCGGCAGATCCTATAGAGGCCAGCGTCGCCGTGGCAATGATCCCAAGCTGGGCGCCAAAAGAAAGATCCATTCCAAAGGCCTGCGCAATAAATACAGCTGCCACAGCCTGGTAAAGACTCGTACCATCCATGTTAATTGTGGCACCAATTGGCAGTACAAAACTCGCTACCTCTTTATGTACACCCATATGCTCCTCTACCCTTTCCATTGTCACCGGTAAAGTCGCAGCACTTGAACTTGTGGAAAAACCAAGTAACTGTGCAGGGGCGATCCCATTGATGAAAAATGCAGGGGTATTTTTTGTAAAGATCCAAACCAGCATCACATAGAACCCTATCATTAAGGCAAGTCCAATTAAAACGGTAAGGCCGTACATTCCAAGGGCGGCAAAAAGATCTGTGCTGGGTGACTCCACAACAAGGGCTGCCAACAGGGCGAAAACACCGTAAGGAGCAGTTAACATGATAAGGTCTATCAACTTAAGGATCACATCATTAAATCCATCAAAAAAGTCTTTTACCGGTTTGGCAGATTTTTCGGGAATAAGGATAAGCCCAAGTCCAAAAAATATGGCAAAGAAAATTACCTGCAGCATATTTCCATTATCACTTGCAGCTGCAAAAATGTTGGAAGGGACAATATCTTCCAGGGCCTGCAATGGCCCCGACTCCTTTTGTCTTGCCGCATCTTCTATCCTGGTAGAGGCATCCCCCGCGTAACTTGTAAGCAGGTCTTCCCGGGTCTCATCTGTAATGGTGCCCCCGGTTGAATTAAATTTACCATTCCCAATCCTATGGAAACTGCCACTACCGTTGTAAGAATGTATGTTACAATGGTACGGGTTCCCATTTTGGAAAGCTTCGAAATATCCTTAAGGTCTGAGATCCCTTTAACCAAAGAAGCCAATATAAGCGGCACTGCGATCAATTTAAGGGCATTTATAAAGATGTTTCCAAAAGGTTTTATCCAGTCACTTATAAAACCTGCCCCCCAGTCAAAATTGGAAAGTAGAAGTGCAAAGATAACCCCTGCGGCCATCCCCAGTAATATCTGCCAGTGCAGCGCTAATTTTTTCATTTTAAAGATATTTCAACTTTAGATTTTTGATATTTTATTAAGCAGGAAGAAATCGGCAATTACAAGGGCTGCCATGGCTTCCACAATGGGAACAGCTCTTGGCACCACACAGGGATCGTGCCTGCCTTTACCCTGCATTTCCACTTCCTCTCCTTTGGAGTTTATAGTATTTTGTTTTTGCATTATAGTTGCAACCGGTTTAAATGCGACCCGAAAGTAAATATCCATTCCATTTGAGATCCCACCCTGCACGCCACCGCTTAGATTGGTCGTGGTACTGCCATCTGGATTGAATTTGTCGTTGTGTTCACTTCCTTTCATCCTGGTTCCCTCGAAACCGCTTCCAAATTCAAAGCCTTTTACGGCATTAATTGAGAGCATTGCCTTTCCAAGCTGGGCATGTAATTTATCAAATACCGGCTCTCCCAGGCCTTTAGGAACATCTTTGATCACACACTGCACCGTTCCTCCTACTGTGTCTCCTTCTGCCCGAATTTCCCTGATATAAGCTTCCATTTTTTCTGCGGAAGCAGGATCTGGACATCTTACAGGATTAGATTCTATCAGACTAAAATCCAGTTCTTCCGGCCCTTTCTCCAGGCTTATCTTTCCCACTGAAGCCGTATAGGTTGTAAAGGCTATTTGTGGGATCACCTGCTTTGCAATTGCACCACCCACTACCCTGCAGGCGGTCTCACGGGCAGAAGATCGTCCCCCGCCGCGATAATCCCTCACCCCGTATTTCTCATCATAGGTATAATCTGCATGCGAAGGCCTGTAGGTATCTTTGATATGGGAATAATCCTTTGATTTTTGATTTGAATTCCTGATTATGAAACCAATTGGGGTGCCGGTACTTTTACCTTCAAAAATTCCAGAAAGGAATTCTACCATATCGGGTTCCTTGCGTTGGGTAACGATTGCCGACTGGCCCGGGCGGCGTTTATCCAGCTCCTCCTGTACTCTTTCCAGGTCCAGCTCAATCCCTGCAGGACAGCCATCTATTACACCTCCAATGGCAGTGCCGTGTGATTCCCCGAATGTTGTAAGTTTAAAGAGCGTCCCAAAGGAATTTCCGGCCATATAGTTGATTTTGAACAAATGTAATTTTTTACGTACATATTTGAAAATCTATTCCCGGTTTTATGGGAAGGATCTTCAGCAGTAGTATTTATTGGTCCTCTTTAGCATTTTCGAAGTGCAGTGCTTCCCTTAATACCGTAACGGGATGTTTGGCAGTCCTCCCTGTCCCATCAAGGATTTGGTGCCTGCAGCTGGTCCCGTTGGCAGCCACAATGGTATTTTGCGGTGTATTTCGTACTGCGGGAAACAAGCTTTGCTCCCCAATTTTCATGCTTACCTCATAATGTTCGGCTTCATAACCAAATGAACCTGCCATTCCACAGCAGCCGGAAGATATAAGTCTAACCTTGTAATTCTTCGGAAAATTAAGAACATCAAAGGTCACTGCCGAATTTGACATTGCTTTCTGATGACAGTGTACATGTATTTTCACTTCTCTTTCTTCAGAAGTAAAAGAATCCTGGATGATATTTCCAAGGGCCATTTCCTTCTTCAGGAATTCTTCTATGAGAAAGGTATTCCTGGATATATCCTCTGCAGCAGTTAGGTCATTGGCCAGGCGTAAATATTCATCCCGAAATCCAAGGATGGCAGATGGTTCTATGCCTATCAAAGGAGTCTCTGCCGTTATCTTATCCTTGAAAAGCTCAATGTTCCTGTTGGCGAGTTCCTTTGCTTCCTCAAGGAAACCTTTGGAAATATGGCTCCTCCCGCTTTCTTTGTTCTGCAATATATTTACCTGATATCCCAGGGTTGACAATAATTCCAGGGCATCAATCCCTATAGCAGTATCTTGGTAATTCGTAAATTCATCATTGAAAAGGTAAACCGTTTTTACAGGCTCCTTTACCGCCAGCCGTTGGCGGTGTTTTTTATGGTATTTGGATAAACTTTGTTTTGAAACCAAAGGAAGGGAACGTTCCCTGGCAATTCCCATAGCTTTTTTTGCCAGGGTAGATGTGAGTATATTACTGAAGAAGAAATTTGCTACTTCGGGAGCATTTGAGGCAAGGCTGTTAATGCCCGCATTACCAACAAAGGCGCGGCTACGCAAGGACTTACCGTTAGCCTTTTGATACTGGTACTGGAACTCAGCCTTCAATGCTGCCATATCTACATTGGAGGGACATTCGCTTTTACATCCTTTGCAACTAATGCATAGATCAAGTACTTCTTTGAGTTCTTCATGATCAAATTTATTGGGCTTCTCACTGTTGGTAAGGAACTCTCTCAAGGCATTGGCCCTGGCCCGTGTGGTATCCTTTTCATCCTTTGTTGCCCGGTAGCTGGGACACATGGTACCGCCGGCTTCAACAGATTTACGACAGTCCCCACTTCCGTTGCATTTTTCAGCCAGGCGCAGTATCCCTTCAGAATCATCAAAATTCATTAAAGTGGTGATAGCAGGTTCTATTCTTCCGGGTGCATACCTAAGAGAAGTATCCATAGGTGCTGCATCTACTATCTTGCCCGGATTGAAAATATTGTGCGGATCAAAGGTTTTTTTCACCTCCTTTAAAAGCCTGTAATTCTTTGGGCCAATCATGAATTCTATGAACTCTGCCCGCAGGCGGCCATCACCATGCTCTCCGCTAAGGGATCCTCTATATTTCTTTACCAGCTGGGCCACATCTTCGGTAATTTTTCGAAAAAGCAGTACGTCCTCTTTTTTCTTCAGATCCAAAATTGGCCTTAGATGTAGTTCTCCGGCACCTGCATGGGCATAGTAAACGGCATCCTGTCCATAGCCGGCCATAATCTTTGTGAATTCAAGAATATAATTGGCGAGATTTGGTAGTGCAACAGCTGTATCCTCTATACAGGCAACCGCTTTACGGTCTCCAACCATATTTCCTAAAAGACCTAAACCTGCTTTTCTTAACTCCAGAGCGAGATCTATTTGTTCATCCATAAGCACCGGGCAGGCATAGGCCAGGCCGGTGCCTTCCAGCCTTTTTAAAAGCACTTGTAGCTGTTCCTGCAGGTCTTCCTGGCTGGCGGACCGTAACTCCAGCATAAGGATCGCTTTGGGGTCCCCTTCAATGAAGAACCTGTTCTCCCTGTACATTAGATTTTGTTTTGTACAGTCCAGGATAACTTTATCCATCATTTCGCAGGTATAAAGAGGACTTTCCATAGATGGAGCCACTGCCAGCATACAACTTTCAATGGTGGTAAAATGAGCGGCTACCATTGCCGTATATTTCGGCGGGAGTTTATCGAGCTGCAGGGTAAGCTCTGTGGTGAATGCCAGGGTGCCTTCACTCCCAGATAATAATCTGCACATATTTACAGCTGGGCCAGAAGGGTTGAAAATATTTGTAGTGATGATCTCATCAACGGCATAACCTGTGTTCCTTCGATGTATGGCAGGATCTGGAAACTTATCGAGTATCTCCAGCTGCACTTCAGCAGGGGAAAGAATTTCAAATAACTGCCTGTAAATATTTCCTTCCAGATCCTGCTGTTCCCGTTTAAGCATAAATTCTTCAGCAGTCATTTCTCCAAAATTCACTTCGCTGCCGTCACTCAATAAGGTTTTCATGGAAATAAGCTTATCACGGGTGGTACCGTATCTAATAGAAGTAGTACCACTGGAATTATTTCCTGCCATCCCTCCTATCATACACCGGTTGGAAGTCGAAGTGTTCGGGCCAAAGAAGAGGCCGTGGTGCGCCAGTTGCCGGTTTAGGTCATCGCGTATAACCCCTGGTTGCACAACAGCTATTCTTTGTACCGGATCTATATGAAGCACTCTATTGAAGTACCTGGAAACATCTACAACAATACCGCTGCCAACGCATTGCCCGGCCAGGGAAGTACCTGCTGTACGTGGAATCAGGCCTATTTGATGCTGTGCTGCAAATTCTATAAGGGTTTTAAGGTCCTGCACATGTTTTGGGAAGCAAACGGCAATAGGTTTCTCCCGGTATACTGAAGCATCTGTCGCATAAATGCTTTTATATAAGTCATCTACGTGAAATTCCCCGTCTACTGCTTCTGCTAATTTTTTAAGAGAGTTCTTCATAAAGGCCTAAAATTACGTATAATTTGAGTTCCCCACTTAACAGGTTTTTAATGATTATTAACAATACATTGGCTTACCGCAGTATGGGGGTATAATTTTAACACTTAAATTTGCTCTTTCAATTTAAAAACTGAAGAGATATGAAAAAATTATTTTTACTAGTAGTATTCGTTATAGGAGCCGGTTTAACTACACAGGCACAAACCATTGCAGACAATGCCATAGGACTACGTTTTGGTGGTGGTGACGGTCTTGGAGCAGAGGTTTCTTACCAACGTGCTCTTGGAATGAACAATAACAGGCTGGAACTTGACCTTGGTTGGAGAAATGACAGCAGTTTTGACGCATTTAAGCTTGCAGCGATCTACCAGTGGGTTTGGAACATTGAAGCGGGTTTCAACTGGTACGCCGGTGTTGGTGGTGGAGTTGGAAGCGTTGAGGATAAAAGAAGACTGGAAAGACGTGGTAATGATGGAACCTTTTTATTTCTTGCCGGTAATGTAGGTATTGAATATAATTTCGACATTCCATTATTGATTTCCCTGGATTTTAGACCAGAATTTGGGTTCAATGATTACGATGTACTAAATGAATTCTCTCCAGATGTTGCACTTGGAGTAAGATACCAGTTCTAGATATATTGAAAAAGAGAATTTGAAAAGGCGCAGATCAAATCTGCGCCTTTTTTATTTTATCAAGTGCCTTTTGATAAAGATTTTCATACACCGGTACTATCTTATGAATATCAAAGGCTTTTGCCTGGTTCCTTGCAGCTGTTTTAAACCTGTTTAAGGTTTCCTCATCTTTAAGGATCTCAAGGGCATTCTCTGCCATCTCCCCCACATTTCCAACATCGCTTAAGTAACCAGACACTCCCTGTATATTCACCTCTGGCAATCCTCCTGTATTGGAAGAAATTACAGGTACACTGTTGACCATTGCTTCCAGGGCAGCCAGTCCAAAACTCTCTTTTTCTGAAGGAAGCAGGAAAAGATCACTAAAGCACAGGATCTTATCCACCTCATTACTTTGTCCTACAAACAGGATCTTATCCTGAAGACCCAATTCATAAGCCATATCCTCAGCCTTTTCTTTTTCAGGCCCCTCGCCCACCATTATAAGCTTGGCTTTTTTCTTACTGCTTATAATAGCAAAGATCTTTATCACATCCAAAATACGCTTTACAGGCCTGAAGTTACTAACGTGAGAAATAAGGAATTCATCATCATCTGCCATTAAACTTCGCTGGCATTCAGACATCACCCGTAGATATTTTGTACTGTCAATAAAGTTAGGAACAACATTGATCTCTTTTGTGATCTCAAAGGATCTAAGTGTATCCTCTTTTAAGCTTTCAGAAACCGATGTAACCACATCACTTTTGTTAATACTAAAGGTCACCGCCGGTTTATAGAAAGGATGGTTTCCAACAAGGGTTATATCAGTCCCATGCAGG
This sequence comes from Antarcticibacterium flavum, assembly GCF_006159205.1. Classification (NCBI taxonomy): domain Bacteria; kingdom Pseudomonadati; phylum Bacteroidota; class Flavobacteriia; order Flavobacteriales; family Flavobacteriaceae; genus Antarcticibacterium; species Antarcticibacterium flavum. The sequence continues at coordinate 255,831 of NZ_CP040812.1, read as the reverse complement.
GTAGTAACCATTGGTATAAAGATCCCTTCCTCCTCCAGCATCTTTTTGGCCATGTATCCCGCATATGCATGTGGAATGGCATAATGAACATGGAGTAGTTCAATGTCGTAAAGCTTTACCATATTCACCAGTTTGCTGCTCAATGCCAACTCGTACGGCTGAAAATGAAACAGAGGATACTCAGGGACATTGACCTCATGAAAATGGATGTTACCGGTGAGTTGCTCGAGCCTCACGGGTTGCTTATAGGTAATAAAATGGATCTCGTGCCCTCTTTTAGAAAGGGCCATTCCAAGTTCTGTTGCTACAACCCCGCTACCTCCAAAGGTAGGATAGCAAACTATGGCTATTCTCATTCAATAAGTTATTTATAGGCAAGGTAATTAATTTACCTAAAATTCTATGGAATCATAGATCACCTGCTGTATCTTTTCTCTAATATTTTCCCTTATAAGGGCACGGTTATCCACATCTGGATAAGTCCTGTTGGAAAGAAATACATACACTATTTCTTCATCAGGATCTGCCCAGGCAAAGGTCCCGGTGAATCCACTATGTCCAAAACTGGCCAGCGAAACGCATCCACAGGTAGGACCGCTCTGGGATAATTGAGGTTTGTCGAAACCCACACCCCTCCTTACATTGTTTTCGCAATAATAACAGGTATTGAATTTCTCGAGGGTTTCCTGTTCGAGATATTTCCTGCCCCCATAATGCCCGCCATTGAGATATAGCTGCATGATCTTGGTCACATCATTAGCATTGCTGAAAAGGCCTGCGTGGCCGCCTATACCTCCCTGCATGGCAGCACCCTGATCGTGTACAAACCCATGTACCCTTTGCCGCCGCCATAGTTTATCTTCCTCAGTAGGGACAATTTGATCCAGGGAAAAATGTTCCAGGGGAGAATATGTCGTGTAATTTGCACCAAGGGGATTATAGAACCGGTCGTAGGTAATAAGGTCCAGTGGAGCATTATGATGATCTTCCAGATAATATTTCATAATATAAAATGGCAGGTCACTGTATTTGTAACCAAGCTGTTTTTCAAGGCTACTACTTCTTATAACTCCTAATATAGAATCCCTTATATCATTCCTTATATACATTTCATTGGCCACCTGCAGGTTAAAATTCTCTACTGGTTTTTCCCTGTAATACTGTAGGGATGGCCTTTTGGTTGCCCGGTCAATGGTAGGAACATAGAACGGAAGCCAGGCTTTTAACCGGCCATAATGAAGCAACATATCCTGCAGCCGGATATTTTCCTTATTGGACCCTATGAAATATGGCATAAGCTCTCCCAACCGGGAGTCAAAATTGATAACACCCCTTTCTTCAAGTTCCATAATTAGAGGAAGGCTGGCAAGGATCTTCGTAAGCGATGCCAGGTCATATAGAGAGGTATCTGTTACAGGGGTCTTTTTTTCATAGGTGTGGTAACCTGCATTGCGGTTATAGATAACCTTTCCCCTGCGGGCAATCATCACTTGTAATCCCGGAGTCATTTTCCTGGATATTGCCAGGTCTACAAGGGAATCTATCTTGGCCAGGCCGGTGGAACGCAGCCCTACAGATTCTGGAATCCCGTAAGAGAGCCTGTTCACAGCACGGGTATAGAAGCCTGTACCTGCAGGAAATTCCTCGCCTGCACTCACCGGTAATTTCCCTCTCGCCTCCAATGCTCCAAAAAGTATTTGCGCAGTCTTTTCCTGTGCTATGGGACTATTCTGATAACCCATAATGATCCCTTCCATAAGGCTGGAGGAATTTAGATCCAGCAGCGCATAAGGGCGGGTAAATACATTCAATATGGAGAGATTGTTCTTTGCTATTTCGTGAATCCAGGTTAATTCATCACGACTAAACTTATACCTTGCCCAGGGGGAAGCATTGGATTTGTGGTAACCTATGATCACTAAATTATATTCTCTTAATTTCGAGATCATTTCATCCAGGCGTTCTGCTTTTATGTGATCAATGCGGGAATATTTGCGCAATTGGGTTAAAAAAGCATCCCCACTGTCATCCCCAAAGTGCACATAGGCAATCTTCCTTGTGTCCAGGTCTTTTACAGGCAGGATCCCCAGATCATTCTTTACGATGGTAATTGCATTCTCAAATAGTTCTTCATTGAGGACCCTGTCCTGCACTGTATGTAAATTCTCTTCGAGTCCAATAGGATTCACAGGAAGGTAATGATGTAATCCTGCTTTGTATTTTGCCTTCAGTATTTTTTTTACGGAATGCGACAGTCTTTCTTCTGTTATAATGCCGTTATTGTAGGCCTCCATAATTTTCACTGAAGCTTTCGGTACATCTTCAGATATCAAGAGTATATCATTGCCTGCAAGGAATGCTGCAAGGTCAATATCTCCCGGGCTGGTGTGATTGGAGGCTCCCTTCATATTCAGAGCATCAGTGAAAATAAGACCCTTGAAGCCCAGTCTTTCCTTTAAAAGATCTGTTACAATGGTTTTAGAAAGTGAAGATGGCAGGTTCTTTTCCCGTTCCAGGCCTGGAACATTGAGGTGGGCTACCATTATACTGGAAACCCCTTCATCTATGAGTTTGTAATAAGGAAAAAGTTCTGTACTGTCAATACGGGCACGAGAAAAAGAAATAGTGGGCAGGGTTTTGTGACTGTCACTATTTGTGTCTCCATGTCCAGGGAAATGTTTCGCACTGGAGAGGATACCCTCCCTGTGCATCCCTTTCATAAAGGCTAATGCTTTATTGGTCACATTGATCTTTTCCTCCCCAAAGGCCCTGTTCCCAATGATAGGATTCTCTGGATTGGTGTTAATATCAATGACCGGAGCAAAATTTATATGCACTCCTAATCTTCTGGAGTGACGTGATATAGAAGCTCCTGCCTCTTCAATAAGTTTAAGGCTTTGAACCGCCCCCAGGGTCATGTTCCATGGCAGGGCAAAGGTAGAATCCAGCCTCATCGCCAGGCCCCATTCAGCATCCATTCCTATGAGCAAGGGAACCTTTGCCAGTTCCTGAAATTCATTATTAAGTTTTGCCTGCTGCCCGGGCCCACCCTTTGAAAAGATCACCCCACCAATATGCTGCTCAGTGATCAATCCTCTTACTTTATTGTGGCTTGCCCTTGAACCGTTAGAAAAGAGATCTACCATAAAAAGCTGACCAACTTTCTCCTGCAGGCTAAGGTTGTTATAAATGCTGTCCACCCACATTCGCTGGTTCTCAAAATCAACGGTTTCCAGCGGATCATTGGATTGAGCGGTAACCGGTAAATTGAGAAAAAGAATGCTTATTAGAAAAAGAAAATGAAGGGGCCTTATGCTCATTTAATCCTTTATTTTAAAAACCGGTTGTGCCAGCTGTCCTTTGCCGGGACTTCCCAGTCGTTTAAATATTCATACTTGTTATTGACCAAATTGTTGAAAACTATTGTATTGGGAGAAACTGCTTTGTCCTTGGCCATTTTCCTGAAATCTATAAGGGTTTTAAAGGCCACGTGTTCCCCTTGTTTATAGCTCACATTCATCTTATCGAGAAGGTCCACATTGTAGTCCTTTTCGAGCTGCTGTATGAAAGCCACAGAAGCATCTATAGAACATCCTGTAGCTGCACGCACTTCCTGATCAAGAGCAATGATAATAAACCTCCTGTATTTAATTTCATAGGAAGCATTGAGATCACCTCCATGAGCTGTCCAGGCAGCTAAAAAAGTTTCAAGTCTAGAGGAAATCTCCGTTAGTTCGGCATCTGTAAAAGACCTGTTGGCCTGATAGATCCATACACGGGAAGTATCTGGTAATTCGTTAAAAGGTACAAACATTTAGTTGAGGATTATTTTTTCACAAAGCTACTGTATAATTGGGGTAGCTTCAAAAATAGTACCACTAAATTGGAAAGTTTAACTAATTACTTCTGAAATAATTACGACATCTTCCGGTTTGTGTTCCATAGAGAATTAGAACCGGAATTTTTTATTTTTTACAGGCGGAAGTTCTCCAGGTTATTCTGAATTAAAGATCGTGGGCATTGGCGATCATCTCTGCCACATCCATTACCTCAATATTCTTTTCCTGGTCCTTGCTTTTAACCCCATCTGTCATCATGGTATTACAAAACGGGCAACCTGCTGCTATGATCTCCGGTTTTACTTCCATTGCCTGCTCTGTCCTGGCAATGTTTACGTCCTTGTTACCGGGTTCCGGTTCCTTGAACATCTGTCCACCCCCGGCTCCACAGCACATCCCGTTCTTTTTACATTTTTTCATCTCTACGAGTTCCACTTCGAGCTTTCTAAGCAAGTCCCTTGGAGCTTCATAGACGTTATTGGCGCGTCCCAGGTAGCAGGGGTCATGAAAGGTGATCCTCTTACCTTTAAATTTTCCACCCTCAACCTTAAGCCGACCTTCTTCAAGCAAGGATTTAAGGAAAGTCGTATGGTGCATTACTTCATAGTTACCACCAAGCACGGGATATTCATTTTTTATTGTGTTAAAGCAATGAGGGCAGGCCGTTACAACCTTTTTGATCTCATAACCGTTAAGCACCTCAATATTGGTCACTGCCTGCATTTGAAAAAGGAATTCATTTCCCGCACGCTTGGCAGGATCTCCGGTACAGCTTTCTTCAGTTCCCAGCACGGCGAAATCTACATTTGCCTCGCTCAATAATTTTACAAAAGCCTTGGTAACTTTTTTAGCCCTGTCGTCAAAACTTCCCATACAACCAACCCAGAATAAAACTTCAGGTTTTTTTCCTTCGGCCATATATTCAGCCATTGTGGGGACTTTTATTGCTTCTGCCATTCTTTTATATTTTATACCCGGTTGACGATATATGTACTACCCGGTCAATTTTATAGTGTATAAATTAGATTCTTTCCTATTTTTCGTCAGCCCAGTTCAACCTGTCCATTTGATTATATGGCCAGGGCGCTCCATTGTTCTCAATATTTGTCATTGCTATGGCCAGTTCATTGGGAGCTGCACTCTCTTCCATCACTAAGTAGCGTCTCATATCCAGGATAATTGATAGTGGATCTATCCCAACAGGACAGGCTTCCACACAGGCATTACAAGTTGTACATGCCCAAAGTTCTTCTCTTAAAATATAATCATCCAGTAACTGTTTGCCATCATCTTCAAATTTGCCTTTTTTATTGATGATCGCACCCACATCCTCCAGCCTGTCACGGGTATCCATCATGATCTTTCTTGGAGAAAGTTTTTTCCCTGTTCTGTTGGCAGGACATTCAGAGGTGCACCTTCCACATTCTGTACAGGTGTAGGCGTTTAATAGCTGTACCTGGTTTAGGTCCATAACATCTGATGCTCCAAATTTGGCCGGCATCTCTTCCTCTTCAGCATCAGCCGGGGCCGCATAAGGGTCGGCTTCAGGATCCATCATGAGTTTCACTTCATCTGTTACAGACTGTAAATTATTGAATTGCCCTTGCGGTGTCAATTTTGCAAAATACACATTCGGGAAAGCCAGTAGTATGTGAAGATGCTTTGAGTAATAAAGATAATTCAGGAAGAAAAGTATTCCCAGGATATGTAACCACCAGGCGGCTCTTTCAATAACGATAAGAGTAGAGATACTCAAATCTTCAAAGATTGGAGAGAGAAATTGGCTTATAGGAAAAGAACCAATTATACCTGTTTCCCTGAAATAGTAAGGAGCCTCCTTAAGTTGTAATTGATAATCTGTAGCATTCATGACCAGAAACAGGGTCATTAATACCATTTCAAAATAAAGAATATAATTAGCATCATTCTTTGGCCATCCTTTAAGTTCATTCCCCAGGAACCTATAAATGTTCGAGATGTTCCTTCTGGTCCAGAAGACAATTACGCCAACCAGCACGAGGAAGGCAAGGATCTCAAAGGCACCAATTAAAAAATTATAAGGAGGGCCGGCGGCACCCATTACCCTGTGAGTACCAAAGATCCCATCTATGATGATCTCCAACACTTCAATATTTATTATGATAAAGCCCAGATAAACTATAATGTGAAGAAAACCTGAAAGCGGCCTCTTTACCATCTTGGACTGTCCAAATGCGATCCGGGCCATCATTGCAAAACGTTCCCCGGGATTGTCCTTTCGATCTACGGGTCGTCCCAGTTTGATATTCCTAATGATCCTTCGAATATTTCGGATAAATAGTCCAACGCCCGCTACCAGGGCGATCACAAAGAGAATTTGAGCAAGAAATTGCATATTGCTGGTTTAGTTAATTGTATCCCTTACAGGTTCATAAGGCCTTCCACTTTTACCGAATACAGAGAAATGGACATAGCGTTTTGGGTTGAGCTTGACATCCTGCAGGAGTTGTTCCAGTTCACTGGTAGCCCTTTCAAGATTTTCATATACCGAATCATCTGTAAGTAGTTTACCTGCAGTACCTCTCCCACTGTTAAGGTTATTGGAAAGCTGTTCAAAATCTGCAATTACCTTTTCGATATCTCTTGTCATTGCACCTATATTGACCTGTGCCAAAGTATCTGAAAACTTATTGAAGTTTCCGGACATTTCATCAAGATTGGTGAAGGTACGGTTCAGCTTTTCTGAATTTCCTGCTACGATCCCGTTTAGTGACTCTGCAGTGCCTTTAATAGAAGAAACTGTCAAAGCCAGATCCTCCAGGGCAAGAGCTATATTGTTGCGGGTTTCAGGATTAAGTACCTCATTTAGGGAAGTCAAAAGAGAATCTGTACTCACAATTGCCCTTTCAACTTTAATTTGAAGCGGGGTAAGCCTCTCATTCACAAGTTCCATAATACCCTCTTCAATATCGCTGGGCAGGGTATCGCCAGATTTGGCCATTTGTCCCATTTCATATTCAGGAACAATTCCAAGGGATTTCCCTCCAATAATACCACCTCCATACACCTGTGCGAGACTATTTTTAGAGAATTTAAAATCTGTATCCACGGTGAAGGTTACCAAAAGAAGACCGGTTTCATCAAGGAAACCAATCCTTGTCACCTGGCCAACCTTGTGCCCGTTAATAGTTACGGGAGAGGAGGTTGAAAGCCCTTCAACATCGGCATAAATTGCGTGAAATGTTCTGCTGGAGTCTAAGAGATTTTGTCCTTTCAAAAAACTATAACCAAATATTAGTATTAAAATGGCTATAACAGCCAAAATACCGGTTTTAACCTCTTTAGAATATTTCAAAAGCTTATTTTTTTAGAATACGTACAAATTTAGAAATAAATATAGGAATGTACCCCTATTTGCTCTGTGAATTTAACGCCTCATTAACTGTAATCTTATTGCCTTCCCTGAATGCGACTACGTAACTGCTTGGATATCCCTTTGCTTTTGCCTGCTGGTGAAGTTTTTGAATTTGGGAATAACTGGAGGTAGCTCCATAGTAATATTTATAAAGCTTTCCTTCTTTTTCCCTAAATACGGGGGTCAATCCTTTAAAGTTGGATGATTTGGGCTCAAGTTTTTTGGAACTTGCAGCCAGCTGCACCTTAAAGGTGACACCATCATAAATATCTATAACAGGCTCGGATGTAACGATCTCTGCCGCTACTTCTTCTGAAATATTTTCAAGGGTAGCCAGGTTAATAGTGTGGCTGTAATCTACAATTGCATTGGTGATAGCCTCTGCCATTTTTGACTGGCCGGTACTGCTGTTCAAATACGCTCCCTCGCTATTGTTTGTAAGGAAACCTGTTTCAATAAGCACGCTTGGCATATAGGTTTGGTGCAGTACAAGGAAACCTGCCTGCTTTACTCCCCTGTTGTTCCTCTTTAGATCATTGGTGAATTTCTTCTGTACGAAATCTGCCAGCAAAATACTTTGCTCCAGGTATTCCTCCTGCATGATCATCATTCCAATATAGGATTCGGGAGAATTTGGATCAAACCCGCCATAAGTTATATCATAATCCTCTTCAAGGAAAATTACCGAGTTCTCTCTTTTTGCAACCTCAAAGTTGGTTTGATTCCTGTGAAGTCCTAATACAAAGGTCTCTGTGCCATATGCCTGCGAGTTGTGGGCGTTACAGTGGACAGATACAAAAAGGTCGGCCTTGGCTTCATTGGCTATTTTGGCCCGCTGGTCCAGGGGAATAAATATATCCTTATCCCTTGTATAAATCACCTTTACATTGGGATCTTTCTCAAGTTGTCTTCCTACCTGCAGCACTATGTTGAGTGCAATGTCCTTTTCCTTAAAACCACCTCCCCGGTTCCCGGGGTCCTTTCCACCATGCCCGGCGTCAAGTACTACCACAAATTGTTTTTTACCCGGGCCATTTTGCGCGGGTGTGGAGGCAATAAATACAAATGCGGTCAAGAATAATACGAAAAGCTTAATGGGGTTCGTTCTCATAAATATCTAACGATATGATTAGGTCAATTATTTTAAAGTCTTATTTTTTTTAAATCCGAAAAGGAAGCTAAAAAAATATATGTAATTTTGGTTATTCAAAAAGCAAGCCATTCTGTACAAAAATAGCACGAAAACCATTGCAGACAAACTCACTTAATACTCTTTTTTTTATAGTTTTTTTGTTTGCCGGGCATGGAATTTCCCTTGCCCAGGAAATCAAGACTGCAAATGAGGTTCGTATTGAAGCCCAGCGCGATACTGTCACAGGGGTAAGTGATTCCCTTGCTATCTCCCCTTTGCTTCCTATGCCGGAGGTAAGACAGGATACTGTTTTCACAGATACCATTCGAAGACCTCAATTGCTTACAGATGTTGTGAAATATGAAGCAGTGGATTATATGCGCCTTAGCCCCAAAGAGAACCGCATGTACCTTTATAATCAGGCCCAGATCACATACGAAGATATGGTTATTACTGCCGGTTTAATCATAGTAGACAATAATAAAAACGAAGTTTATGCATTTGGAATCCCAGATTCCACAGGTGCATACTCCCAGAAGCCCATATTTACACAGGGGCAGAATACAGTAGAACCGGATTCCATCCGGTTTAATTTTAGTTCCCAAAAGGCACTGGTTTATAATTCCAGGACCAATCAGGGTTCTTTTAATGTTATAGGCGAAGTGACCAAAAGACAGAACGATTCTGTTTACTATATGCAGAATGTAAGGTTCACCACTTCTGAAGATGAAGAGAATCCAGATTATTACTTCTACGCGCGGCGAATAAAATTTGTTCCTCAAAAGAAGATCGTGAGTGGCCTGGTGAATATGTACATTGCAGATGTTCCAACTCCCCTGGGGCTTCCTTTCGGTTATTTTCCTATGACAGAGGAGCAAACCTCGGGCTTTATAATTCCTTCCTTTGGACAAACAAATCAACGAGGGTATTTCTTACAAAATGGAGGATACTATTTTGCAATAAGTGATTATGCAGATCTCCTGGTCCTGGGAGATTACTATACGAATGGAAGTTATGGGCTAAGGCTGGAATCAAATTATGCCGTGAGGTACAAATTCCGGGGGAATCTAAATTTCAGGTATGAGAATTTACTTGATAGCGAACGTGGATTCCCCGATTTTTCTCAAAGAACGGTTTACAACCTGCAGTGGACCCACAACCAGGACGCAAAAGCAAATCCAAGTTCAAGATTTTCAGCATCGGTAAACCTGGGGAGTAGCAATTATTATCAGGAGTCGGTAAACCAATCCAATACGGCCAATTTCCTTAACAACACCCTTCGTTCCTCTGTTTCCTATTCCAAGACCTTTGACGGGGAGCCAAATGTGAACATCAACATTGCCGCAACCCACCAGCAAAACACCAATACCCAGCAAATAGACATGACCCTGCCAACATTACAGGCAAGTATGGGGCGTATTTTTCCACTTGCACCTAAGCTGGGGGTTAAAAAAGGTTTGATAGAAAATATCAACCTCCAATATAATATGAGGGCAGAAAACAGGATATCTACCACAGATTCCTTATTCCTCTCCCCACAAATGTTCAGGGATGCCAATTATGGGGTGCAGCACAGTATCCCATTGTCCACCAACTTTAAATTATTCAGGCATTTTAGTGTAACCTCCAGTGCCAATTACCAGGAGAGCTGGGTTTTTAAGACTTTTGACAGGTCATATGATCCCAATACCCGGCAGGTTGTTGTAGATACTATAAGAGGTTTTGATTCCTTCAGAAGTTATAACTTCAATACCAGTGTGGGAACAACTCTTTATGGAATGAAAAGTTTTGGCAGGGATAAGAAAATTCAGGCTATTAGACATGTGATGCGTCCTTCTATAAGTTACAATATAAATCCTGCTTTTGACCAATACTGGGATGAATATGAAATTGTTAACGAGCAGGACCCGGCCCTTAACAGGATCGTGGAATATTCCAGGTTCCAGGGTTCTTTGTACAGCCCCCCGGGACAAAACTTTGCAAGTTCCCTGGGCCTGAGTATAAGTAACACGCTGGAGGCAAAAGTTCGGGATAAGGACAGCACGGCTACTGAACCCAAAAAGATTACCCTGCTTAACAACTTTAGTGTGGGGACCGCCTATAACCTGGCAGGAGATTCCCTGAGGCTGGCCCCAATAAATATGCGTGGAAGTATTCCTATCATTCAAAATAAGCTTGATATCAATGTCGTGGCCAACCTTGACATGTACGCCCTGGATAATAATAATCGAAGGATAGATAAGTTAAATATAGCAAATGGCGGGAGCCTTTTTCGATTCACCATGGCCAATGTAAGCTTTGGGTATAACTTCTCCAGCAAGGACTTTACAGATGATGCCGGGGAAAATAAGGACAGGATAGACAATGAAACCTTTAGAGGTGGTGGCCGCCCAGATGATCTCTTTGGTAAGGGAACAGATGTAGACGGCAGGTTCTTTGATGAAGAGGAAGATGTCTTTGAAGGTGATGAAAGGGAAAATGACCAGTGGTATAATTACAAGATCCCGTGGAACTTCAGGATGCAGTATACTATGACCTATAATAATACCGCAAGACAAAATGAGATCTCTTCCCACTCTATCATGTTTTCGGGGGATATAGAGATCGCTCCAAAATGGGTGGTTGGAGGTTCTTCAGGATTTGACCTTAAAGATGCCGGATTTACCTATACCCAGCTGCGTTTCCAGCGAGACCTGGACAGCTGGAGGATGAGCTTTAACTGGGTACCCTTTAGCCCACGTGCCTCCTGGTATTTCTTCATTGGGATAAAGAGTGCGATCCTAAGGGATATTAAGTACGATAAACGGAATGAGCCAGATAGGAGACTTTAGTTAGTATTGAGTATTGAGATGTTAGTATTGAGTATTGAGATGTTAGTATTGAGATGAGTTAAGAGTTAGGAGTTAAGGTTTAGGAAATCGTTAATTAGTTAATTTCTCTTTCGGTATTTTTACATTCTTACTTTATTAAAAATAAATATCGAGGTATCTTTATTCTCATGAGGGGAACAACAAACAACAAACTACAAACGCTAAACGGAAAACAGAAAACAGTAAACAGAAAAACTCATGAAAAAGATCATCAAAACCAACAATGCCCCTACGCCTATAGGTCCTTACAATCAGGCGGTGCTTTGTGGGAATATGCTTTATACCTCCGGACAAATCGCAATAAATCCTGAAACCAATGAACTCGAGGTGGAAAATCTTGAAAGAGAGACTACACTTGTAATGGAGAACCTAAAAGCTATTTTGACAGAAGCAGGAATGACCTTTGAGAATGTGATCAAAACTTCCATTTTCATTAGCGATATGAATAATTTTTCACGGATCAATGAGGTCTATGGGAAGTATTTTGATCCCGAGACAGCCCCGGCAAGGGAAACGGTGGAAGTGGCTAACTTACCCAAATTTGTAAATGTGGAGATAAGTGCAATTGCAGTTAAATAAATAACGATAAAAAGGGCTCTGTTTCTCTTTATCGAAACCCTCCTGCATATACCTTCTAAAAATCCTATATCCCCTTTATCAATAAACCTGCAGTAGCCGGATTGGTAGCAATGGGGATATTGTGAACATCACATAACCTTAGCAGCATAATGATATCGGGTTCATGTGGATGTTTATCGAGGGGATCCCTGAAGAAGAAGATCATATCTACTTTCCCCTCTGCCAGCCTTGAAGCTATTTGTGCATCCCCTCCTACCGGGCCAGAGAGTAGTTTCTCTACCTGGAATCCGGCGGCTTCAGCCTTAAGGCCGGTTGTGCCCGTGGCTATAAGATGCACGTTTTTTCCTTTTAATGTGGTCTTGTTCTCATTGAGGAACTGGACCATTTCGGCCTTTTTGCCATCGTGGGCTATAATTGCAATTGTCATGGGCTAAGTTGAAAGTATATCTGAAATTCTTAAAAGGTCCTTATTTATGTCGGGTTTTGATTTAAGAGCGTCCTCCAGACTGCAGGATTCCACTTTATTATTTATAAAGCCAACCATCATATTGGTTTGCCCGTCCAGGAGCAGTTCCACCGCCCGCACGCAAAGCCTGCTGGCCAGTACCCTGTCAAAACAGGATGGGCTTCCTCCCCTTTGTATATGCCCCAGGACTGTTACCCGGGCATCATAGTCAGGTAAATTCTGAGTAACATATTCTGCCAGCTGGAAAACGTTCTTTCCTATTTTATCACCTTCAGAAACCACAACTATACTGGAGGTTTTACCAGATCTTCGGCTTCTTTCCAGTGAAAAAAGCAATCTTTCCAGCCCAAGGTTTTCTTCAGGAATTAGAATTTCCTCTGCCCCTGCTCCAATTCCGCTGTTAAGAGCGATGAAACCGGCATCACGCCCCATTACTTCCACAAAGAACAACCTGTTATGGGAGCTTGCTGTATCCCTTATTTTATCAATAGCTTCAACCACGGTATTTAGAGCTGTGTCATACCCTATGGTATAATTTGTTCCGAAAATATCATTATCAATAGTTCCCGGAACTCCTATAACAGATATATTGTGCTCTTCGTTAAAGATCTTCCCGCCGCGAAAAGTACCATCACCACCAATGAGGACCAGGGCATCAATTTCTGCCTTCTTAATAGTATCGGCAGCTTTTTGCCTGCCTTCTTTGGTAAGGAACTCCCTGGAACGTGCAGATTTTAATATGGTACCGCCTCTTGAGATAATATTTCTTACACTACGTGCATTTAATTCTTCATAATCTCCTTCGATCACACCCTGGAATCCCCGATAGAATCCTACACAATCTGTATGATAATAGGCGCATGCCCTTACTACTGCTCTTATTGCTGCATTCATACCGGGAGCGTCCCCCCCAGATGTTAGTACTCCAATACGCTGTATTTTTTTTGCCATTTAGATAATTTATGAATTAAAATTACAAAGATTCAGCTAAACCCCGGTGTGGCCCAGTGCTTTTAACCGAAATTTAATTTCGATTAATCCTTTTCCGGAAAGACTACATAATTGGGAGCAAGCGATCTTGCCCTGTTTGGCGGCACCTCTTCTTCCTCCTCTTCCTCTGTAAGTACTGCCTGGGTATTAACGATCTTCCTTATCAATTCTTTGAAAGTGTCAAAGTCTACGGAATAAGTTAAACCTATTCCCTGAGTAAAACCTATTTCCTCTCCTATAAACTGAATATTGTTTTCGCGGTTGAAGACCTTAGCTCTCAACGACCCGTCCTCATTTAGCAAGAACTGGATCTCCACATCTCCAACTATAACTGACTCTGTCATCCCTCCTACTGGCACACCCACGGCCCCGTTGATCAACACCCGGTCGCTTATCTGGGTTTGAAGGCTTAAGCCAAACCTGTCCACGGTTTGTTGATCTGGAGTGCGGTCTCCCTGCACATAGTTCACTCCTACCTGGAATTTCCCGTCCTCATCTGCAAAAATATCGTTTACAAGGCTGGAAGCTCTTTCTACAAGATTTCCTGTAATAGCATTTTGACCAATGGCAAATTCACTGTAGAACGAGCCCTGGGTAACCAGGAATAATGCCTGTAATTCCCGGCTGGCGCGGTCATTCATCCTGTATTCCAGTTCAGACCGTACCACAGAACTTGCATTGGGGAAATTGACATCAAAGGTAAGGTCCGGCTGGGTAATTTGCCCTTGCAGAAGGATAACTACCTCTACCGGGATCTTACGGTTAAGACTTGGATTTTCAAGTAATACAGCAGGATTGGCATCAACTTCATATACCGCACTTACATCGAGCTGGGCATTTGTAGGGCTTCCATCCCAGTTTATACTCCCGCCAGATTGCACTCTGAATGTCTTTTGTACCAGGCCGGCATATTTAAAGTTATAAACTCCCTCATACACCACAAAATCGCCCCACATATTGAACTTACCATTGGTGTTGATCTCGATAAGCATGTTCCCGGCTCCGCGGCCGCGAAGGGTACTACCGCTGGTTTGGTCTACAACCACTTCAACTTCAGCAGCATTGGTGATATCCAGATCAAAATTTAGCTCGAGGCCTTTTACATCAGGTATGATGATCTCTTCCCCTGCCAGGCGTGAAGCTTTTTCCTCGGGACTCAAGAAATGTATATATGAATTATCCCCAATAGATTCGGCATCACTTAACGGGATCTTGAAGATGGTACCTTTTTCTGTAGTTGCGTTGACATTGATCACCAGCTCATCTGTAGGGCCTTTGATGGTAGAAAATCCTGAAATGAACGCTGTCCCGTAATACAGGGCATCTTCCTCTGCCTGGGTATCCAGTACCAGCATCCTGTCACTGTTTATTTGAAGGTCCAGGAACCATTCCCTGAAATTCCTATGAGAAATATTTCCGTCTATGTTTGCGCGGGTCCTGTGCTTAATGTCCAGGATCTCAACTTTATTAAAATTGAACTGCTGGTTGGTAAGGTCTACAATAGCAGTGTTGTTAAGATTATAATCTATATTGAGATATGGGATCCTGAACCCTGCGTCTTCAAGTTCCAGCTGCCCCTCGATATCGGGATTTCGGTAATCTCCTGTAACCTTTGCATCACCCGTTGCATAGCCTCTTATATTGTCTATGGCCTCTCCCCCCAGCGGACTAAAAGCCGTAAGGTTTACATTGCGCAGGTTAACATCCAGGTCTATAGTAGGAGTTTCTCCTGCAGCATTAATAGCCCCTACAGCACTAAGGGACTCAAAACCTCTCCTGGTGAGAGTGGCGTCTACATTGTAAAGCGTAAGGTCTTGATTTCCCTCCACATCAAGATTAAGCCTTCCCATTGGGACATCATTTATAGCGAGGCCATCGATAACCATGGAAGTATTGGGAAAAAACGCTCCTTCTTCCTGCAGTAGCTGGAGCCTTCCATCTATGATCCCGTCAAGCTTAAGGCTATCAATTTCAGGAGTAACCTTTGCGATATCTACATTATCAAATTCTATCCTGAAATTCTTATAAGTAGAATCCCGCATTTCCCCACTAAGTCGAATTTCCTCATCCTGATGAGTCAATGTCAAGGAGTCTATTTCCAGGGTTCTCAGGTTGTTCTCGAATATGATCTTATTGCTTTTGTTGCTGTTCTCATTTAAATACCACACATTATCCCTGAATTTGACATCAGATCGCTGTATACCCACTACAGAGCGGTTTTCTTCATTGATGGTGTGAAACAGGTTAATATTGAAGACATCTTCATTTGTTTTCCCTCCCTGGAACTCAGACCTTATGAAAAGTGTGTCTCGAAGGGTTACATTGATTAAGCTGAATTCAGAAAAATTATATAGGGACGTGGATACACTGTCTGCCTCCACGAAGGTATTATAGATTGGGTTGGTGTTATCTACCTGTATATTGATGTCCTGCATCATATTCCCAAAAGCCTCAATCCTGGGTGAGCGAAAAGTAAGGCGGAATTCAGATTCGTCAGATTCTACCCTGCCACGAATAAAGGTGTTTGGTGCCAGTTCAATTTCAGGATAGAATACTTCCACGATCTTGTTATAAATATCAAAATCAAATTCCATGTATTGGTTGCTGGTAATGGTATTTGGCCGGTAATTGGTATAAATACTCCCAATAGAATTCTCCATTAAAGCCCCTACTTCAGCCAACCGGAATCTTCCGGTCACCACGCCGCTTATAACATCTGGCGAATTTACCGTAATAGTCCTTATGCCCTCCTCGTCAAATGTGGAAGAAACATTAAGGTCATCAAAATAGTAAAGGTCATTTTGGTTTTGATATGTGGTATTGATAAGAAAGATCTCACCAGATATATTGTCCAGGGTATTTCCCTGCATATTCATAATTATATCCCCTTTAAGTATGGAAAGGGAATCCCTGGAAACAAAATTAAGTTCATTTAGATCTGCATATCCCACAGAGGCTTCAAAATCGTATTTATTTTCAGCAGCAGAGATATCTACGAGTCCGTTGAATTCCATCTGAAGATTCGGATCCTGAGAAACCAGGTTTCCGTTGAAAATAGAATTTCGAACCGTACCCATTACCAGGATACTGCTATAGCGGTAATCGTTATATCTAATTCTGGAAATGCGGCCTCGAACATTCGTATTAAGACTTTCAGCAGTAAAACCCTTTCCATCTATATTAAGGTCAAAACTTGTCCTTCCAAGATCTTTATTATCGAGCAGCCTGCCCAGGTTAAAATCATTGAAAACAAGGTTACCTTTATAAGTTGTTTGAGTGGAATTACTGAAATTGCGAAGCACAATATCTGCCCTTGCACTACCAAGTTGCGTGTTTATAGACACATCTGCATCCAGGGAATTGGCGGTAATAATAGTATTACCTTTAATTTGTAAATTTCCAAAATCCCGAAGAGTAACCGGAAGACTTTCCCCAAGGATGGATGGCAGTAAATTCACGAGGTCATAATAGTTGGATGCCAAACGATCAAGATCTCCTTCAAGCCTAAAAGCATTCTCTTCCTTTGAAAAGGCACCCTGTACCCGCAGGTTTCCTTCAATGGAGCTACGGTCCATCCCCGAGGCTACCAGGTCCTCCAGCAAGAAATCATTAAGGGTACCGGTGATCCTGCTTTCTAGAATAAAATCCCCATCTTCCCCAAAAGGTTCATAGAACAGTTTAAGGTCATTGGTTGACACCTTAGACTCCCTTATTGTTCCATTGAGGTTTACTTTATTCTGAAAATCGGAAAAATCGGAAATCACGTACACCAGGTCAATATCTGCATTTAGCTGCGAGTGGGGAGTTTCAAGAATAAGCCCCTCCAGTCCCATAGCTGTGGGGCTATAGGAAAAATTTGTCCTTAGGTTTGTAATATCCAGCCCTCTGCCTTCTTTAGCTGCAAGGGAATTTACTTTTACCGTAAAGCTGTCATCCACGACCTTAAGCATCTCTGCCTGCAGGTCGAGGTCCCTTAGAACAATGATCTCGGGGATATCAAGGTTTTCGTCTATATAACTATAATGTCCATTGGTAATAATGATATCGCGTATGGAAAGTTCAAACGGCGTTTTCTCACCGGTAGGTTCTGTTCTTAATTTATCAAGAATGATACTGAGGTTATCTGAATCCTCCCCGGCATAACGCTTCATCTTGAAGGTGAAGCCCCGGGCAGTGGTATTTCCCAGGCGTGGAGTGTTATTCATAAGGTTTGAGACACTTAATAGAGAGGAACGTAGCTCCTGAACATTGAGGAGGGTGTCATTATGATGATCTTCAACGTAGACGTCGTTGAGTTTGATCTTCCCAAAATAGGAGAAGCTTACCCTGCCAATGGAGATATTAACGCCTGATCGCTCCTGTATGGAATTTGTTAACTTCTTTGCCACCGATGTTTGTACGGCAGGGATGGAAAATAAGATCAATAAAAACACGAAAAACAAAAGCAGTCCCACGACTGTCCTAATTAGTATTTTCCAGAATTTTTTGATACGCTTTTATATTATAACTTTGTGAACTGTATAAACAATAAATATGCCCCTTCAAATTTAATGATAAATTCCCGCGACATCTATATTCTCGCCATTGAATCTTCCTGTGATGACACAGCCGCGGCTGTCCTGCACAACGATAAATTGCTCTCAAATATTGTGGCCACCCAGGAGGTACATAAAAAATATGGCGGTGTGGTACCAGAACTGGCATCCAGGGCGCATCAACAAAACATTGTTCCTGTAATCCATCAGGCCCTTGCAGAGGCAAATATCGACAAAAAAGACTTATCTGCAATTGCTTTTACCAAAGGACCGGGACTAATGGGTTCCCTTCTGGTTGGTACTTCTTTTGCAAAATCTCTTTCTATGGGATTGAATATTCCGCTTATAGAGGTAAATCATATGCAGGCGCACATTCTGGCTCATTTCATAGATGAGGAGGATTTTCCCAAGCCCACATTTCCTTTCCTGGCTTTGACCATAAGTGGCGGTCATACCCAGGTTGTGAAAGTTTCTAATTATTTTGAAATGGAGGTAATAGGGCAAACAATTGATGATGCCGTAGGGGAAGCTTTTGATAAAAGTGCCAAGATCCTTGGCCTTCCCTACCCGGGAGGACCTCTTATTGATAGATATGCCAGGACCGGTAATCCTAAAGCTTATAAATTCACCAAGCCAAAGGTGGACGGTCTGGATTTTAGTTTTAGCGGACTCAAAACCGCGGTGCTATACTTTATTCAGAAGGAAGTAAAGAATAACCCAAATTTTATTGAAGAGAACAGGGATGATATTTGCGCCTCCATTCAATACACCATCGTGGAGATCTTAATGGATAAGATCAAAAAGGCAGTAAAACAAACCGGGATAAATCAAATAGCCATAGGTGGCGGGGTTTCTGCCAACAGCGGCATAAGAACCGCTTTAAAAGCGGGGGAGCAAAAGTATGGCTGGCAAACCTACATCCCCAAATTTGAGTATACTACAGATAATGCTGCAATGATTGGAATTGTGGGCTATTACAAATACCTGGAGGAGGAATTTACAGATATGGGAGTAACCGCCCAGGCCCGTTATAAATTTTAATATGCAGTTATTCTATCATCCTGAAATCGATGAAAATGACCGGCAGGTGATCTTTCCGAAGGTAGAAAGCAGGCATATTGTAAAAGTTCTCCGGAAGAAAGAAGGAGATATCCTTAACGTTACCAATGGGAAAGGATTTCTCTTTAAAACCGAGATCCTTAGCATTGATTCCAGACAATGTACCGCCACTGTCCTGGAAACGGAAAAAGAAGCTAAGCCGGCCTATTATTTACATCTTGCAGTGGCCCCAACAAAAATGAATGACAGGTATGAATGGTTCCTGGAAAAAGCAACTGAAATTGGGGTACGGGAGATCACTCCTGTAATATGTGAGCATAGTGAAAGAAAGGTGGTAAAGCTGGAAAGATATGAGCGGGTACTCCAGAGCGCTATGAAACAATCACTTCACCTTAGCATCCCTAAACTTAATAAGGATCAGGCGTTTTCAGATTTTATTTCTTCTGAAATAGAAGGAGATAAATTCATTGCGCATTGTGAAGAAGGTGACCTGAAGAAATCTCTCAAAAGCGTTTTGAACCCGGGAACTCGCAGTACGATCCTTATTGGCCCCGAAGGCGATTTCTCCAGCAATGAGATTGCCCAGGCTCTGGAAAACAATTGGATCCCGGTGAGCCTTGGCAATAGTAGATTGAGAACAGAAACCGCAGCCATCGTTGCCTGTCATACAGTCGCCCTGGCGAATGAGGAATAATCTCACCTCTAGGCCTAACTTAATTTAACCTGTTTTTTCTTTCCTATAAATTCTTATCTTCGGTAAAAGTTTGGCATTCACAGTACATCCTAAAAATATGCAGCGAATTATTTCGACACTAATAGTTTGCCTGTCGATCAACATTGCCATATCGCAGGAAATTGCTGTGCTTAAATATCAGGGTGGTGGGGACTGGTATTCCAATCCAACATCCCTCCCCAATTTAATTAACTTTTGCAACGAGAATATCAATACGGCCATAGACCCTAAACCCGCTACAGTAACTCCAGGAAGTACAGACCTTTATCAATTCCCTTTTGTGCACATGACAGGGCATGGGAATGTTTACTTTAGTGATGAGGAGGCAAAGAATTTGCGTACATATCTTCAAAGTGGCGGCTTTTTGCATATAGATGACAATTACGGTATGAATGAATACCTAAGAAAAGAGCTTAAAAAAGTGTATCCAGATAAGGAGCTGCAGGAACTACCTGCCTCCCACCCTATTTTTAATACCGCTTATACCTTCCCCAATGGACTGCCAAAGATCCACGAACACGACGGGCTACCCCCACAGGCGTTCGGGATCTTTGAAGACCAGAGACTGGTCCTGCTTTTTACATATGAAAGCGACCTGGGAAATGGATGGGAAGATCCAGCAGTACATAATGACCCGCCCGAGGTTCGTTTAAAGGCATTGCAAATGGGCGCCAATATCATTAAATACGCTTTTGAGAATTGAGCAACCAGCTATCCCATAAAGAGCACCACTCCCCCGGCTTAAAATTTCCTGTTGTGCTGCTTACAGATAATTTAATGGGAGATGCCAATATTGGCAGTCTTTTTCGCCTGGCCGATGCTTTTAATATTGAAAAACTGGTTTTTTGTGGGACTCCCATAAATCTTAACAGCAACAGGCTTAAAAAAACAGCAAGAGCAACTTATAAAACTGTAGCCTATGAGGAATGGGAAGATCCTGTGGCAGCAATAAGAAAATACAGGCAGGATGGTTACATCTCCTATGGGCTCGAAATAACAAATGACAGCACACAAATAGATTCGATCGACTTCAGCAATAAAGAAAAGATCATTTTAATTGTTGGAAACGAGCGGCATGGAATATCCCCCAGGCTGCTGGATGAAGTTGAAAATAAGGTACATATAAGGATGTTTGGCCATAACAGCAGTATGAACGTATCCCAGGCTACTGGGATCGCTTTTTATGAAATTACTAAAACCCTTCCTCCCTTACGTGAGAAATAATATCTTTACAAGGTGAACGCAAAATCCTTTTCTTACGGAATTCTACGTGCAGTAGGGATATTAATTGGAATATTCCTGCTGCTGTATTTTTTATATACCATTCAAAGTGTACTGGTTTATATAGCAGTAGCAGGAGTTATCTCGCTTATAGGACGTCCTGTAGTGATCTTTCTAAGATCCAGCCTTCGTATTCCAAATCAGCTCGCTGTAATTATAGTTTTATTGCTGGTACTGCTCATTTTTGTAGGGATCATCCTGGTCTTTGTGCCTATAGTGATAGAACAGACCTATCATTTAGGGCAAATAGATATCGAGGCATTTAAAAACGATATCAATGAACTAAATACCCAGATAAATGCTTACCTGGGCGTAGAAGAGATCAATATCCTGGAAAGTATACGCCAAAGTGAGTTCATGCGAAGCCTGGATATGAATATGATCCCCAGGTTCCTTAACAGTGTTTTTGGGATCCTGGGCGCTACATTGATCGCTGTCTTCTCTATAATATTTATTTCCTTCTTTCTATTGAAGGACAGCAAGTTAATGCTTAACAGCATCCTGGTCTTTGCCAACAAAGGCGAGGAAGATAAATTCCAGCGGGTTTTCAATAAAATCAAGATCCTGCTTTCACGTTATTTCGTAGGTCTTACTTTACAAATAACAGTACTCTTTATCCTTTACGTGCTTTTACTCAGCATCTTTGAAGTCAACAACCCGGTAGCTATTGCTTTTATATGTGCCATTCTAAATTTGGTGCCCTATCTGGGGCCAATTTTTGCAGGAATATTAATGGCTCTTTTTGTGATCTCAAGCAATCTGGGGGCCGATTTCCAGACCATTATCCTGCCAAGGGTGATCTATGTAATGCTTGGTTACGGGATCGCCCAATTGATAGATAACTTTATAAGCCAGCCACTCATCTTTGGAGCAAGTGTGCGTTCACACCCACTTGAGATCTTCCTTATAATCTTAATTGCAGGTTTAATGTTTGGAGTAGTGGGAATGGTAGTGGCCATACCTTTTTATACAGCCCTAAAGGTTATAGCAAAAGAATCTTTAAGTGAATATAAGATCGTCAAACGACTCACAAGGGACCTTTAAATATTTTAAGAGTGAATAAAGCTCTCTTACAGCAGGATGTTCAAAGTTTTATAAAAGAAAATGCCGGGCTGGATATTTCTAAACTTTTACTGAAGGGCAGCCCGTTCAAAAAAGTTACAGCGAGCGAACTGGCCACCCAGATCACAGCCAGGAAAAAAGCCGAAAAGAAACTTCCTACCTGGTATAGTTCCTCCAATATTATTTATCCGCCCGGGCTCAACCTCGAGCAGACCTCCTCTGAGGTGACTGCCCGTTATAAAGCCCAACTTATTAAAGGGGAAAGCCTTATCGACCTTACCGGTGGCCTTGGTATCGACAGCTTTTTTCTTGCTGAAAAATTTGAACAATTAACCCATTGCGAAAAAGATAGTTCTCTTTCTGAAATAGCCACACATAATTTTAAAGAACTGGGGGCTAAGAATATTACTACTGTAACGGGAGACAGTCTCGAATTCCTGAGATCCTCAACTAACAAATTTGACTGGATCTACATAGACCCTGCAAGAAGGGATGATTATGGCGGCAAGATCTTTCTACTGGAGCAATGCACGCCAAATGTGCCACTCAACCTGAACCTCTTTTTTGAAAAAGCCCAGAGGATACTTATCAAGACCTCGCCCCTGCTGGATCTAAAAGCCGGACTGGGAGAATTGGAACAGGTTAAAGAAATCCACATAGTAGCAGTTGATAACGATGTTAAAGAGCTAATATGGCTGCTGGAACCCGGCACAACCGGGAAAGTCCGGCTCAAAACAACCAATTTTAGGAAACATGATATTCAGGAATTTGAAGCCGATTTTTCAAAGCTTACAATAGAGCCCGTTTTAAATGAACCGGGGACCTTTTTATATGAACCAAATGCTGCCATTATGAAGAGTGGGCTGTTTGGAGAACTAAGCCTGCAAACCGGTACGGCAAAATTACATGCCAATAGCCACCTTTACACCTCAAACAGTTTATTTGATTTCCCGGGAAGAAGGTTTAAAATCGTAGATGTCCTACCTTATAACAGAAAACTATTAAAAAAAGATCCACGCCTTAAGAAGGCCAATATCACCACCCGTAATTTCCCAAAATCTGTAGAAGCAATTCGAAAAGAACTTAAGATCGAGGATGGGGGGACAGTATATGCTTTTTTCACCACCAACCTGCACAATGAAAAGGTGGTACTCCTTTGTGAAAAAGTCTAAGTTAATACTTCTGCCTTTTATTTAAAAACCTTTTCTACCAGTGTGAATTAATATAAATCTAAAATGGGAGGTAAATATTAATCAAGGAATAATGGATTAACTTAATGATAGCTATACCCACTTATATTATGATAAGGAGGCAGCCATTCTATCTATCGCAAGTCCCTGAAGACCTCCGGCTTTCTTTTTTCTTCCGGGGAGCGAAGCAGTTCAATTTCTTCTTTCTTTACCAATTCAATATCGGGGGTTACCTGTAATCTGGATTTAAAGATTTCAGTAAGTGTATCGATTCGTTCAAGAGATACATTATCAGGGACCTTTACGGTTATCATATCCATCTCAAGATCATTTCTTCGAGCCTCGATCACGAAGGTATCCAGTCCTTTAAAATTCGTAAGGATCTCGATGATATTTTGAGGATAAATGCTAGTTCCCTTGAGTTTTATCATTTGTTGTTTCCTGCCCATGACAGAGCTTAAACGCTGCGTATTTCTCCCGCATGTACAGGGGGAATCTGTAAAGGTAAGCATATCTCCTGTCGCGAACCTTAGTAAAGGCATCGTTTCGTTTTGGAGAGTGGTGATAACAAGCTCTCCAATTTCCCCCGGCTTCACATGCCTGCCATCATCATCCAGGATCTCTGTAAATATGAGATCTGGTTGGGAATGATTTCCCATATGCACCTCACATTCGGTAAAAGCAGTGGCCATTTCTGTAGAGGCATAGGTAGAGAAAAGGTCAATATTCCAATCCTCTGTTATCCTTTTTCCCAGTGTATTGAGGGAATAATCCAGTTCCCTAATTGGTTCTCCAATGCAAATAGCCGCTTTTACAGACGTTTCAGATATGTCAATATTGTTATCTTTTGCATATTGCAGCATCTTTACTAAAAATGAAGGAACCGCCACAATATATTTTGGACGAAAGCGCTCAATAGAATCCCACTGCAGTTGCGGCAAACCGCTACCAGTTCGCACAATGCCGGCCCCAAGTTCCCTTAAACCCATAAAATAAGCCAACCCGGCCATAAACCTTCTGTCCAGGGTGGTAGTGATTTGAACTACATCTCCTTTTTCTACCCCAATAAGCTTAAACGACTCGAGTTCATTGCGCGTGAGGCGTTGCAGGTCGGCCTCATTAAGGCCCAGGCTCACCGGGATGCCAAGGGTACCCGAAGTTGTGACGTGATCAATGATCTCCTCCCGGGGAACACATATAAAATCCTCATTATGTTCCTGCAAATCCTCCTTAGTGGTTATAGGCAAATGCCTAAAGTCATCATAGGAGAGGATCTTTGTAACATCTGTAACACTTTTCCTGAATTTATCCTGGTAAAACGGGGAATGCAGGTCCAGGTATATTAGCTGTTTCTTAAGTTGCAGCCATTGCAGTTGTTTTATCTCTTCTATGGAACTTCTGTGTAGATTGGACATAGCTTAAATTTTTCTATAGCTCTTTTTAATTCTCTTTTTCAATAATTTCTCGTCGGGCAAAGTTGTTACTTCCCTTTTGAGTGCCTGTTTAAAATAAACGATCGCATTCTTATAATCCCCTTGTTTATAAAAATATTCCCCCACCAGGAAATATGCTTTCCAGTAGTGGGGGTTAAGGGCAGGTAAGCTTAGCAATTTTTCCTGCGGAAAAGACTTTCCTTCCTTGATCGCTTCCTGTATTTCTAAACTTAATGTACGAAATTCTGAATAATTTTTAAAATCCCTGCTCTTCACAAAATCATCTTCAGGAATTGTTTCTTCTTCCAGTGCCACGCTTTGTAGCATATTCACCTGCTGAAATTTTTTGAAGGCTTCATTAAGATCATAACCTACAAAGGCTCCCAATTGATAGGGATTGGCAGAGATCCACATCTTTTTTTCCCCAGGTTTAAAGATCACCCCATGGTGGGCAAGGAGTTGATTGATGGCCATCTCATTTCCATAACCTATCCTGCTGTCGTTAAGGCCGTTGGTGTTACGTAAAATATGCGCTGCTTTAACAGGATCAAGTTTATCTTCCCTGGCCACCAGTTCCGTCATTCTTTCAAACCTGTATGCGGTATGGCTTTCTTCAATAGCTTTTAGGTTTCTATTATCCCTTTTGTAAGCCTCGCTCTGGAAATGATTGCTGCATATAAGTTCGGCTGTATTCTCCACCTCGTAAACCCCAAAATTTCGAGGAGAAACCTCGATGAGAATTGCTTTATTTTCAGCCGCGCTGCCTACCATAATGGCCTCACTTACAAATACCTCCCTCTTCCTTGCTATGGCAACAGCTTCAGCCGTAGTGCCCGCATACTGCAAGATCTCGCGGGCTACAAGTGAAATTGGGGTTTTGGCCTGGAAAGGTATTTTGGACCTTCCGGCGTTAATAGTAACGGTGAGGCCCTTTTCGTTCATCCCGCTCACTACTCCTATCATCCCGCCCCAGGTATACATCATGAACTTATTACCTTCAGCAGGATTAATAAATGCTGCGACCTTTTCTTCAGCAAACTCGTCCCCCACATTAAAATCAAAGTTACGTCCCAATAGCAGTTGCCCATCTGTGGTCTTATGATCCCAGGCAGCAAATGAGGTGCAGCCTACCAGCATAAGATCCTGTAAGGCATGACCAATATCGTGGGCGCCGTGAAGGTATAAGGCCCGCACGTAGGGAGGTGCAAAGGAATCATATTCTGGAAGGGCAAACCTGGAAATGCCGTAGATCTCCTGTTTATATTCTTCAGGTACATGCTTATGCATATTGCGGTTAAACCAGGCCACCACATTTGCGAGGAAGTTTTGATATCCCCCGGCAGGAACCAGGCTTTCTATTTTTTCCATAATTGCCTTCTCCTGCTTCTGCATCAATTCCCTGGTAAGGCTGCCATTTACGAGCCCACGCTCCAGGGCATCCCCTTCCACATATAACTCCCAAATCCCATATTTGTTCTTAAGGAGCTTATTCCTTCCAATGCTGTAGAGGCTATCATTATGCTTGATTCTAAGAGTATCAATGGAGGTCAAACCAGAGATGTCCGGACGGTCCCTGAGAGATTGTTTCACCCCACAGGAATAAAGAGAATTCAAGACTAGAAAAAGCAGAATGATCTGTACTATTCTCATAAAGTATTCTATTATTCCACTTTCCCCAGCAACACTACATTGTTTTGCCTGTAAAGGATCTCGAAGTTATGATCTGTGATCCACCTGTAATTGTACCCGGGATCCAGGATCACAACTTTCTTGATCCTGCGGGAGATCACATCCTTAAGATCGATTTGGTTCTTTGAACTTCCCCTGGACCATATAAGCACATTGATTTGTGAAATATCATCTGGCACGTGTTCTTTAAAATCTAGCATCTCTACTGTATTCCTGAAAGTATTCCTCGCAACATGCAATTTATCCTCATCCCCTTCCACAGCGACCACCATAAGGTCATTAAACTTGTAACTTAAAAAAACAGGTAAAGTACCGTATCCTGAATTCAAATGAAGGACATTGTCCCCTGCTTCAAGAAATTCAGCAACTCTTAGGAAGCGTTCTTTATCGGGGTCAAATTCCTTCTTTACATCGGCTAAAACCATTTTGTAGCGGTAATTATCATATACCTCTTTTTTATGGTAAAGCCTGTTTCCAGAGAAACGCGCCGGATAATAAAAATTCCTGAAATTAAAAGCAGGCCTGCCCATTTTCTTACGCTCAATAAAAAGCTTTTGAAAGATATAACCCTGGATCACAAAAGCAACAGATACAGCTGAAAGGATCCCTATTATTGACACAATAGACACAGAGCGCAAGGCAGGATGTTTTGCCAGAAAAAGAGCTCCTATTCCCAACAGAGTTGTGAAGACAGATAGTAATATAGAAGTTCTGTAAGTTTTGATCACCTTTACAGAGGTCTCGTATTCCCTAAGGAAAGCATTTGAAATAAAAATGCTGTAATCAAGGCCTAAACCAAAAATGAAGGTGGAAATAATAATATTAAGGATATTAAATTCGATATGCAGCAGCGACATAATGCCCAGGGCGATTACCCAGGTGATCCCAATAGGAAGAAGTGTAAGCAGCGTTAACTCCAAAGAGCGGTAAAAGAGAAAAAGCACAATAAATACCGCAATAAGGGAATAGGCAATTAAATTATTAAAATCATTCTTCAGGTTTCCAAGAAAACTCTCATTGAGTTGTTTCCTGTCTATCAGGACTGTGTTTTCCCTGTTCTGAAAGATCTGGGTAAGCTCTTCAAGATATTCCGGTTTGATATTGATCGAGGTGGAGACGGTGGCAAAATTATCACCTTCTGAGATGAAATCATCCAGGTACAGGCTGGAGATTTGCCGGTAGTCATCGAGATAAAGCGGTTCAAAATGAGCTGAAAGTAAAGTATAGAACTCTTCAAAACTCCTTGCCCTGAACCCAAAATTACCAGATTCCTCAATAAGTCTCTGCGTTACCTCATTTCTCCTGCCGGGGTTCCAGAATTCTCTCCACTGCTCGATCCTTTCAAGTTGTGATCTTGTGGAAAGTACTACTCCTCCTATACTACTGTAGTTATTGATCTTTCCTTCTTCCTCCAGTTCCTTTAGATCCCTGTAAAGATTGTTGTTGTTTCCAAGGGCTTCATCCAGGGTGGTTCCATATGACACCAGGTACACTGATTTTGCTGCCCGTCCTGCTATTTCCTGTACATTTTTTTCCTTCGCCCTTATCTCCTCCGGCTCATAATTAAGAGCAGAAAGATCATAATTAAAACCTACAGAGGTAAAGCTGAAAATAGCTATCAGGAAGATCAATGAGACAACTATAATTAAAGGCCTGTTCCTGTGGAACTCAATAGCAGCTATCCTGTCCAGAAAGGTGGGTCTTTCCTTATCCACAGCGGGAGCCTTATAAAGTAATGGTATAAGCAGGAGAGCAAAGAAAGAGGCCACTATCACGCTTACAGCTGCAAATATCCCTAGATCATTTAAGGCTTCACTGCGAACGAAGATCAGGCATAAAAATGCGATGGCAGTGGTAGTGCTGCTCATCAATACCGGGCCTGCAACTTCCCTGTACAATTGCTTAATATTATTATTTTTCTTGTAGTGGGTGAGGATATGCAGGGAGTAGTCAATACTTATTCCCAATAGAATTGCACCAATTCCCAGGGAAATGGCAGATACTGTCCCCTTGATAAGGAAAAGAAAAGCAATTGCCGTAAGCCCACCCAGGACCACAGGAACAAATAGCACCAGTGGTACATAGATCCTTCGATAATAAAAGATAAGCAGCAGGAGCAGGATGCCTGCAGCAATACCAAGAGTTAATTGTATATCTTTCTTTATCTGTTGTGCATTTGCAATCGAGTATAAGACACCACCAAAGTAATCTCCCTTAACCTCAGGAAAGTCTGCGTCCAGATCTTTCAGGATCTTATCCAACTGGTCTATGAAAACGACGTTCCGGTTAGTTTCAGATGCCGGTAAGCTGGGGGAAATAAACAGGAGCACATGCCGGTGGTCCTTCGTGATAAGAAAGTTGTTGTAAAGCTCAAACTCATCTTCAACCTGTAATTCCCTTAGTTTTTCAAGCCCTAAACCTGTTATGGCCAGGGGATCTTTGAAAAGGAAATCCTTAGTTATAATCCCCGTAGGCGATATAAGCGATTTATAATTGTTTTGTAGCCGTTCCCTTATACTATCCCTGGGTAGCCGTGATGAGATGATTCCATAATCATCTTCATTTAGAAACACCGGGAGGTTGTTATAAACGAAATCATACACCTCTCTTATTCCCTCATCTGGCACGCGGCCCTGGATATCATCAAAATATTCCGGGAGTTGACTATTCAGGGAATCTATAAAGCGGCCGGCATAATGGGTAACCTCTTCAGGATCTGGCTCCTTTGCAGTAGAGGAAACCGAAATAATTATTTTGTCTGAAAATTCGGTTTGATCCAGGACCTTCCTTAATATATCCTGTCGCTCCCCTGTGGGAATTAGACTGCTAATATCTTCCTCAAGATCTATGCGGGTGGCCAGGAAAGAAACAATGCCCACAAAGAATATGAACGCAATGAATGCGAGTGCCTTATTCTTTAAAATGAACTTATGGATCCTGTACATTTACGGCTTCACCACTTGCTTTTGGTTCGAAACCGAAAATAAGAAATAAAACACAATCCAAAGAAGTAAAGCTACTATTCCTGCAAGGGCAAAACTACCAAGCAGGTATTGCCCAAGCCCCTGCATGATCTCTGCTCCGGAATCAAAATCATTCAAGCTCAATTCCCAGTTAAGGCCCCTGCCGGTAATAAGGGAACCCAATTGATAACTGGCATAGATTATCACAGGAATAAGGGGTGGGATACTTATATTGGAGAATATGAAAGCAATAACCTTATTCAGCTTAAAAGTTGCAGCAAGGAGGAACACTAACAGGGTGTGAAGCCCCCAAAAGGGTGACATTCCAACAAAAACCCCCAGCGCAACAGCTGCGGCCTTTTTGTGTGCCGGTTCCTCGCTTTTGATAATATCCTCTTTCCAAAACCTTTTGAAACCTTTATCCCGAAATTCCCTGTATTTATTACGCGGGTGTATATAAAAGAAACTCACCAGCACAAACCACATATAAAGCATTACGATCCTGGTAATATCCCAAAACGGCCTGAAATGGGTTACCCTGTTCTCTTCATAAAAAACTTTTATGGGGATATTCTTTACCTCTACCCCACGCCAGGCAGCTTTAACAATGATCTCAATCTCGTATTCAAATTTATTGGTATAGAGTTTTATGGGGTTTACAACTTTTAGGGGATAAAGACGGTATCCACTTTGAGTATCCCCCAGGTTAATTCCTGTTACTACAAGATACCAGAAATTGGAAAATTTATTGCCTGTAGTACTTTTCCCGGGAATGCCGTCGCGGCCCATATTCCTGTCTCCTACCAATAAAAGTTCAGGGTCCTGTGGTGCCTTTGCCTCCAGTTCATCAAGGAAGACTTCGAGGTCATCTGGATAATGTTGACCATCTGAATCTATAGTGATCGCATATTCATAACCAAGTTCCTCAGCTTTTTGAAAACCGTGATCCAGTGCGGCCCCTTTCCCGCTGTTCTTTTCAAAATGAAAGATCTCCAGGTGAGAGAAATTAGTAAGGATCTCCTTTGTAGTATCTGTAGACCCGTCATTTACCACCACAATATTAGAGGTGTAAAGCTGAAGGTCCTGCAGGACGCTGGCCAGGCTCTTTTCATTATTATAGGTAGGCACCAGTACACAACACTTATGTGTGTCAAACCGGGACTGATATATTGGGCTATTACTCAAATCTTCAAATTTTTCTGCAAAAATACTTATTAATATGGCAATGCAAGGACAGGAAAGAATTTAACTCTCCTTATACCCATACCTGGCATTGAATTTAATAGCTATGGCACCTTTATGTCTTGCCACCCCTTTAAGCCCAAGTTCTCCATCAATG
The DNA here is from genome assembly GCF_006159205.1 of Antarcticibacterium flavum. Taxonomy (NCBI): domain Bacteria; kingdom Pseudomonadati; phylum Bacteroidota; class Flavobacteriia; order Flavobacteriales; family Flavobacteriaceae; genus Antarcticibacterium; species Antarcticibacterium flavum. The sequence continues at coordinate 225,277 of NZ_CP040812.1, read as the reverse complement.
TTCTCCAGTGAATATTCAAGGACAAGCTGTGGGTCCTCATTAGGATCCACCACGGCCATGAACTTTACGTTCACAGCTTTTTTAAGATACAGGGTTTTGCCGCAGGTACGCTCTGCGTCTTCCTTGAAGAGCTGCATTAACATTACCCCGGGGGTAACCGGCCGGTGGGGGAAGTGGCCATTATAAAGATGATGTGAATTGTTTATCCTAAGAATGGCTGTATGATCGCCTTCCAAAGATGTGGTAGTATTTTCTACCTTATAAAAATCTTCAAGGAGCATTAATAATTCTGTTTTTGATTGGTTACTAAAATAAACAGAAAAATGCCAGCAGGAGTAGCTTAAGTATAAATATTATTCCCGGAATAAATTTTAATGCTGAAAAACTTTTTCTTCTATTTCCTTATTAATGGAAATGTTACTGAAATTGATCTGGGTGTAGTCCCCAGATTCCTCCATAAGTTTTACAGAATCTACCAGGTAGTTTCCATTAAAAAGCAATATGATCTCGCTGAACATATCCTTGATCGAGGAATCAACGGGAGTTACCACTGCCTCGATATTCTTACCTGTCCTGGAATATCTCACCTCAAAATTCTCAGGATCTTCAAGGAGTTTACCATTCACACTCCCCGATATAAGGCTTACCAACTTTCCGAAAAGCTTATTGGACCTAAGGCTGGTCACGGATTTTTTTCCGTTATCATCAAGATGCAATTGCCCGTCCTTAAATAATATTTTGTAAGTATAGGGTTCGCTATATTCCCATTTAAGCACATCTGGATTTTTGTAGAAAAGTTTTCCCCGGCTCACAGCCTCATCTTCCATAAGCTGCATATACTTTGTTTGGGTAAAATCACTTGAAAGGGTTTCCAGCCCCTCTGCATGTTTGGCAACCTCCTGTTTAAAAGATTGGATCTCGGCATTTGAAAGTTGTGCATTTTGCGACAGCACCAAAGCCGGCAAAAGGAAAAGCATGATCTTAAGTGTACGCATCTATATTAAATAATTCATCTACCCTCACCGGGTCAAAATGGTTTGCTCTCAAAAATAACAACAATTGTTCCAATATCTCCACGGTATTTTCTTTATTATCGTGGAACAGGATGACGTCTCCTGGCTTCACATTTTCAAGTACCCTCTTTACTACCAATTCCTCAGAATTTATAACAGCATCATAGGACCGTAAATTCCATCCAATCACTTTATGGCCGGAAATTTCAAGGGCACCTCGCACCTGTGGGTTAATGATCCCAAATGGAGGCCTGAAGGTGCCGGGGGTGATCCCTCCCACTTTTTTGAAGATTTTGTCACATTTTTTTATCTCCTGCAGCATAGCATTAGTAGAGAGAAAACCCATTTTCCTGGTATGGCTATAAGTATGGTTTCCCACAAAATGCCCTTTTTTAATGATAAGATTAAATATTTCAGGGTTCTCTTTTACATTCTTTCCAATACAAAAGAAACTTGCCTCCACCTTATATTTCTCCAGCACTTCCAGGATCTTTAGAGTGTTCTCCACCGGGCCGTCATCAAAGGTAAGGGCGATCCTCCTTTCTGTCTCTTCAGGGTTATTATTGAAGGCACGCAGGAAGAAATTAAGCTGCACATTGGTGGAAACGAACAGCAAAAAACCCATATACCCCAGCACCAGCCCTATAACCAGTAGACCCGGGATAAAATGGAAAGCAGAAAGTAAGGCAGCTATTAAAAGCACCCCCAATACGATCCTATGTAAGGTTTCGAATTTCAAGGTGAGCTCAATAAAACAAGACTGTGATTCTCTCCAAGATATTGATTATAAATTAATATTTGGCCTGTTGGAGCCGGGGTCTTGATATTTAGTTTCAAAATTTCAGGAATATACCCCGCTTTAAAAATTTCACAGGCAGTTTTAATTGCAAACCCGGTGGAGGTATCATAATCCCCTGCAAGATGTTTCCAGGCCAGTTGGTTTTTTTCTGAAAAAATTCCTCTTTGCAAATGCGTGTAGAAATAGTCAAAGCGGTTATCGCCATTCTTTCCAAAGAAGACCGTTAAAGTCTCATTTTTTTCTACTGAATTTCTTTGAAGAAAGGCTGAAATTTTTTTTGAAACCTCTTCAGGATCTTCAGCATTAAATATCTCCACATCCCTCAGTACAGCATAAGATCCATCCTTTTTTTCTGAAGACAGGCTGAAGAAATGTGCTCCTTCAGAAATAATTGTACCGGGAGAATCAGTCATTAAAAGATCCAGATTTTTAACCCTTTCTTTTTTAACCTGTCCATCCAGTTTTTGGAAACCTGTAATTTTTTCTGAGATCTCATCTACACCTCCTGCAAGGACATTTTTGACAGTGGGATCTTCCCGGAGCAATAATAATGAGTCTGCCAGGGCCGATTCCAGGGAAGCCGAAATCTGGCTATAGGTCATATTATAGCCATTGCATTTAAGGTTCAGCGCTATCTGGCCTCCAATGGTATTATGGGTTGACTGTATAAAGGAGGTTGGTGAAAGCATCTCCTCCTGCTGTACCAGCATAGCCTGCAGGAATTTCTCTGTATCCTGCTTGGCCCCTTCCCCTGTCCCGGTGATGATTGCATCTGGCACTTCAACCCCTGCATCATTAAGGGAAATTTTTGCTGCCGTGAGCCCCATTTTAATCCCGGTGGACATTCGGCGTAATTGCATTGCAGGGATATACTCTTTATAATGGGGAGCAACTGCACTAAAAATATTTTCCACATACCCGGTAATTTCTCCACTAAAAACCGCAGCTTCCGGCTGGGCCGAGATTCCTGCTATGCCATTAATATATATCTTATCCCTCATTATTACTAATTATTAATGAGGTACAATTCCCGCCAAAACCAAAGGAGTTGGAAAGGATATTTTTCAGGTTCTTATATGTGAGGTCGGTAATGGGTTTAATTCCGGTTTCGGGCATGGAATCCCTGAAATTCAGGCCGGGAAATATGGTTTGATGCTTCAGGGAAAGCAGGCTAAATACAGCTTCAACAGCACCTGCCGCAGCCAGGGTATGCCCGGTATAGGCTTTTGTTGAATTCATAGCTGGTAAGGAATCTCCAAAGATCCTTAATAAGGCACGGCTTTCTGATAGGTCATTGTTGTGAGTGGCAGTGCCGTGGGCATTGATATATTCTATCTCAACCGGAGAAACACCTGCACCGTAAAGTGCTTTTTTCATTGCCAGGAAAGCACCATTGCCGGTTTCAGAAGAAGCAGTTTGATGATAAGCATCATTTGCATTTCCATACCCGGTAACCCTTCCAAGGACATTTTTATCACCCACACTATCATCTGCCTCAAGCACTAAATAAGCAGCACCTTCTCCAAGGTTGAGACCGTTGCGATGTTCATCAAAAGGTTTACAGGCTTTAGATGAAAGTATCATTAAAGAATTAAACCCATTTAAGGTGAACCTGGAAAGAGGGTCTGTTCCACCAACTACTACCCTCTTTAATTGTCCCGATTTTATCATCCTTGCTCCAAGCATGATTGCGTTGGCCGAGGAAGAACAGGCTGTACTTATTGTAGTGGTAAAACCTCCTAATGCCAGGAAGTCTTTTATTCGTCCTGTTGTAAACCCGGGATGTTGGGCCTGTATGAATTTCCTGTTAGTATCCTCCTTTTCAAAACTATTGAAATATTTTTCGGTATAATCCATTCCCCCAACGCTGGTGGCAGATATAAAACCTACATAGGAAAGTTCCGGTTTTGTTATCCCAGACTTTTCCAGGGCTTCCCTTGCCGCCAGGCATCCAAGAAGGGCCCCACGGGTAAGAGTATGATCTTGGGGTAGTTTAAGCTGCATCGCCAGGTCCTTATCTGTAACCTTAATTTCCCCTACCGGTAAATTGGAATGCGCGGTTTCCAGGATCGTTGGATAGCAAATTCCACTGTTGCCCGCAAGGAGGGCTTTGAGGTTAGTATCTACCCCCATTCCCAATGCCGAAACTATTCCCATTCCGGTAACGGCAACTCCCTTAGTCATAACTTATTTTGTACGGTGAGCTTCGATGTATTCTGCCATTTTATTTATAGAAGCAAAAATCTCCTTTCCCTTTGCAGGATCATTAAGCTTAATTCCATAATCCTTTTCCAATAGTACTATTAATTCCAATGCATCAATAGAATCCAGGCCAAGGCCATCTCCAAAGAGCGGTTCATCATTCTCTATTTCATCAACCTCCATCTCTTCAAGATTTAGTTGTTCAATAATACTTTGCTTTAACTGTGTTCGTAAATCACTCATTTTCAAAACGGTATAGCTGCTCTAGTTTTTCTGCTGAAAAAGGAATTTCCCCTTTCTCCTTTATGAGGCACAAAAATACGTCATATTCCTCATTTTTCAAGTCTATCCAGCCGGAAACAACTGCAGCAGCCTTGCCTGTATTCAAAAGAATTTCTGAATAATCTGCCAGAAGCGGGGCATTAAATGTCCTGCTTATGAAAAACGAATTCTCACTTTGGAGATGATATCTTATGCTTATTTCTCCCATCACAATATTGGGTAAGGTGTAAACAAAAATTGCCGGAGAAACAATTTCTTTCATAGAGGCGAAATGTGCCCTATCAGTATCCAGGCTGGAAGTGGCGTTGGAAAATACAAGTGCTGTTGTAGGAGCTATCGATGTATCATCAAATAGTACAGACGTAGCCAGGATTCCCAATTTACTTATCCGGTCCATTTTGTGGTATTTAGGATACTTAAGCTCGAGCCGCTTATAAGCTTGTTTCAGGAAATCCATTTCTAAGGTGTTTTCTAAAGAGAATACCACCTTCCCGTTCAAATAGATCCTGTTATCCCTTATGTGAACATAGCTGTCTATAAAAAATGACTTCTTATCCATTGTACCCCTTTTTTAATACCAGTGTAAGGTTACAACCTCCAAAACCTGAAGCAGTTTTCAATGCATATCCCAATTTCCTGTTCTCTCGTTTTGTGATCACATTTATTTTTTCTGAAGTACCGGTTTCCTCAAAATTCAGAGAACAAAAGAGTTCATTATTCAGCAGGGAATGTTTAGTTAATATTGTTTCCACTAATGCTGAAGCTCCCAGGGTATGCCCGTACCAACCTTTAAAACTGTTGATAGGTGTATTGCGCAGGCCGCTTCTTGAGAAGGCAATGGCCTCCATCTCGTCATTGAAAAGGGTTGCAGTACCGTGTGCCGAAATATAATCGATCTCTCCGGCCATAATTCCTGCTTCCTTCAATGCTGCAGCAATACTCTTAAACAGGCCTTCCCCTGTTCTTGATGGACCTGATATATGATTGGCATCATTGGCTGTAGCCTCGCCAATGAGTTCAATGTATTTTCCCTGTGTTCCGGGTTTTTTGCTCACAAGTACAGCTGCTGCAGCTTCACCAAGGCTTATCCCGTTCCTGTTCTTTGAAAACGGCCTGCAGGCCTGCGGGCTAATAGCCTGGAATGATTGAAAACCGGACACGACAAAATCTGAAACAAGATCCCCACCAACTACAATAGCTCTTTCCATTTTCCCTGCTTCCATAAATCTTTTAGCAATTGCAATTGCAAGGCCTCCGGAGATGCAGGCATTGGAAACAATAACAGGTTCAAGGGAAAAACCAAAAAAATTAGCAATGACCCTTCCCATTTCTCCCGGAAGCACTCTTACTTCGGGAAATTTATGATCCCCCAGCAGGTCAATGTTCCCTTTGGTAGTAGAGATAATAAGGGCGGTGGTGGTGAGATCGATATCAGGATGTTGTTGTAATACCTTCTGGACAGCCAGGATCATCATTTTTTCCAGCCTGGTGTAACCCGAAGGGTCTCCAAAATTTGATAAAGCAGCTGTAAGTTTATCATTATCAATGATCCCTGCTACCAGACCTTCTTTAGGGAAAAAGGAATTGGGGTGGTTTAAAAGTCCGCTTCTTTCCTCACGCAGTGCCTGTAAATTCTCTTCAGTATCAAATCCCAGTGGAGATATGATGGCATCGCCAAGCAGGAAAATCCTTTTTGTCATTCAATTCCCATTTTTTGTTTCCACTCATAAAAAAAAGGCGGATTCGAAAGAACCAGCTCTCCTTTTTTATCGAGAAAGACCTGTACAGTCTCGCCTGTAGCAACAAGTTTGTTTTGGGAAGTGACTTTGTAATTAAAGATCATCTTGGCCGCGGGAGTTGGGATGAAGGATACCTCCACCTCAAATTTATCGCTATATCTCAAGGGTAATTTATGTTCGCAAAGAGATTTAACTATTGGTGTGGCATAACCGCGTACCCTAACATCGTAATAGGAGAACCCATGTTCCTTGCAGAATTCCTCCCTGGCATCTTCAAAATATTTAAGATAATTCCCATGCCACACTATTTGTAAGGGGTCACATTCCCTAAACCGAACCCTGAAATGAGTAACTGAACTTAGAGTATGCATGTTTTTAATCTACTGTAACTGTTTTCATTTCAGATGTGGCTATGACCTCTCCCTCATCATTTACCGTCCTGGCAGTGACCAGCGTAACTTTCATCACTTCCTGCAGGATCTCTACATACGTTGTTAAGGTACTGCCTGCAAGGGGTAGCTCAAAGATCTCCACTGTTTTTATTGCTCCTATGAATCCTGTTTGGGGTTTATCCAGCCCCTCCAGAAATCCCCTGTACCCCCTGTGCAGTGACATACTTTGGGCCATATGTTCTATCAAGCCGGGTTCAGAAAAAACACCTCCCTTAACCAGCAAATTACCTTCAGGGATGGTAAAGGCCATCTTTCCTGTAAGATGGGTATATTCCAGCAAGGAGTCTACCATAACAAAAGGTGGTTTCTGCGGGATCAATTGAAGGATCCTGTCTTCAGTAGTGATGGGATCTTTAAGAATATTATCTGCCATATTTTTTAAAGTCGTTCCAGTAATCGTAATAATTATACCATTGATGGGGATATCGTCGTAACATTTCTTCCAGGTTTTGAAGATACGATTTTAATAATTCTTTCCCTGTTTTTTCCTTTCCGCCTGCAGGCCGTGCATAGAAATGATAATGAAAATTCTTCTCCCTCATTATATGCACAAAAAGCACCGGGATATTATTTCTCACTGCCAGCCTGAACGGCCCCTGGGGAAATTCTACCTCTTTACCCATAAAATCATGGCTATAGGTCTTTGCTCCTTTCATAAACCTGTCGGCAGCAAAGACAAGAAGCTCGTTTCGTTGCAGCGCTTCATTCATTAGAAAGATATGGGAAAGATCATCTCTTAGGACTATGGATTTCAGTTTAGATTTTCCGGTGACAGATTCCAGGTAATCCTTGATTTGCCTGTGCTCAAAATCTGTCATTACAAGATTCACAACTGCGGGGTTATTCTCATTATCGAAAAAATGTCGCGCGAGGTTAAAGTTGCCCATATGGGCAGTGAGCAGGATCCCACCTCTACCCTTTCTTAATAAAGCTTTTATATGCTCAATACCATCAAATTCAAAGCTGTATTTTTCCTTCATTCCCGCAGCTATAGCCACCCGGTCAAGTTGAATGCGCCCAAAGGTAAAATAGCTCACATATACATTCCAGGCTGCACTAAGAGTAGAATATCCTAATCTCCTTTTGAATAAATAATAGGTACTTCTTGTTGAGCTGAAAGAGAAAACGATGAAATAGGCAGCGACAAAGATGAGAACAAAATAGGAGAAATATAAGCCAAATGTCTTTATGAAGAAAACGTAAATACGTAATCCCAGCACTGTGCCCCTGGATTTTCCGTGCCAGTTTGCCATAGTTAAGAATACAACCCGCCATTAATATTTATAACCTCCCCTGTTATATAGGAAGCTTTTTTTGAGGCAAGAAAGGAAACCAGGTCTGCCACCTCCTCTGCCTCTCCAAAACGCTTAAGCGGGACCAGCTTTTTTAATTCCTTTTCATCAAGCCCTGTGGTCATATCTGAAGTGATAAAGCCCGGGGCCACAGCGTTCACTGTCACTTTCCTTTGAGCAACTTCCTGCGCCAGCGCCTTGGTGGCAGCCACTACTGCCCCCTTGGCTGCTGAATAGTTCACCTGGCCGGCATTACCCTTAAGCCCTGAGAGTGAGACAATATTGATAATACGGCCATACCTGCCTGTAAGCATATTTTTAAGCAAAGGCCTTGTAACATTATAAAAACCTGTAAGGGATGTATTAATGACCGAGTGCCAGTCTTCCGGCTTCATCCAAAGGAAAAGTCCGTCCTTTGAGACCCCGGCATTGTTAATAAGCACTACTATTACGGCATCGGGGTTCGCCAGTTCCCAGCCGGACAGTGCATTCTCAGTTTCCTCTAAATTAGATACATCAAATTTAAGCAGGCTGCAGTTTACCCCGGTGTCCTCAATTTCTTTCTTAACAGCAGTAGCTGCTTCAGTATTGGAATGATAGTTAAGAACGATATTATAATGATGGTCATTGGCCAGTTTGAGAGCTATTGCCTTACCTATTCCTCTGGATCCACCGGTTACTAAAGCGTATTTTTGTTTCATAAATTTACTTTGTTCCCTCGTTTCCTCCCTCTGTTAATCCTGCAGGATAAGCGTCATTCTCCTTCATAAATTCCTTAACCTTTTGAAGAACAGGCGAAAGGGGAATATCTTCTTTAAAAGCCGGTACAATATCCCTTAGCACCTCCATTTGTCGCCTGGTAGCCGTGGATAATTTGCCGTTAAAGTGCAGGTAACGAAGGGCCTGTACGATAGTTACCATTTCAACGGCCATTACCTCATAGGCATTGTCAATTACAGTTTTGGTAATAGTTGCTGCATTGGTGCCCATACTCACTATATCCTGGTTATCGTTGTTATTTGGAATACTGTGCACATACATAGAGTTAGAAAGCATCTGGTTCTCTGCAGTCGTAGAGACAGCAGTAAACTGGGCACCCTGCATTCCAAAGTTAAGGCCAAGTTTTCCCAGATTTACGAATGGCGGGAGGATATCATTAAGCCGGCTATTGAGCAGGTAATTAAGTTGTCTTTCGGCCAGCATACTTAATTTTGTTATCACCAGCTTAAGCTTATCCATTTCAAGGGAAACGTAGTCTCCATGAAAATTACCCCCGTGGTAGACATGTTGCCGCTCCACATCTACAATGGGATTATCATTTGCAGAGTTAACTTCCTCAATAAGGATATTGCGTGTGTTTTCTATGGTATCGTAAACAGGTCCAAGGATTTGAGGTACACAACGCAGGCTGTAGTATTCCTGCACCTTCTCCTTGAAATAATCATTTTCAGGATATTTCCCGCTGTACAAATGTTCGTTGCGGTCTCGGGTGAGCTTGCTGTCCTTGAGATGCTTCCGCATTTTATAGGCTACCTGTTGCTGACCTATATGCAGTTTTGATGCATTTAATTCTTCAGAAAGATGATCATCATAAGCCTCCACGATCTCGTTGATTGCGGCAGAGCAGAAGATGGACCAGTCCAAAAGCCTTTCAGCATATATAACATTCACAATCCCAATGCCGGTCATGGCTGAAGTGCCGTTCATTAAAGCAAGGCCTTCCCTTAGCTCTATCTTAATGGGTGAAATATTTTCTTCAGCAAAAACTGCTGCGGCAGGCCGTTTCTTTCCTTTATAAAAAACTTCTCCTTCGCCAATAAGCACCAGGGCCAAATGGGCCAGTTGGATAAGGTCACCGGAAGCTCCCACCCCACCGTGTTCAAATATAACGGGGTTAATATCTTTGTTGATAAGCTGCTGCATGGTCTCCAGGACTCCAGGGTGAACACCACTTTTTCCAAGCCCCAGGGTATTTAACCTTGCAAGCATTAAGGATTTCACGTACAAAGGTTCCATAGGTTTCCCCATTCCTGAGGCATGGCTTCTTATAAGATTGTACTGCAGCTGCTTACAATCCTTATCCTTGATCTTATACTGGGCCATAGGCCCAAACCCCGTGTTAACCCCATAGATCACCTTATCCCTGGAAAAAGCCTTTAGAAATTCAAAACTTGCCCTTACCCTTTCATAGGTATGGCTGCTAAGTTCAATTTTTCTATTCCTGAATAAAACCTGGAAAAAACTTTCAAATTCCAGGGTGTTCTTTAAATGGAGCATATTATTTAGGGCTATTGTCTTACTAGCAGCTATTGCTGCGGCTAGTTAAGAATCTTAACAAATGTACTATATTTACCACGCAAATAAAACGGCATGAAAAAGGAAATTACAGATATCCTTGTAATTGGTGCGGGGCCTTCGGGAATAGTTGCTGCTTCATATCTTCATGAGCAGGGGGTCAAGGTTAAGATCATAGAAAAATCTACTTTTCCAAGATTCAGTATTGGTGAGAGTCTTATCCCTCAATGCATGGACAACCTCAAAGAAGCCGGGCTTCTTGAAGCAGTTATGAAGGCCGGGTTTCAAAAGAAGTACGGTGCACGTTTTATTAAAGGAAGTGAAGTTGGGGAATTTGATTTTAGCCTGAAGCATGGCAAAGGCTGGGACTGGACCTGGCAGGTTCCCCGTGCTGACTTTGATATGGTTCTTGCGCAGGAAGCAATGCAGAAGGGGATTGAAATAAATTTTAATTCTGAATTTCTTGATGTAAATTTCTACGGAAAGTCCTCTGTTTCCAAAATTAGAACTGCAGAAGGTGAGATCAGGGAAATTTCAGCAAAACTCATAATCGATGCCAGCGGCTATGGAAGGGTTCTCGCCGGGAAGCTTGGGTTGGAAGCAAAGCCCCAGGTATCTGCCCACTCCTCTATGTTTACTCATATAAAAGAAACCAACCGTCCTAAAGGAAAAGAAGGGGAACTTATAACATTTGAAGTCCTTAGCGAAAAAGTGTGGTTTTGGTATTTTCCTTTTTCCAATGGTAATTCCAGCCTGGGCTTTGTAGGCCCAAATGAATGGTTCGCTCAATTTCCTGAAGAGAACGAACTGGCTATGCAAGGAATGATGCAGCAGCTGGAATATTATAAAGGAAGGTTTGATCAATATGAATTTCTTTTTCCTCCTGGGAAGGTGGAGAATATATCCAAAAATGTAAGCAAATTATACGGTGAGGGTTTTGTACTTACCGGTAACAGTGCAGAGTTTCTGGATCCCGTATTCTCATCTGGTGTGGCATTCGCAACCTCCTCTGGATTATTGGCGGCAAAGCTAGCTGCCAGGGAATTAAAAGGGGAAATTGTTGATTGGCAAAAGGAATATGTGGACTATATTAAGCGGGGGGTAAACGTATTTTCATCTTATGTAAGGGAATGGTATACGGGAAATTTACAGAAGATCATTTTTCATCCCAATCCCCGCCCGGAGATCAAAGAACAAATTTGCGCCGTTCTAGCGGGATATGTTTGGGATGAGAGCAATCCTTTTGTAAAAAAGCACGAAAGGATCCTGCGAAATGTTGCCAGGCTCATTGAAATGGAAGAAAATCCCAGCAGTGTATAATTTTTTTTTGCCGATAAATTTCTGATGTCAAAGGTTTTAATATTCTGCAGGCAATTTTACCAATAAAATTTTTTCAAAAGGTTTGCATGGTACACAGGTAAAAGTTACATTTGCAACCGCAAAATTACTTGCGAAGTTCATTAAAAGGAGAGTTGCCAGAGTGGTTAATGGAGCAGTTTGCTAAACTGTCGACGAGCAATTGTCGCATGAGTTCGAATCTCATACTCTCCGCTGATTAATTTTTAAGTTCTATTTCCTTTTTTGGAATTTGGAATTTAAAATTTTGATTTTTAACAGCGTAAGCTGTTTGTCGCGGGGTGTAGCGTAGCCCGGTTATCGCGCCTGCTTTGGGAGCAGGAGGCCGCAGGTTCGAATCCTGCCACCCCGACAAATTATAGTATCAATCTATAACAAAAACCTGTTAATCGTATGATTTTCAGGTTTTTCTGTTTTTAAGAATATCATAAGAATTGATATGTTTTGATTAAAAATGTCAACAAATCGGATAACAAATTAAAATTTCAAAAAGTGTTGACCAGATTTATGACCAACGGTCTGCTAATCAATAAATAAATGTATCTTTATAAGTGATTTGACTTTCGTCTGATAACAACGAATTATTGTTAACTAAAAGACGAAATAATGAAAACATCTACCACCTTCAGTATTTTGTTCTGGGCGGACTTCTCCAGGGCAAAAAATGACCAAGCATCTATTTACGCAAGAATTACGGTAAATGGCAAGCGAGCTACCATCAGTCTAAAACGAAAAGTTTTAGTGTCTGATTGGGATGTCCATAAAAACAGAGCTCGGGGAACAAATCAGAAATCAAGAATTCTAAACAGTTATTTAGATGAAACTTACAATCATCTGTTTAAATGTTATCGCGATTTAATGAATGAGCATAAATTGATTACCGCACAGGTCGTTAAGGCTCGATATTTCGGTAATGACGAAAATAATCGTTCCATTACAGATATTATCAATTACCATAATGAAGATATGGTAAACAAATTAAAGTGGGGAACACAAAAAAATTATTACACTACACAGAGTTATATCTCCAAATTTTTATCGAAATCCTATAAGACCACAGACCTTTATTTACGGGAACTTGATTATCACTTTATCATAAAGTTTGAGAAATATCTCCGGGACTACATACCAGAAGACCATCAAAAGCCAATGGGCAACAATACCGTAATGAAGCATATCGAGCGTTTTAGAAAGATGATAAATTTATCGTTTAAATTGGGTTGGATTCAACGCGACCCATTTATCAATTTCAAATCTAAATTCATTAAAAACGAAAGAGGCTTTTTAAGTCTCGAAGAGCTTCAAGAGATAGAAAATAAACAATTTAGCATTCCAAGATTGGAATTGGTAAAGGATTTGTTTGTTTTTAGTTGCTATACCAGTTTAAGTTATATCGATGTCATCCATTTAACTGCGGATAATATCTGTATTGGCATCGATGGCGAACTTTGGATTTATTACAAACGGGAAAAGACGACAAAGCCCATACGAATACCTTTGTTGCCAAAGGCGATGCAAATTGTTGAAAAATACAAGAGCAACCGTAAATCAATATCACAAGGAAGTATATTTCCTAAAATCTCAAATCAAAAACTAAATTCTTATTTAAAGGAAATTGCTGATGTTTGTGGTATTAAAAAGAACCTTACTTTCCACATTGCCCGACATACATTTGCTACAACGGTTACATTAAGTAATGGTATGCCCATTGAGACGGTTTCAAAATTGTTGGGTCACTCCCGAATATCTACAACCCAAATTTATGCTAAAGTCATTGAACGTAAAGTAAGTGATGATATGCAAAAATTAAGGGCTCAATTCAATGAGATAGAAAATGAATCTATCTCTAAAGTGGTTTCTCAAAATTCATAATTCCAGTTAATTAAAAATACAATGGAACTATCTATAATAAAAAATAAAATCCATAATATTCAAGGAAACAAAGTTATTCTTGATTTTGACCTTGCTGAACTCTATGAAGTAGAAACTAGAGTACTAAAACAAGCGGTTAGACGTAATCTTAAACGTTTCCCCGATGATTTTATGTTTCAGCTTTCAAAAGATGAGTGGAAAGAGGTTATCACAAATTGTGACAACCTTCCAGAGAACATTAAATTTAGTCCTGCCACTCCGTTTGCCTTTACCGAACAGGGCGTGGCAATGCTTTCTAGCGTACTTAACAGCGACAAGGCCATTGACGTAAATATATCTATTATGCGTGCATTTGTAGCGTTACGGCAGCATCTTACAGATTATAGCAACCTTAAAGAACATATAGCCCAACTTGAAAAAGAAATGAATATCAAATTTAAGGACATTCATCAGGCTTTGAATTATTTACTGCAAAAGGACAAGGTACAGATTGAACAGCATAACAGGGAACGAATTGGTTTTAAAACGGATAGGAAAGATTAGTAACTTTTCTTTGCTTATCAGAATAGACAATTTTTATGAATATATTGCTTTTATTAATTCGGTTCAATATGAATTAGTATGTGTCCTAAATTCGGTATTTCTTTTTGTAAATGGTCTTTTAACTTATGAGCAATGTCGTGACCAGATTTTACCGAAATTTCATTATTCACAATTGCGTGTAAATCCACGTGGAATTTCATTCCGGATTTTCTAATAAAACATTTCTCTGTTCCTAAAACACCTTGAACTTCTGTTGATTTTTCTCTAATTTCAATTATCAGTTCGTCATAAAGTTGTTCGTCCATAACTTCTCCTAAAGCTGGACGTAATATTAAATAACTATTATATAAAATGAATCCAGAAGCGAATAAGGCAGCCCAATCATCTGCTGTTTCATAACCTTTTCCATATATGATTGCTATCGAAATACCGATAAAGGCCATTACCGAAGTTATGGCATCACTTCTATGATGCCAAGCATCTGCTTTTAATGATGAACTATTTGTTTGTTTACTTTTTTTAATTACAATTTGAAATGAGATTTCTTTCCAAGCTATTATTAGACCTAGCACAATCAAAGTCCAAGATTTCGGGATTTTATGAGGTGTTTGAATGTTTTGAATACTTTCATAGGCGATTATTGTGGCAGAAACAACAAGGAATGTAACAACTCCAAAGGTAATTAATGGCTCAATTTTGCCGTGTCCATAGGGATGATTTTCGTCCGCTGGTCGTTTTGCATATTTAAAACCTAATAAAACTAAAAATGAAGCAAAAATATCCGTTGTCGATTCAATCGCATCTGCAATTAAAGCATAAGAATTTCCAAAAAATCCCGCAAGTCCTTTAATTAAGGCTAAAGCAGTATTCCCAATTATGCTGAAATAAGTTGTTCGTATTGCGGTTTGTTCGTTATTCATTCTAATTTTAGTTGTCAATAAATTTGTTATATTTATAACAAAGATACTTTTTTAATCACAAAAAAAAGAGGTGATAAACACCTCTTAAATTTTGGTTTCCAAAATCATTTTTCTGCTCCCTTTTAGCTCCTTCAGCTCCAGCATTAACTTTTCGTTGTCGCCTAAAACAAACTTTGAAACTACATACACAAAGCATTGACTTTCTCCATCAGTAATGGAATATGGCATTTTGTGTTTGTAAATAACTTCTTGTTGTAATCTTTGGTAAGAGGCTTTACGCTTTTTGTTTCCGTTGGTTCTATAAACTTTAATGTAGTCAATTTCAAAATCGATTCCAGACCTGTTCTTGACCTCTATAACCAAATACACTTCAGAAGCATCATACGCTATTTTTTGTAATTGGACTTTAATTCCTTTTTTGCGTTTGGTTTCAATACGCTCAAAGTTGGATTTTAATAAATACTCGCTGAATTTTTGAAAATGTGTTATTCTATTTGCATATTCGTTCAACGGTTTAACTTCTGGCTTCTGCTTAATCTTTTCCGGAAGTTCACTGCCAATGCTTTCATTTTCATTGATAAAATAATTCAGTTCTGGAAGTTTTTCAGAATATTTCAAAATATAAGAATAAACGCGACCATCACTTGTAACGGTCAATAGGTTGCTTTCTGTTCCAGGCTTCGCCTGTAACAAACCGAAATACTGCTCTTTCTCACGATTATAGGTGAATACAAAATTGGAAGCTCCTGTAATTCCTTGTCGAATAGGGTTTGGAAAAAACAGGGCAACGTTTTTCTGGTCGTTGGCGTAAATAGTGTCAAGGGGTTGCTGTGCTGAAATTGACATTGAACAAATCAATAACAGTAATGTGATATATGTTTTCATAAGAGTGAGTTTATTAATTGCCCATTATGGGCTTTCCTTGATATTTTGTTTTAGGAAGTCTTAAAATGAGTTTGTAATTATCGGTTATCGTAACCTTTACGTTTTTATGGTTACGTTGGAATATTTTCTTGAAACCGCTTACTTGCGGAACACCAGTAATATTAATGTCGTCCACCATATCGCCAACAATTTCATTGGTAACTTCTGCTCTAAAACTGTTTTCAACATAAATGCCTTCGCTACCATCCTGAAAATCATAGGCTTTCAATTTTACTGGTTGATGATTGATATTCTCAATGTCTATGATGGTGCGATTGGGTTTAAAATTGACAAATCCATAAATAGGCGTATTCTTGGAATAGCGTTGTCCATAAATGGTAGCATCTTTTATCAACCGCATTTGTAAGCGATAATTGGTTTTAACTGTTTGTGTGCCATCTACTCGTACATAAATGAAATCATCGGTATTTTTTGAATTCAAATCCTCATTTTCAATAGGATGCGAAGCAAAAAAGAGTTGATGCTCCAAAGCACGTTCTTTGGCTTCCACGTTCGTTTCTTGCTCTTCAATAGCATCCGTTGTGTCTTTTTCCTTCTTAACAGGTGGTTTTGGTGGATAGTATCTTGGATTAATATTTTCAAACGTTCTATCTGAATATCGAATCTGCCCTTGTTGGTAAATGCTATCTACCATCTGCATTTTTTTCTTGTCCAATAAATCAGGGTCATATACGCCTGTGGAATCCAACAGCCGTTCATCATAAATGCTGGGTGCGTTGGTTTCCCTAACTTCCTTTAAGTCGTTTAGGGCATCCAATTTGGAATCGTATTCCTTTTGGTCGTCTTCCAGTTCCGGTACAGGAATCTGGTTGTTCTCAATGGTCGGTTCTTCGTCCTCGCCCAATATAAGCATTGCATAGCCACCTATAAAAAGCAGGATGCATACCAACACGATGGCAAAGACTATTTTATTTTTTTCTACTTTCATAATTTTCTAATTTTCGTAATGTGCTTTCAAAAAAGTTGGTAATTAGCAGTCCGTGGGTATTGTTTGGAAAGTTTCTATCTACGTGAATCAAATTTCCAATAGTGGTCAACTCATAAGTATCTGTGATAGTACCTCTATTGATTTCAAAAATGGTTTTCGTTTCAAACTTGTAGGGTTCGTTTTGAATATCAACTTTGGATTCGATATTCAATACTTTTTGAACCAACGAGTATTGCAACAAACGGTTATAAACTCCATCGGCTTTTTTCTGTCGGTACAGAGCATCTACAGAACTATTACCCAACCAAAGGGCTTTCTCCAAGTTCTTTTCGTAATTGCTGGCATCAATGTTATAGAAATAAGTGTGAAACAACTCCAATTGTGCCAAGACTTCTACTTTTAAATTTTCTTGTTGAGATACCAGTTTCAAGGGAATAACACTTCCGTCCGAATTGACTACAAAAGCATTATTAACTGTTTCTTTATGCAGCTTTATGACCATCAAAACGGAAATGACGCACGTGAGCACAGCTCCAATAACGACGGTCAATACTATAAAGCGATTGAGCTTTAAGATGTTGTAAATATTCTTATATGGTGTTTTCATCTGTAAATTATTATTGCTTTATCAGCCTGTAAAGAGTTTAAAAGTGAACGAGGTCGCTCGTTTATATAATTTGAATTTCAGCAATACAATAAATCCGATAGACCCTAACTGTAAAAGCGGTGCGAAAAAATTACTCCCCCAATCCGTACCAAATAAGTCGCTCCAGAAATTTGTATTGATTTCGGTATAAAGATTATTCACGAAAACATTGACCAGAAAGAAGGCAGGAACTAACATATATACGCCAGCGTAAAGCTTAAAAAAGTTGTATGCCAACGACCTGAACTTTTCAAAAACCGCCAAGCTGATGACCAAAGGGAAAAAGGCTTGCATTATGCCCAGCAAAAAGAATCGTTCTGCAAGGAATAAGGGGTAAATAAACAAATCCAATAGCCAGAGAAATATTCCGGCAATAAAGGATAGTATTTTTAAGCCGTATAAAGGTGTTACTAATGCTTCATAAAGCATTGCCATTGCTTTTTTGGTGGCATCCCAAGCACTTACATCCTGTTCGATGTCAATATCTTGCATCTGTAAAGGAAGAAGTGCGGGTGCCGTGTCCCGATATTGGTTTTCAATGGCCACCAAAATGGTGTCGAAAACACTTAATACCTGTGTGGAAAAAATGACTAAAATCACTATTGCAAAGTTTTTGGCCAGTTCCGCAGGGGTCAATCCCCACGTATAACCCTCATTATTGGCTACACCTTCATTGTACTTTTTTAGGATGTTGATGAGAAAAAACAAGAGGGCGAGTGTCTTCATTCCTACAATAGTGTATTGTGAGAAATCACTATTTTTTATCGTTTGAAAAATAGTGTCCACAAACTCTAACCCTATGCCTAAAAAAATACCTGACATTAGTAATCGGTTTCTCGGTTATTGATTTTGTACTGCATTTCTCGAAATTGAATAATCTCTCGATAGCGTCTGGTTTTTGCCTCAATTTCCGCTACCATTTCCTTGGATTCCAGCTCTTTTTCTTTAAGGACTTCGGCACGTTCGGCATCGGTCATTTTCAGATTGTCGCTGGACAATATTTGGTCGATATATTCCATACCAGCCATAGAGTTCTGAAGGATGGCATCAAAGGAATCTGAAATGCGTGTAACTTCATTTGGTTTAATAAAAGGGGAATTGAGGATTTCCCTCAAATCATCCTGTACAACATCAAACAATCGTTGGTTGTTTCTTGCCAGTTCCCTGACTGCTTGAAGTTGTTTGATGACATTGTTTACCTTATCGATATTCTCTTTTTGGGTTTTAAGGAATTTTAGCGTCTTCATTAAATTGGCGGTTTGTTTACCTGATTCCAATAATGATTTTACAAAAGAGATAAAGTTTGTGTTGTCATACACAGGCATCCCCTGGGCCGAAGCCTTACTTCCAATTAGCACTACAAATAGTGCGGATAACATTAGATTTCTGATAGTGTGTCTCATAATTTTTATTTTTAAGAATTAATAAATATTTTAATGGCTTTCTCCATATTTTGGTGTTCTTCAAAATGTTTCATAATGTCTTCGTTTTCTTTGCCATCCGTGAGGTAAGCAGCAAAGACTTCGGGCGGTACTTCCAATCGGAAAATGTTGCTTTCCTTTCCGATTTTGATGAACATTTCGGTATATTTTCGTGTTCCTGTAAGGTTGTTACGAATGGATTTTAACTGGTTTAAATCGTGACTGGTAAGGTTGAGCCTGTTTTTTAATTCGGCATAGCCTTTTTCATTACGAAGGCTGTAAATTACTTGGGTGTTTTCAAGAATACTCGCCGATGTGGAATTGTTGGGCAATTGGTTAATGGATTGCAGTATAATCCCAATCGCTCCATTTTGTTTTCTAATGGCTTGATAATAGAATTCTACACTTTCGAGTACATTTCCAAATTTGAGCTGTTTGGCAAACTCGTCGAATAGGATGATTCCCCTCTCGGCTTTATTTCTCCAAATGGTTCTTTGAATGGCAGATTTAATCAGCTTCAACATTACGGAAAGGATTTCCTTATTGTCCTTTACTTCATCAAGTTCAAAAACAATCAGTCTTTTATCCTCAATTTTATAGGTCTGGTCTTCACTTACATTGAACAGGAAGCTGTACAAGCCATCATCCACATATTCAGAGAGAATGTGCAGAAAATCGTAGATGTTGAAATGTTGCTCTTGAATATGTAGTTCTTCTAAAAAGGTGTCTTTTTTTGTATCAACGAACTGGTATAAATTTTCCAAAGAATGTGTACCACCCACATTTTGTAGATAGTAGTACCGAAGTACTTTTTTGACCGCCACTTCTTCAGCTTTAGTCGTTGCTTTGCCCGAAGCCAAGAGCTCTAAAAGGAAGATTGCCAAATCTTCCAATCGCTCTGGTGTCAAATCATTGACATCAGAGATATAGAATGGATTGATACCCAAATTTTTTCCCTGTTCATAGCGAAGGATGATATGGTCGTCTGGATAGAGCTTGGCAAATTTTGAATATGAACCACCTAAATCAATAATGACCAATCGAACATTTTGTTCAAAATATTGGCGTAGAATATTGTTTGCCAAAAAAGATTTTCCCTCTCCAGTAGGTGCGAAAATGGCAAAGTTCCTTGCCTTGATGCGTTTCTTCTTTTCATCCCAGACATCTTTAAGTACAGGAATGTTATGTTGTCTGTCATTAAAGATGACACCTGTGGCATCTGACTGATAGTTGGTATTGTTAATGTACAGGCAAAGAGCGTGTTTTAAATCGGTTACGTATAAATCCTCATTAGAAAAA
Source organism: Antarcticibacterium flavum (assembly GCF_006159205.1). Classification (NCBI taxonomy): domain Bacteria; kingdom Pseudomonadati; phylum Bacteroidota; class Flavobacteriia; order Flavobacteriales; family Flavobacteriaceae; genus Antarcticibacterium; species Antarcticibacterium flavum. Next base: position 205,273 of record NZ_CP040812.1, on the reverse strand, counting down.
TTGGAAGTAAAACAGCAATATGAGTTTAAGAAATATTGCTTGCGTTCTTCGCCTTTTGGATAATAAGGCACTATATCCAATTCTTTGAATTCGGTTTTTATTTTGGAAGCAATTCTTTCTAATTGTGCTTCATCTTTATCCCAGAATATAATATTTAGATGACCCCTAATAATTCTTGAACTATCGTCCTCATTGATTTTGGTAACAATGTCTTCAATCTTCTTTAAGATGACTTTGTTCTGTGTTCCAAAATTGGAACTCTTTTTGAGTTCTTCAATTTTCTTGTCCAACAGCTTTCGCCATTTGTGCTTATCATCCAAATAAATGATTTGGTTGACAATATGATTTTCATTGAGATTCAACCCTAATCCGTCAATAAATCCTTGGTGGAATACAAAGTCGTCCGAAGTAAATTTATCATTGGTCTTGCTACTCTGAACCACATCGCCATAACACAATTCGCTATTGATGGCCAGCACATCAAAATGATGGTCGCCAATTTCAATATTCGCTTTTTTCAATAGAATGTCGGTATCAAATCCTTCGTTGAATCCATTAAAATAAGCATTGGTCAATGACAAGACTTTATCGATACCCAAAGGTATCAATGACACTTTCCGGCTGTTATTTACAAAGGAAACGGCATCGTTAACAGAAGCAATAAATTCCTGAACGTTATGGTCCATTTGCTTATGAATACCCTTTTCGACCTTGCGGAATGGGTTGGTAAACTTCGGTGCGTTCAAAGCTTTGTTGTGCGGAAGTATAAAGAATAGGTAAGAAGAATGTTTAATGAATTCCCGACCTTTAAAATAATCGTGTGTGGCACGTTGCAAAAAGCTTTTGTTCGGAAGTTCTTCCGCCAAATATTCAGCTTTCTGATAGATGTCCTGTTTGTGGATAACCGTGGCAATAGGCAATGATTTAAACGCTTGAAACCACGAACCGTGAATATCCTCAAAATCTTTTTCCGCGAGGGAATAGATTTCAGGATTGTCCACTTGATAGCCCAATACCACATTGCCGTTATTAGCGAACACGATATGGTCTTGAATATCCAAAATAGGATGATATGCCGATAGGTTAATTTTCTTCATAGTACAGACGACTTCCTTTTTTGTTACTAATTGTTTGTGGGAATACCTTTTTGATGTGCATCAATGCAGGGTTTTTGGTAATGTGAGTCAATACGATATACAGTGCACCGTTCAATAGAAATACTGAAATGATAACAGTAAAGCTGAACGAAAAGATGATGAACAGCAATGAACCGATAACAACGGTCATCATTAAAGCGAACAATGATATGGGCAGACCCATAATCACGGCTCGCTTGCGTATGTTTTTATAGACCTCGAATCGTTTCATTACACTACGATGCTAATGAGGTACGTAAAGATGCCCACGACTGCTCCCGCAATCAATACAAAGACCAATACACGGGTAATACCTTTTTTTAAATCGGCATTTTCGCCAAAGAAGTGTCCTGCATTGAATAGAAAGCCAATTAAGAATATAACGCCCAGAATAATAGGGAAAATGGTTCGGATAGTATCGGAAACATCGTTTACGGAATCTTCGATACCTCCAATTTGTGCAAAAGTCGTACTTGAAATAAGTAATGATAAGATGGTTACATAATGTGATTTTTTCATAATCAAGGTGATTTAAATTTTACGTCAATTTTGATATTTGAAAAATAGTGTATATTACAACGCAAATAACTGATAATCAGTAATTTGTGAATAAAATAAATTTTGACATCAATTGTTTTTATTTGATACGAATTGGTATCAAATTTTATGAAAATCGAGAAGTGCTATGTTAATAACTCTAAAATTTTGGAAGAGGATAAAGCCTAAAAACGTCAGTTTTGTGATTTTGATGCTACATTTCTGTGTGATTTTCGGTCAACAAAAAGTGATTATCATCGATCCTGGGCATGGTGGAAAAGATACTGGTGCAATTGGCACAAATAGTATTCAAGAAAAGGATGTTGTGCTTGATATTGCAAATGAGATTATAAGGCTAAATAAAACCCTTATAAATAACAAGTTTGACATTTACTCAACTAGATATAAGGACACTTTAATTTCCTTATCGGACAGAAGCCAATTAGCTGAAAGCTTAAAGGCTGATGTGTTTGTATCATTACATTGCAATGCTTCTAATACTTCTTCAAAAGGGATAGATGTTTATGTACATAATACCAATGACATAGAAGTGCTGATAAAAAAATCTATCGAAATGGGATTGTCCATTTTGAAAGAAAGCACCCAAAAATTAGGTTTTAAAAAACGAGCTGTCCGATTTTCAAATTTTCAAGTGCTACGAGAGAATACTACATATCGCCCTTCGATACTCGTTGAAATGGGCTTTGTTACGAATACTGATGAAGCGGATTATTTTTTAAAACCCAAAAATATAAGAGCTATGGCATTGGCCATTTTAATGGGATTGTGTAACTATTTTAATACTGGATTATGAAGGAAATACTTATTGAGATTGTGAAGAGTTTGAAAAAGCTCTTATCAGAACTAAAAAAAGAAATAAAAGATATTAATAGGTGGATTGTTAGTACTCGTAAATAGCATAACCCCTAAAAACCATCAATTCTGAATCAGGTCGTAAAAGTTATTTAAAATCACGTTTTTTAGTTTATCTGAATTATAATCCTTTTTTAAATGACAAATTTTATCTAGGATACTGTCAACCATTAATGGGGTGAATTTTTTTGAGCCTAATGATGTAAAAGGACCGTCCGTTTCTAATAGAATTTGATTAATAGGGATACTATCAATAATCTTCTGTCCGTTTTTAGATTTTGTCATTTGGTAGTTTATCGAAAAGTAATATCCACGGGATACCGCAATTTCAAGGTTTTTGATAGAGCCTGAGTACCAATGTAGAATAACTTTCCCAGGGAACGATTTGCCAAAAATATCCAGTAAATCATTTTCGGCTTTTCGACTATGAACCGTCAAAACCTTATCGCTAAAATTTGTGCATTCTGATATTATTTTCTCAAAAACTTGAACCTGTCTTTTATAATCTACAGGCGATTTGTTGTAATTGTCTAGTCCTATTTCTCCAATATATTTTGTCTTACTTAAAAGTGAAATGAACTTATCAATTTCCTGATGTCTTTCTCCAACTAATTCAGGATGCAATCCAAGAGCCGGTCTTATATACTTAGTGTTTTTTGTAATATTTTCTGTATAAAAATAAACTTTGGGGCTATTCGTTACTGCGATTGTGTAAACTTTAGATTTCTCTATTTGATTTACAATATCAATCGGATTGGACATCAAGTCCAGATGAAAATGAGTGTCATGATATTTCATTCTAAAAAATCTCTTACTTCATTCATTCCACGTTGATAAACATCTATATATTTATCTAATTCTTGCTTACTTTCAAACGGTAAAGGGCCAGAACTCAAAATATCAAACATTATGCTTCTTATTGGACGGTTTTCTAAACGCTTTAGAGATAGTTTGAATGCCCTTATGTCACTGCCAGAAACCAGTTTTTGTGAAGGAACATTTTGAGTTATATTGTGTACATATTCAGTTCCGGTAGTACCACTTTTCTTTTCTGCTGATTGTCTTATAATGCATGGTACACAATATCCACATTGAATTCCTGGTCTCATGCCTGAATACCTACTATTTTCTGAATGAGAGCAAGAAAGTGTTTCATGATTAAGTTTTTTTAGCAATTTTTGATTCTTGCATTCAACCATCATTTCGCCTTTGGTTTTCCATTGATATGGATTGTTAATTTTATTCTTTATCCCTAATTCGGAAATCACTTTTTTAAATGTAGATAGGTAGTATGGATGTGTAGTTCTTGTGCTATGACTACTAAGTCTAGTTCCAGTCAAAGGAACATTTAAAGAGATTAAGCCATTTTCGGGAATAATGAAGTCAATAGTTTCTTCTAATGTATTTGCCACTATTAGACCAAGGCACAAAAACAAAAAAGACCTAGCTCTAGAACTTTCTTCTTTTGAAGCTTTGGCATGCTGTTGATTTGGCTGCACATAAAATTGATAATTAGAGAAAGACTCATCGCCATATTTTTTTCTTAAATTTTCATACAGCATAGTTTGAGCACTTTTATCAGCTCCTCTTTTATAGTGACTAACAAAGGTTACCTTCTTTTTGTTTTCTAATAGGTCAATGGCTCCAATAAATGAGTCCATTCCACCAGAAAATAAAGCGACCTTTTCTATTTTATTAGGGTTGTGGTTTTTAATGAGTTTAATTTGTTTTCCTTCTGTAATTATGTTTTTTCTAAAGTAAATTTCCCATTTATCTCCACTTAAAAACGATAGTAATTTCTGCAAATCTTCTTTTGCATTTTCCCATTTGTCCAAAGAGGAAACAGGCATATATATTTTGAAGTGGCGACTCCATTCTTGAAAGCCATGAGCTTTTCTGGAAACCACTTGGTCAGTAGTGTAAATTCCGAGGGAAAGATGCAATAAATCTAAAACTTCATCTTTTGGTTCTATTTTTGCCAAACGTAATTCTTTGAAAATATTAGTTCCCAAAGCGGATGGGTCATTTCCTAATTGAACGGTGTTTAAAATATACTTTTCTTCTGAAGCAGACACTTTTACATCAAAAGTATCCTTCTCATTATTTTTTATTATTATGTGCCAAATACTCATTTTTCTAGTGTTGAATATGCGAGTTCAAATATGTCCTCTATTATTTTTTTTCCTTCTCCTTGAGCTAAATCTATTTTAGAAATATCAGCTTTTTTAAATCCGTTTTTTACTTCATCTCTTATAAAAAAACGCATTTCATTTTCCAATTTAATTGCTTCGCTTTCAGATAAATCATTTCTTTCAAGAGCAATTCCAGCTTCATAAACCCATTTCTTGAAGATATAAGCACTCACAAATTCAACTACGGTATCAGACAATGTTTCTGAGTTAATACTGTCTAGTGATTCTATATCTCTACCACTATCAAGGATTTTTTCATAGAGTCGGTCAAATGTTATCATTATGGCTGCACGTGCGATTGCTTCGTCATTAGTACTACCCGTTGGGGCAATTCTATCAGCAATTTTTGCAATAACTTCCTCACTAGATTTACCTATACAATCAGATAAGTCATATTTTTGTAAAGTTTCATTAAAGCCTTCTTTTGAAACTCCGCTCAAAAAACCAAGATAATTTCTACCAACGTTAATTCCAGCAATTGAAGATTTTGTGGCTGCCCTACTACCACCAGATGACTTTATATATGATTTAGCAAAAGTTTTAAAACTAGAACCGCTACCTCCATTAGAAATTCTTGTGAGTATACTTTTTGTGCCTGATAATTTTTGTGTTGGTACTGTTTCAGGTTTTGAATCTACTGTTTCATTTAAAGTGTCATCCGATTGCTGATTGTTTTTCTCGTCTGTTTCTGGGGCATTGTCAGAGTCAGTTGCCCAACTGGGTAGTAATGGTGTTTTTCCTTTTGGTCCAGTACCTGATGCAGAAGTTCCCATAATTTATTACAAGTTTTTTAATTTACGTTTGGCGATTCCTGCCAAACGCTTATTTGTTGAACTCTTACTCCAGTCTTTTATCATTTTATTAACTGTAGGTTCGTGCGAAGTATTTTCGGAAATTCCTTGAAGCCAAGTGGTAATACTAAGTGGTAAAACTTGGTGCGGTAATTTATCAATCAAACTTAATAATTGAGAGATTAGTTCATTTCTGACGTTACAAAAATCTATTAAACGTTTTATGGTTGGTGATTCCCCATTCTGTTCTCCTTCATTTTTCATTCTTTCTGCTAGAGATTCAAATATCGCTGATGAATCCCCATCGCTAAGAGACCTTACTTCTTTTAAGGCCAAGCTTCTGATAGTTTCAGAATCATTTAAGAGTTTTATAAATAATTCTTGAGCTTGAGAACTCATTCTTTGGATATTAGTCCCAGAAACGGATAATTTGTCTCTTGAATAATAAAAATAGGATTGTAAATTTACCTCGCTGACATTGGGTTCTGAAGATAGCCATTGTCTAATCCAAGAATCTTGTAAATAACTTTGAAATTCTACTGGCAGTTCATCTAATTTTTCATCATTATTTTCTAGTACTAACTCTTCCATCAATTTTAATTCGGTAATAATTCCTTGGTTCTTTGCTTGTTGTTGATAAAAACTTTTGAACGTTTCTGACTTGAAGTATTCCAAGAGCATTAGTTTTGCCAAAATACGTTTATCAAGATTTTCTCCTTTGGAATTGGCCATCTGGTGTCTTAACAAAAGAGTGTTTAAAAATCTTTTTGTCTGTCTGGGGTTACCATTAAGACCTACTGCCAGAACCGATACAAGTTGGGCAGAGAGAAGCAACGCTTCTTTTAGATTTTCGTTGACTTCAGTAACAAATTCATTCGCATTTTCTAATCTAAACGTAAAACCAAATTGGTCTTTATTTTTCTCTTCTAAAACACTTATCCTGATATGTTCAAATTCTCCGATGTCCGTATATAAATTAGTGAATAATAGATTGATGTAAGTTGTCAATTCTAGGTCACTAAGGGGTGGAATTCTTATTGGGTATTGAATTAGTTTTTCCAGATAATCACGTCCCACTTCAGTATTGTCTCCTGGTATTTCTGGAAACCTTCTTCTAACTGCATGTTTAATGAGTCGTTCATCCGCCCCAATTACAAAAGCAGTATTTTTCGCAAATAAGAATAATTTAATGGCTTCAAGTGTTCCAATGACTGTATCTGGTGAACACCTATCCAAATCATCAATTAACACTACTATTTTTTTTAAATTGGTTTCCTTAATTAATTCTTCAAATGCTAGATGGAATTCTTGAATGTCATTTTTAAGGATTTCGTCAGGGTCAGTATTTTCATTTTGCTTTTTTATATACTCTTCATAATCGGCATTGGACAACTTACTTAAGATGTCTGATGTAGTAGTTAAGGCAAGTCCTGCTGGCCCCATTAACATAAAACCAGCTCCATGCTTAACAGCAGATTGTCCAATTTTAAGTAAGTCTATTTTTTTTAGAAGTTTTGCTGCAATTTTTAATGCTTTATCCTGTGGTTTTCTTTTTTTGATTATTTCGTTAACTATCCTGCCCATCAAAACGGTTTTGGTATCTTCATACCCTTCAAATAACCATCCATTAAAGTTGATAATTAAAACATCTTTGTCCCCTAAATAGTATGCAGTCGGCTAAATACGCCGCGGTAAATAGAGTATAATTTTGTAAGTAGTTTTTGCTTATTTACCCAGCTGTAATTTTTTGTAATTCTGGGGGTAGAGATTCTTAATATCCTTGTATTTGATGGTCATGATATTTTCCAAGGTATATTTTAACCACTCATAGGGATTCACCTGGTGCTTTTTACAAATAGCAAAGAAGGAATAGATTGCCGCAGCTCTCTGAGCAGCTTTATGAGATCCTGCAAATAAGTAATTTTTTCTTCCCACAGCAACCGGACGAATTTTTCCTTCAATTTGATTATTATCTATAAATAAATTTCCGTCATACAGGTAAGCACACAGCGCATCCCACCTAGATACACTATAGGCAAGTGCTTTTCCTATCAGACTTTTGGGCAAGGTAAACTTAAGCTGCTGAGTCATCCATTTCCCCAGTTCATTAATTACTGGTAATGCTTCTTTAAGGCGCACCTCTTTAATTTGCTCTGGACTAAGATTTGCCTCTTTGATTTTTCTTTCAATAGCGTATATTTTTTGGATCTCCTTTAAGGCACGGGTTGCCCTTTCCGGGTCATTATCCAGCGATTTTTCATAATAACGACGGGCATGGGCCCAGCATCCTAAATGGGTGACCTCTTCTTTTTTAGCATAATGATCATAGACCGCATAGCCGTCTGTCTGAAGGTAGCCTTTAAAATCTTTAAGCATGGCTTCGGGTGCCTTTTGCCCACGGCCAGGCTGGTAGTCAAAGACTACATTTCCATCGATGGGACTGTGATATACCCAATAATATCCCAGATGAGTTTTTCCTTTTTTCCCCTCATCCTGCACCTTTATTGTTGTTTCATCAACCTGCAAGTAGCCTTGAGATTTTACATCGGCTATGAGTTCTTCAAAGAGCGGAACAATCCGATCGATCCCTCTGGCACACCAGCCATTCATAGTAGAGGGAGGGATGGGGACCTTTTCTCTTTTAAAACGTTCGAGCTGACGGTGAAGCGGCATATGGTCACAGTATTTATCAACTAATAGAGAAGTTACCAGTCCGGATCCTGGAATACCCTTATCGATCACCCGCTCAGGAAGTTCTCCGATGATCACCCCTTCTCCGGATTTGTGAGCGTATTTATACCGGATATATCTGCGAATAAAAAATCGTGCAGGCTCGTATTCCAATTCATCGGTCTCTTCCTGACCGATACACTTCATCTGAGAGATATCTCCCTTAGGATAGATCTTCACTTCCTCTACCGGAAGATGATCCGGAAGCGGCTGACGCCCTTTATGAGTGGCATTTTTCTTCTTACGCTGGTAGGTAATCTTTTCTGTAAAGGCTTCTTCTCGTTTTTCAAGCTCCTGGGCAGTAACCTCAAAAGGCAAAGCCAACTGTTCCTTATCTTCAAAACGCTCGCGTTTCTGACCGAACTGCATCCTTCGGAACATCTCCAGCTGGCTCTCCAGGTAGGCCACTTTTTCCTCTAGAACTCCGGACTTACTCAAATAGCTGCGAAGATGCTCATCAGCCCGGGCAAGTTCCTTGTCTTTTTGCTTTAATTCCTTAGTCTTTTGTTTTAATTCTTGCTGAGATTTTTGAAGCTCTTTTTTATGGAATGTCGCCTGCGCTGATTGCTCTTCTAAAAGGGCCAACAACTGTTGTTTTGAAAGGGTTTCCAGGGATTTTTCCATAGCATAAAAGTACAGATTTCCCTGCTTTTTTACAACAATTATTTTGTGTTTTTATCAGTAAAATCAGGGGGTTCAGGAGGATTGTACCGGTTAAGGTGACGCAGCTTTTCTGCCTTGATCCCCTCGATCATCAGCACCAGCTGACTCCAACTAACACTTCCTGACTGGAGCACTTTGGGAAGCGAGAACGTTCCTTTCTCAAGACGTTTATAATAAATCACAAAGCCCCCGAATTCCCAGTGCAGGAGTTTGATATGGGTAGCCCTGCGGTTGATGAATATAAAAACATCGCCACTGATGGGATTCTTTCCCATCTTGGCGGTGACCAGTCCCGATAGGCCCTGAAAACCCTTTCTCATATCGCAAGGCTGGCTAAAGAGGTAGTACCGATTGGAGGAACTTAAACTAAACATGGATTACAGGTTTACAAGAGCCGCTAATTGGTTTAAACCAATCCCGGAGACTTCTAGCTGTACTCCATTAGGATATTTCAGTCGATATTGAGCGTGGAAGGAATCCGTTTTACCTGGAGTGATCTCTAAAAATCCTTCCGGAGCTTCCGATTTGCTGTTCTTCCATTTTTTGATCCAGTAATAAAAATTACTCCGAATGATCCCATGCTTTTGACAAAAATCCTTTTTACTTAAACCACTAACTTCCCATTCCTGAATTAACTCAAACATATAGGCTTGCTTATCCATCTCTTTTTTGGAGGCAAGCTAGAATTTATCTTAAGTTTACACCAGATGTACTTGGCCAACCGGATACCCTAAATAGGTCTCTTCAACCATTCTCATAAGACTCGACTTTCCGCTTCCCCAATCGCCAAAAACACCAATACTACAAGGCAATAGATTGACATTGTTTACAATGCTTGTTACAGCATTTACAAGATGCTGATAGTCGATAAAATCAGAGTTTGTTTCGTTATCATTCCACATTTTTTGACGTTATTTTATTCAAAAAAAGCCAATGAAAACCCATTAGCTTTTTAAACATTAATATTTTAAGCGTAATCGCCTATAAATATACTGAAATGTCTTTTTAAATTCTTACGGTTTCCTACAAATTGTTAAAATTTTATTAAGAATATATCTTTACTTCTGGAAGTCAAAATTTTGGTCTTTTTTCGTAAATTAGGCCTAATTAGAGTGTTATAAACTCTAGTGCAAATAAAATGAGAGCAATTGCAATTTTCTTTTTGAACGTACTTCAAAATACTTTGGGGATGACTTTTGGATGGTTGTTTAAACCAAAAACCAAACGAAATTCATTTAAGGCCTTATCTGATGTTGAAAAGGTAAAATATCTTGAAAAAAGAAGGCAATACAAAGGCTATAAAAAACAATGGCTGTATTACAGGTGTAGAGAAGAAGGTTTATTAGAAACCTATTACAAATTGTTCGATACTGAAGTTGAGGGACAAGATTCTGGAACGAAATTTAGTTTCGGTAAATATAGAGGGGAATATGTTGAAGCTATTTGGGAATCTGATAAAGAGTATATCAATTGGCTTTCCCAACAAGAATGGTTGGCTCAATATTTGGATGAAAGCGATATGATACACGAACTACTTCTTTTAGAGGAAGAAAACCAAAATTAGATTTAATCCCTTTTATCACGACTGCTTTTATCAAAGGCAATTAAATTGAACAGTTGTCGCATCCTTGAACGTACCCTATTCCCATAACGTTCCTCCAGTTCTTTAGCATTGAGGTTTGTAGTTGCGTGTGTTTTAGTTTTATGACTTAAAAATAAATCATAACGTGAAAGTAAGATTTCGCCCATTACATTACAATCTTTTCCAAAATGCCTTCCGGTGGGTTCTACACCCAAATCATCAAAACAATAAAACTTTTTGTCGCCGTAATTTTCAATGATGGTGTACCCAATATTATTAAAGGCAAAGGCAATGTTTCGTGTGGGTATAACCTCATACGATTTCTGATGTGGCACAATATGGCGTAACAGTTTCATTAAACTGGTTTTTCCACAACCAACAGGACCAGAAAGCAAAATCCCTTTATCGCGGTCGATGTCTAATTTTTTGCAATTAGCTTCATCCCTGATAAAATAATTACAGAGCTTGAATATAATATCACGGTCTTCTTCAAAAATTTTGAATTTCTTGCCAAAAAGTAGTTTTCCTTTGGCATTGAGATAAATTAGCATTTTATCAAAATCATAAAGCATTTGATTGTCTTTCAGTTCTCCCAAGGTGTATTGAACGCTACCCTCGGTAATGATATGTGGTTTGTGGGGATTCATAATGGTTCATTATAATTTTTGTTGGAACTTGTCTTTAGGTTGTCCGTATTTTGGCTAACTGCAACCATTGTTTTTTCTTCTTTTAGCTCTTCGGCCTTTATCATCCAGTTTCGAGCTGTGGCGTGCCAATCGACAATTTTTGTTTTTCCACCTACTTTCCAACCGATGCCTTGGTAGTGGTTGTAAAATTTTTTGGCTTCCAATTCTGGCCAATTTTCCTTTTCAAAAAAATCAATGACTTCATTTTCATTTTTTGGCTTGTCAAGTTTAGTATCATTTGCTTTGTTTTTTCCTGTTTGTATATGTTTGTTTATAGATACCACCGCTTGTCCATTGCTTGTCCCGATATTGGTAGGGTTTGGGTACAGAGCTTGTCCATCACTTGTCCCAAAATTGAACATCTTGATTCTGCTGCCTTTAAATGGATTATGTGAGGGTTCGTATAATAGGTATTTCCAATGATGTAGTTCTTTGATGCAGCGATGGTAGGTAGTTTTTGAACCAATCTTGGAAAACCGCATCGCTTCTTCTCGATTGATATAGAATTCTGTCGGAAAGTGATAGTTGTTCCATAATTGAAACAATGCCACGTACAAACTTATGTGCGTGGGATTTAAACGGCTATCCTTTGAGAATTGTAAGAATACAGCGTTTAGGTGCTTAATGTAATTGACCTGCTCCAAAACGATTTAGAATTTGTTATGAACTTTATTATTTTCCATTACGCTAATTATTTCTTCGTAATCGTAATAGAGTACACCCCCTACTTTGGTGTAGGGCAATGTGCCATTAATTCTTAAATTCTGTAACGTGCCAGAAGAGATTCCCAAAAGCTTTTTTACTTCAGGGGATTTTAGCCACCTTTTGGTAATATGACCAGATTGGCTATTGAGTAGTTCCTTGATATCATCGAGCAGTTCCATTTTGAATTCTCGAAGGTCGTCTGTGGTAATAATACTTGTGGGCATAATAGAACGGATTAAAAGAAAGGGACTACCGTTTTGCTTTCATCTAAAATGATAGCCCCTGACCTGATTTGACTTTCGTTCTACAAAATTGGGGTAGTTTGCTGGATTTTATTCACAAGTTAGGCCTACTTGGGTGTTTTTCTTCTCTCATTTTCAATGTAATACAATAGAGGGTTTTGGTACTTCTTCAGAAAAAATACCCTATCTAAAAACCACCAAATAAAATGAGATTTTCCATAAAACAAGAAACACCCAAGTTGAAGCATCTTGGGTGTCTTATTTTACGTTATCAGTATCATCCATCCGTTTGGTCAACTGCTTTTTTAGTATATCCAAGAATTTGGTTCTCCCATTTTTACGCATCCGTATTTCCAAAAAAGCCCTGTAATAATCGCCCAAGTCCACTTTAAACGTTTTTTCAACAAAATAGGCAATATCTTTAATGTCAACAGTCCCATTATTTATGACGTCTGTACTGTGCAAAGCGTAAATTAGTTCAATTAAGTATATTTTGTGTGCCGTCCACGTAATTTTTGGCTTTCTTTGTATCATTCTTAAATTTGCATAATTTCCATTATTTTCCAATTTATCAATCTCTCGTTTTAGGTGCACAATCAACAGGTCGTAAGCTAAAATCGTGGCTACGGTACTATCGTGACTTGTTGCAAACTCTTCATCAACAAAAAAGTGAAATGAGTCTGGGAATAACCTAATATCTGCTTTACCTCTTAAAAAATACTGCTCATCAAACACGGCAGCTTCCCTGCGGTAATAATGGTAAAAGTCAAGATTGTCGTTAAAGTAAGTTTGAAGTTTTTCGATATAATTGTTCAAATACTTTACTTGCGATTTATTGCTTCCCCTGGGTCTTTTACTTTCAATGTTAAATAATTTTACGTAATAAATAAGTTTGCTATAAATTTTTGGTTTAGTACATTTAAAGAAATGAATTTCCTCTAATTTGGTTTCAAATTCATAATCAACTACGATACTTCTAATTGATTTAAGGGTCTGTTTTGCAATTTTAATCCCTTTTTCAGCTTTGAGTAAAATATCTTGTTCTTCTATTTCAAGAATATCTAGTTTATTGTCTAAATTTTTTAATATATCGTCGTAATTTGTAACCATTTATTTTCGGTATCATTATTATCATTTCGTATTGTACAATAGTGTTGCGTTTAAAATTGTTAGTAACAGTTAAATTGAGAAAGTTAAAACCAATCAATTAAACAGATATAAAGTACTTTAGGAATTGCAAGAACAGTACAAAGAAGATTAACACGATAACAACGATTAGAATACTAATCCAAATTATTTTATCTTTTTTGGTAATGCTATTTTTTACAGAGGGTACTTTATTGCTTTTTTTATTTCGTCTATTCCGTCTATTTTCCGACATAGAATATCATTTTTACTCTTTATCAATCATTTCCAATTCAATTTTTGTAGCCACACAAAACGCTTGAATATTATATCCTCTTAATTCATTAATGCTTATGAATATTTCCTTTTAGTACAAAAAAATAAAGCAGAAATGCGGCTATTACCATAAGGATTATCATAAGAATACCTTTGACCTTATCTATTTTTGTGATGTCGGTATTCGATGATTTCCGATTTTTTTTGTTTCTTCTATTTCTTCTATTTTGAGACATTCTTTTATACTATTTCCAATTCATCTTCTGTAATCGAACCGCATTCAGAATGGCTAACAAGGCCACGCCTACATCGGCAAAAACTGCTTCCCACATCGTTGCCAGACCACCTGCGCCCAAAACCAAAACCACTGCTTTTACACCAAAGGCCAACCCAATATTCTGCCAAACGATGCGTCTTGTAGAACGTCCTATTTTTATGGCTCTAGCTATTTTACTTGGTTGGTCTGTTTGGATGATTACATCTGCGGTCTCTATCGCCACATCGCTGCCCAAACCACCCATTGCAATGCCAACATCGCTCGCTGCCAAAACCGGTGCATCGTTGATGCCATCGCCTATAAAGGCTACTTTAGTATTAAATTGTTTTTTCAAATGCTCAACTTCGTTGAGCTTATCTTCTGGTAACAAACCGCCTTTTGCAGTATCAATACTCATTTCTTTTGCCACTTGTTGGGTTATGGAATCCTTATCGCCGGAAAGCATTATGATTTTGGAAATACCGGATTCTCGAATTTGTTTGATGGCTTCGTGGGCATCTGCTTTCAATTCGTCTGCAATGATGACATAGCCAGCGAATTTGTTTTCAATAGAAACCATCACAACGGATTCTACAATGTTGTCGGTTTCAGATGGAACTTCAATATTATTTGAAGTCATCAATGGTTTATTCCCAACTAAAACAATTTTGCCATTGACCGTTCCCTTTAATCCTTTTCCTGCAACTTCAGTTACTTTGGTTGCCTGAAAATCTTCGCCATCAGCTTTGTATTCCATTATGGCCTTGGCAATGGGATGTGTTGATTGTTCTTCCATCGCCATCAGGTATTTCATCATTTCGGCTTCGCTCAATGACCCATTATTTACGACGACATTTTTAATTTTGAAAACACCTTTGGTCACAGTTCCGGTTTTGTCCATTACAACCGTGGTTACTTTTGTCATTTCGTCCAAAAAGGATGCGCCCTTAAAGAGAATCCCATTTTTGGATGCTGCTCCCAATCCACCAAAATAACCCAACGGAATAGAGATTACCAAAGCACACGGGCAGGAAATGACCAAGAATATCAATGCCCTGTATAACCAATCGCTAAACACGTATTCATCCACAAAAAAGTAAGGTAAAAATGTTAACCCAATCGCCAAGAACACTACAATAGGCGTATAAATTCTTGCAAATATTCTAATAAACAATTCTGTTTTCGATTTACGTGCCGTGGCATTCTGAACCATTTCGAGGATTCGTGCAATAGAACTGTCCTTAAATTCTTTGGTGGTTTCTATTTC
This sequence comes from Antarcticibacterium flavum, assembly GCF_006159205.1. Lineage (NCBI taxonomy): Bacteria > Pseudomonadati > Bacteroidota > Flavobacteriia > Flavobacteriales > Flavobacteriaceae > Antarcticibacterium > Antarcticibacterium flavum. Next base: position 190,212 of record NZ_CP040812.1, on the reverse strand, counting down.
AATTACACCGTCCAAATTTATGCTTCCCGCAAATACTTTTTCTCCCTTTGCAATGGTATCGGGTTTACTTTCGCCCGTTAAAGCCGCTGTATTGAACGAGCCTTTTTCAGAAAGTAAAATACCATCCAAAGGGATTTTTTCGCCCACACGAACTTGTACTTTTTCGCCAATGGCAACGGTTTCTGGATTTACAGAAACATAATTGTTGTTCCTATAGACCAAGGCTTCATTAGGTCGTACATCCAGTAATGCCTTGATGCTTCCCTTGGCTTTTTTAACCGCGGCACTTTGGAACAATTCGCCCACGGCATAAAATAGCATCACGGCAACACCTTCAGGATATTCGCCAATGGCGAATGCCCCTATTGTGGCAATTGACATCAAAAGAAATTCCGTAAAGAAATCTCCTTTTTTAATACTTTCCCAGCCTTCAATTATAACTGGAAATCCAACAGGAATATAGGCCATAACATACCAAACAATCCTTATCCAATCGGAAAAATGCGGGAAAATCTCCAGATAATCAACGATAATTCCAGTTATCAGCATTACAAAGCTGAATGTAGCGGGCAAATAAATTTTAAAAGTACTTGCGTTGTCATTACTGTTATGGCTACCATCATTGCCAATGCAACAATTTTCGCTGTCATTTATATGCTGTGAATTTTGCTTTTTCTTTTTCATTTATTTAAATTATAATTTTATTTAAATTCACAGTCATTCCAATCTCAACACCAATTGGGCAAACTGCACCTCTATGGTATCATCGATACCCTTTATTAAGGAATCCAAACCAGTATTTGAAACCAATAATTGTCCGGTTGCACTTATCAGGCAGGACATACTTACTCCTTGTTCTATATGGGTAATGGTTGCTTTAAATTGTGATTTAAAGGATTTCCCTTGATAAGTAACATCTATCAGCCAATTAAAGTTGATAGGGTCGTGCCGTTTTGATAAAAAATCTTGTGATGGAATTGTGCCAGTAAATCGTAGTATTAAAGGGTCTTCCCGCTGTTCTAAAAGGGCATTGATTTTAGGACTATCTGTTGATAAAGTCTTAAGGTCGAGTACACCATTGACCACTTTGGAATCATAATCAAGATATAGTGCCAATTTATGGCTTTCTGCCTTGACGGGTTTATTGTCAACCAAAGTCATCATCATAATATGACCTTCTTCAGTTGTATAAACTTTTTGGGCATTTACCTTATAATAACTAACCAACAAGATTATTAAAAAACAATGTTTAATATTCATAATGCCCATCTTTACTTGTATAATTTAAAAAAGCAGCTTCTACTTTTGCTTTTAATGCTATTAATCATTTTGCTTTAAAAAGCATCATAAAAGCTGCCTGCTATTAATTAAGTTTTCACTTAACTTATTTAAATAAAAAATTTCGCTCATTCCTATAACGATTTACCGCTACTTGTTATCTATATCCTTTTCTCTTTTACCGAAATAATAAATCAGCGCAACACTTGCACCTAATAAGCCAAACAGAGTGTTCTCAAAAATTTGATTCCCATTGATATTCAAAATTTCAATGAAATTATTTATTAAATATTGCCACCAATTAATTTCATAATTCTGTCTGCTAAACGTGAAAATTGTTATTCCAAAAGGTTGAAGGATAAAAACACCTACTGCAAACCCAATTAAAATGGTAATAAGAATGTTTTTTTTATTCATCGTTTGTCTTTTACAGTTATAAACTTTACAGGCTTTCAATCCAACTTTTGGCCTCTTCCTTTTGGTCTAAATTGAAATACTTAATATCGGCGTTGGTAAAAGGTTTCATAAATTGGGTTATCCAATTCTGCCATTTTTTATCTCCTACCATTGCTATTTTTTCATAGTCCGTGGCGTGGGCTGTGTCCATTTTCAGGTCTTCCCATAAACCAGGTAAATCCCAACCCGTAAAGTTGACCATCTCAAAATACCAACGGACTTTCATTCCCTTGTCCAGTATAGCGTGGATAAGTGGATGGATTTTTTCTATATCTTCTTTTCTCAATTTTCCCGAAGCTTTTGTTGCAACAATATTTTTTTCTTTTAACTCGATTATCTGTAACATTTTATATAGTTTTTAATTAAGTATTATCCTTCTAAATCATAAAACCATTCTTCCGCCCTTATGATGCCTTCTGATAATGATTTTTTTAGTTCTGTCATATTTTGTAGTTAAAGAGGGTGGAAGAAACCTGAACTGGACCATTGGGCGCAAGGGTTCAAGGTTCAAGTACTCCCACCTGTTATTTTTTTCTGCATTTTTCACAAATTCCTTTCAATACAAGGTTCACATCGTTCACTTCATAATCGTCTGGCAAGCTCTCTTCCGATATTTTATTTGGTAAACAGATTGTTTTCCTACAATCGGTACAATGAAAGTGCATATGTAAATCTGTACCGTATTTACCTTTGGCGTTTTCATCAGAAATCGCATATTTTGCCACTCCGACCCCATCATTAATCTGATGAATCAACCCTTTATCCTCAAAAATCTTGAGATTGCGATAAAAGGTCGTTCTGTTTGCTGTTTTATTGGTTTCGCTCTTTTGAACAAAGGCCTTTTTCAAATCGGAAAAGGACACGGCACTTTGTTTCCTTTTTAGGAACTTGTATATCTTCGACCTCATTTTAGTAGGTCGAATCCCTTTAGCCAATAATGTTTTTTCCGTCTTTGTCATTTAATATTCTTTCAAAAAACCAGGTTCTTCTATGTCCCAATTTTTCTAATCTTTTTTATAAGCCAAAAGGCGCAGCGCATTGGCCACGACTACCAAGGTAGACCCCTCGTGAAATGCCACGGCTATTCCTATGTTTGCCCAGCTCAAAATGGTGGCTGGTATCAGAAGTGCCACAACCCCAAGGCTTACCCAAAGGTTCTGCTTGATTATGGCCTTTGCTTTCCTACTTAAGCCAATGGCAAAGGGCAGGGTTTCCAATTTATCGGCCATTAGGGCAACATCCGCGGTTTCTAAAGCCACATCACTGCCCGCTGCACCCATTGCAATACCTACGGTACTGTTTGCCATCGCAGGCGCATCGTTTACACCATCTCCCACCATTGCCACCTTGGATTCCTTTTCCTTTAATTCTTTTATGGCATCCACTTTTTCCTCCGGCAACAGGCTTCCCCAAGCATCGGTCAATCCAATTTCTTTAGCAACGGCGTCGGCAACCTTTTGATTATCCCCGGTTAGCATTATCATCCGCTTGATACCGATTTCCTTTAATTTTTTCAGTGTTTCCTTGGCCGCTTCCCGTGGGGTGTCCATCAGGGCGATGATACCGATATATTCTTTGTTCCTTCTTATAAGCATCGTCGTGTTTCCGTCGCTTTCAAGTTCTTTTACTTTATTCGATATTTCTTCGGATGGTTTTGCTTCATCGAGGTCTTCGTACAAGTCAAGGTTTCCAATATAGATTTTATCCTTGCCCAAGGACGCTTTGATACCTTTTCCGAGAACCGCTTCTAAATCTGACGCATCGTTAATATCAGTACCTTTCAGACGCTCTTTCCCATCCCTTACGACAGCTTTGGCCAAAGGGTGGTCGCTCAAATTTTCAACAGCAACAGCTATCTTTAACAGTTCATTTTCTTCAATATCCCCTAATGGTACTACATCGGTAAGTTTGGGCTTGCCTTCTGTAAGCGTGCCCGTTTTATCAAAAGCCAAAGCCGTAATGACCCCCAAATCCTCAAGCGGTCGCCCACCTTTGATAAGTACCCCGCCACGAGCCGCTCTTGCAACCCCGCTTAATACAGCACTTGGTGTTGAAATGGCCAGTGCACAGGGGCTGGCGGCTACCAATACCGCCATTGCACGGTAAAAACTTGCACTAAACGGTTCATCAATGACCAGAAAGGCAAAGAGCAGGATACCCACCAGTATCAGTACGGATGGTACAAAGTATTTTTCAAACTTATCGGTCAACAGTTGGGTAGGGGACTTCTGGGTCTGCGCCTCGTTAACCAGTTTGACCAGTCGGGATAGTGTAGAGTCTTTGGCTTCCTTGATTACCTTTATTTCCAGCGTGTTATTACCGTTGATAGTTCCAGCGAATACCCGATTTTCGTCCTTGATATCATCGTCTGCCGAATAGTCCCTGCTCGTATCTTCCACGGGAATTTTGTCCACGGGTACACTTTCCCCAGTAATAGGTGCCTGGTTGACGCTGCTTTTTCCATTGACCACGACGCCATCTGCGGATATTTTACTATTGGGCTTGACCACAATGATATCGCCTATACTTAATTTTTCAATCCCGACTTCTTCTGTCTTGCCATCTTTTTTCAGCAATGCCGTTTTTGGTGCTAAATCTGCCAGTGCCGCAATGGACTTTCGGGCCTTTTCCATTGCATAATGTTCAAGGGCGTGCCCCAAACTAAACAGGAACAGCAACAAGGCACCTTCTGCCCATTCGCCCAGAGCTGCGGCACCGATGGCGGCAACCAACATCAAGAAGTCGATTTCAAAGCCGCCCTTGGCTACGGTCTGTATAGCCTCTTTCGCCGTAAAGTACCCTCCAAAAAAGTAAGCACCGACGTATAAAGATAAGCTAACCCAATCCGGTATTGATTCTACGTAGGAAAGGCCAAAACCAATACCCAGAAGCGTACCGCAAATGATGGCAAAAATAAGTTCGGTATTCTTGCCAAAAATACCACCGTGGGCGTGTGCCTCACTTTCACCCTCCTTGTGGTTGTGTTCTTCGCCGTCTTTATGAACGTGGTCTTCGCTCTCGCCAACGTGTTGATTTTCCTCCTTGTCTTGAGTATCTTCAGATTTTTCTTCACCGTTGGAAACTTCCATTTTTTGTAAATACGTTTCTGTATCAACGGAAGGTTCAATAATGGTAAGCCCTTGTTTTTCTATTTTCTTTTTAATAGCCCCAAATCCTGTAATGCCTTTATCAAATTCCACACGTACCATTCCAGAAGCGGATGCGGAAACTTCGAGAACTCCATCGACCTCCTTGACTGCTTTCTCGATGGTTCGGGCGTGACGGGTGTGGCGTATCCCTTCCACGGCTATTAGCCTATGCCCAAATTTATCCGTGATTTGGGCTCCCGTGGTTTCTGCCAAGGACTTTACTCTATCAAGGGAAATGACATCAGGGTCATAATGGAAACAGAGTTGCGGTATACCGTCCGGTTTTTCATCGGATATGTGTACACTGTCAATGCCTTCACGTCCACTTAATTTGTCGATGATCCTGTTGATGCAGGCATCTTTTTCGTCCGGTACCTGTGGAAGGATTACGGGAATTTTCATTTTTAGTTTTTTCATTTTATAAAATTTTAAAGTTGACCCTTTACAGTATATAATATTCGCTCGCTTTTTCTTTGATCGGAATATCCTCATCCCCTATCATTTGTTTAAGATTTATTTCAATAGTTGTAGCCAAATCGGTTACAGGGGTGTCCATAGGTCGATTTTCAAAAGGGTCCTGCATCAAAATGGATGTTTTTTCAATGGCAACGAAAATAATCGGTATTCCAATAGTTAGACTTATTTCCACCGCCAGGTATTGGTCTGACAGACCAAATGGTAACATTGTGGCAAATACATAAATGATTAAATGGATTAATAAACTATGTGCTTTGGGGAAGACCGTGTTTTTTATACGTTCGCACTTGCCCATAGAATCACATAATCTGGCTATGGTACTGTCTATTTGTACCTGCTGAAAATCATTGACCATACCGTTTTCTTTTGCTTTTAGCAAAGTTTCAGAATGTTCTGACAATAAAGTATTTGGAATATTAAAAGACTCCAACTTATAAGATTTTTGGTATTCCTTAACTTTGGGGGAAAAGGGTAGTTTTCTCAATGATTCACCCAATGCATAGCACCAGATTATTTGACGGTTGGTCATTTCATTGACCAAAATATCGTACTGCCCGTTGCTCCTTTTGAAAAATGAAACACATTGTCTGACCAGTGTTCGGGAATCATTCACAATTGCGCCCCATATAATACGGGCTTCCCACCAGCGCTCATAAGCTTGATTGGTTCGAAAACCCAAAAGCAAAGCTACCGCAGTGCCAAAAACAGCAGTAACACCAATTGGAATAGAGATTTTTGACAAAAAACCATATTGGTCCAAAATACCCACAGCTACAGCATAAGATACAATAAATACAATATCAAACTTTATGGTTTTAATAAAATTGACAATGGATATTCTTTTATTTAAGAGCATATTGAGAAATTATAATTGTTATTAGTGGTGGTGTTCAAATTTTTTCCCAATTTTTTGAATAATGGGATAGATAAAGATTGCTATGGCCGAAAGGAAAATTATCCCAGAATACAAGGCATAAATTCCAGAAAACAATTTGCCAGCATCGGTTTGTGCTTCATCTAAGGGACCCATTCCTGTAAGAATCATTGAAGCGTTTAAAAAGCTATCAATCCAACTTAATTTCAAAAAATAATAATACCCAAGCATCCCGATTCCCAAAGAAACAGTTATAATTAAAATCATAATAATGGCACCGTTGAATATTTTGTGGTACAATCTGTCATTCATTAATTTCATATAGTTCGGTTATTTACATTTTGTATTCCAATTATGTCATAAACTTTCTTGCTATAAATCTTTAACCTAAAGCTATATATGAAATATTGGTAAAAGTTAGAGTTCTTTTTTATAAGGTTTTTAACTATACTTCAGTGCCACATTTAGAACAAAATTTTGCATCCATAGGTATTGGTTCTTCACAACTTTTGCATTTTACTTTACCTAAAGGCTCGCCACAATGTTGACAAAAAGAAGCATTTTCAGGATTGTTTTTGCCGCATTTTATACATCTCACAACAACCTTGGGTTCATCAAATCTTGGGTCATTATTTTTACGTTGATGCTTGTTGGAATGATGACCATAACTTCCTCTTAATAAATGTTTTAAAAATCCCATATTGTTTAATTTAAGTGTGTTTCCATATAATCTAATGCTTCGGGCATATCCAACTCACGGGTACCGTTCCCAGTTCTGATAAAGAAATGAGAACGGTCGCCCAGGTTCAAATACACTGGTTTTTGCGATTTGTAGACCCTTACATAACAGATATCCTTTTCTTCAAATTGGTAAAAGGTCACCTTTGCCAAAGGGCAAAAATGCGTGCCTAAATTGAAGGACACCAACTGCATTATATACTGTTCAAATCCGTCCTTGCCCGGTTTCTTTAAAGTACCGTAATCTTGTTCGAGCCCCAGGATACGGCCTTCATCGTCAACTCCTATAATCAAATGGCCGCCTTCGGTATTCATAAATCCCGCAATGGTCTTTGCCACTACCATTTCCAAGGCTTTGTTTACCTTACCTTGTCGAAGGTCCCACCGCAAGGTGCTTTTGAATTCTACCTCGTGGTTTTCACCTTTGTCCAATAATTCCCTTATCAAGGTTATTCCGACTTTCTCCCTATTTAGTTGAAATATTGTTTTTCTTGTATAGAACATCAGGGCGAGACTGCTTCCCATAATACCAAACAGGATATTTTTTAGGATTTGGTCCACATCTCCAAATCCAAGAGCTTGCCCAACTGCATTTTTGAACAAATACCACCAATTGCCCGTATCACCGCTCTGGTCATACTGGAATAGGGAAATGCCCAATGGCTGTATAATGATTATGCCCACCGCAAACCCTAAAACAATAGCAATAAGAAGTCCTTGCCTGTTCAGCCCTCCTCTTTTTTGATTATGTATGCCATTAGGCGGTTTCATTGCAGTTTATTTTTTCTTGTTTTCCCGTAACAGTTTCTTTCGCTGTTCAAACTCTTCCTTGCTTATTTCGCCCCGTGCAAAACGTTCCCTCAGGATTTCCATCGCACTATCCTTTTTCCGTTTCTGTCCCGGGGTGGGGTAAGGAATTAGGAATATCCAAAAGATGAGGATTATCCAAAGTCCCCACCATATCCAGTGCATTCCTCCAAAATACCAATCGTCCATCATAGTGTTTCTGTTTTTAAATCAATAGTATATCCATTTTTTATGTTATTCTATTTCTATCCATTCTTTGGCCAATTCTTTTTCTTCGGTCTTATAAAATTTTATATGAGCTTCTGAAAAAGGAAGCAATACCTCGGTAAATTGTTCTTGCCATTTAACGCTACCCACCAAAGCAACACGCTTTAAATGCTTTTCATTCGGAAGGTTTAATTCAATTCCCTTCCAATGTGCCTCTGCTGTCCAGCCTTCAAAATTTTCCATCTCGATGTACCAATACACTTGTGGATGGGCAGTTATATGTTCTGTTAAGACTGGTATCAAGTTTTCATAATCCTTGGCATCCAGCTTATTCTCTGCTACCATATATACAGTAGCCTCTTTTTTATAGATTGTTATCATTGCTCATTATTTATAAATGATAATTGAATTTAAAAACCAAACGTTTAAACCAAATTGCCACTGCATTTTTCGCAGATACCCTTTACCACCAAGTTGATATCCTCGGTAATATAACCATCAGGTAAGTTGATGTGAGGGATTTTATGTTCTGTTAAACAGACCGTCTCATTACAATTGTTGCAATGAAAGTGCAAATGAAGGTCGTTGCCGACCTCGCATTCACAATTTTCTTCGCAAAGGGCGTATTTTATAACCCCTGTCCCATCCTCGATTTGATGCACAATCCCTTTTTCTTCAAACGCTTTCATAGTCCTAAATAGGGTACTTCTTTCACTGACCTTAAAATCTTTTTCCAAGTCGCCAAGGCTGATGGCCACATTCAACTCTGCCAACCGCTTATAGGTCATAAGGCGCATAGCCGTAGGTCGTATCCCTTTGTTTTCCAGAAGTTGAACTATTTTTTCCATTTGTACTGAAGTGTTTTATAGGTCGTACCGTTTTAAGGAATCCCCAGTTTTAATCTGAAAGGCATCTTCAATATTTGCTATATAGATAATGCCGTCTCCAGGTTCTTCCGTTTTGCCATTTTTTAAAATTATTTCAATGGCAGCTTGGGCTTCCTCATTTTGACAGACCAATTCCAGCTTAACCACAGGACTATCGGTAATACGAAAATCCAACGAAGGTCTTGCACCTTTTGCCTTGAATGCGCCAGTACCTTCTGCTTGTGAAAGGGTCATACTTTCAAATCCATTATCTGATAGTGCTTCAATGACTCTTTGGATTCGGTTCGGTTTTACAAATGCTTTTATTTCTTTCATCTTAAAAATATTTTTATGTTTTAATCGATTTTGAACCGAGCTTGTTTTCTAATTTTTAACTAACTAATTAAGACGATAAACAAACTCGGAATCAAAATCTTTGATTGTTATTGAATTAATGTCCGTGTTCCAGTTCGCCTTTAACCATTTCAGAAGACAGGTTATAAGCTCCGTTTATGACCACTTTGGCATCGGTTGAAACTTCGGCAGGCAGATTGACTTCAACAAAGCCTAAATCAGTAATACCAACCGTTACGGGTATCATTTTGAATTTCATTTTGCCTACTTCCATTTCCTCATCTTCATCCAAGATAAAAATAAAGGATTGCTCGCCTTCCTTTATAATGGCGGCTTCCGGAACGGCAAAACCCTTTTTCTCGCCCTGCACTATGCGCCCTTCTACATACATACCTGGCAAAAGATTTTTATCCTTGTTTTCTATATCTGCCAGAACTTCCAAAGCTTTTGGGTCTGTATTGAAGGTTTTACCAACAGACCGAACGGTTGCTTTAAGCAGTTCATCTGGGTGCGAGGCCGTGGAAAAATATATCTGTTGTCCTTTCTGGATTTGCTTTATGTCCTTCTCATATACTTTGAAGTTGACATAAATTTTTGAGTTGTCGCTTATCGAGAACATTTTGGATTGTTGTGCCACGTAATCGCCAAGGCTAATCATTACTTCATCCACATACCCACTTATAGGCGAGGTAATGGGAACAGCGGAATATATCTGTCCTTCCGCCACTTTGTCCGGGTTAATGCTCAACAGTCTCAATTGGGACCGCAAACCATTGACGCTGGATGTTGTAGAACGAAATTTTGACTGTGCCATTTGAAATTCCTTGCCAGAAGAAACACCTTTATCATAAAGAGTCTGCTTGCGCTCAAAATCCTGTTTCAAAAAGACCAATTCATCATTTTTTTCCTGATAATCTTGTTGCATTGCAATGATATCTGGGTGTTCTATATATGCCAACACCTGTCCTTTGCTTACGTTATCTCCGGGTATTACTTTTATGGAACTCACATTTCCACCAACAAACGGACTTATGTTCGCCTTATCCTGTGGGAAAAGTTCCAGCGTACCTGTTACCTTAATGTTGTTCCCTAAATTGCGTTCCTCCAAAAGTTTCATTTCCAAACCTATGGTTTCGGCCTGTTGCTTTGTGAGTTCCACAACGCCTTCTTCCTCGCTGTGACCTTCTTCTTCTCCTTCACTGTGGCCTTCCTCGCCGTGTGCATCTTCTCCAACTTCATTGGTCTTTGATACACCTTCGGCTTCATTATGTCCAAGTTCAGATTTTTGGGCATCATTACAACTCATAAACATAAGTGTAAATAATACGGTACTAACTAATAGTATATTCTTCATTTCTCTTTTTTTAAGGTTATAAATTGCCCAATTGATATTGCATATCAATGGTCTGCTGGTTATACTGATTGATGTATTGTAAATGGTTTTGTTTAATACGGATGGCACTATTAAGAATGGTGATATAATTGACATAATCTATTTCGCCTTCCTTGGATGCCAATTGCGCTGTGGTAATTTGCTGTTCTGCCAACAATAGTGCGCCTTCTTCGTAATATTGCAAAATCTTCTTTGTTTTTTCAAGGGATTTGGTCAATTGCGACACGCGACTTTCTGTAACCGCCTTTTGCTCCAAATATTGATTCTCTGCTACCATTGCGTCTGCCTTTGCTGCTTTTACCCTTGACTTCTGCGGAAAAAACCATAGCGGAATGCTAATACCCGCCTGATAGGTGTTGAAGCCTGAAACATCATCTACAACCTGCCTGCCATACGATAAGCTGAATTTCGGCAGGAATTGTGATTTCTCAACACCCACATTTGCCTTGCTTACTTCGGCATTTTGCAACGCATATTGCAACATTGGGTTATTGGCCACCGAAGTGGAATCTAACATTGCCATAAAATCCAATGTTTTGTATGGTTCACTAATCGTTTCAATGGATTCATCCGTTCCCAAATATTGTTTTAAGGCACGTTTGGCTATTTCAATATCATCAAAGGCTTGTTGCCTTAATACTTGAATCTGTTGAAATTCTGAAGAGGCTGAAATAAATTCCAACTTACCTGTTTCTCCCGTATCATACCGAAGTTGGGCAGCGGTCTTAAAATTGGTATAAATACTGTCCAATTGGTCTGCAAAACGCAACTGTGCCTTGTAATAATTAATTTGGTCATAGGCTTGCATCACATTGCGCACCAACTGTTGTTCACTGGCCACATAAAACTTTTCTCCCAAGGCAATGCGCTCTTTATAAAACTTCGATTTTGAAAATCCTGAAAGCAAATCGATATTGCCCTGTTGCACACCAACGGTTGTCTGCACTCCAGGAAGATTATTGCCATATTCTTCTTTGCCCGTGAAAACTTGTGTGCTACCAAGGTCAAAACTCGTTCCCTTTAGTGCCTTTTCCCGTTCAATAAATGCCTGACTTTCCTTAAGCGATGGATAATTCTGTTTTGCCATAGCAATAGCCTCATCAATGGTCAAGGTCTTTGGGATTGTACCATCTTGATTGGTGTCTTGGGCAATAGCAGTTCCCGAAGCCATCAAACCACCAACCATCAATAATACGGTTACAATATTGGTTGATTTTTTAATATAACTTACATCTCCACCATTGTCCTTCTTTTCTTTTCGGGATTCCAGCCAATAATAAAGAATAGGAATAACCACCAAGGTCAGAAATGTTGCCGTAAGCATTCCTCCAATGACTACTGTCGCCAAAGGTCGCTGTACTTCTGCACCACCAGAGGTAGAAATCGCCATTGGGATAAAGCCCATAATTGTGGTAATGGCAGTCAATAAAATTGGACGTAAACGTTCGTGCGTTGCTTCGTATATACGTTTTTTTAAATCTGTCATTCCACTGTCTTTTAATTCATTGAATTTGTTTATGAGTATGAGTCCGTTTAATACGGCAACTCCGAAGAGCACGATAAACCCGACTCCGGCAGAAATACTGAAAGGCATTCCACGAATCAACAAAACGAAAACACCACCAATGGTCGCCAAAGGCACTGCCATATAGATCATCAAGGCCTGTGTAACTGAATTTAAAGCGAAATAAAGCAGGATAAATATTGTTAGTAGAACGATGGGCACTACTATCATCAATCGGTCTGATGCACGTTGCAGGTTTTCAAATGATCCTCCATAAGTGACGTAATAACCTGGTGGCAGTTTCACTTCCGTTTCCAGTTTTTGCTGAATTTCCTCGACCATCGATTTTACATCGCGTCCACGAACATTTACACCCACAGATATACGACGCATAGTGTTGTCTCTTGAAATTTGCATTGGCCCAGCTTTATAACTGATATCCGCAACTTCCTTTAGAGGCACTTGAGCACCGTTTGGCAGGTCTATGAAAAGGTTTTTTAAGCTATTGATGTCTTGTCGATATTCCTCTGCCAAACGAATGACCACATCGAATCGTTTTTCCCCTTCAAAAATGACTCCTGCCTGTTCTCCAGAAAATGAAGCACTTACATAATCATTCAGCTTGTCAACGGTTACACCGTATTGTGCCATTTTTGCCCGGTTATACACCACTGTCATTTGTGGCAAACCGCTTGTAGCTTCTACATTGAGGTCAGCCGCTCCGGGAACGGTTCTGATGACCGCTGCGATTTCCTGTACCTTGTCTGCCAAAACGCCTAAATCTTCTCCGTACAGTTTGATTGCCACGTCCTCACGAACCCCTGTAAGCAATTCATTAAAACGAAGTTCTACAGGTTGGGTAAACACGAAATTTACGCCGGGAACTACTGAAATTTTTTCCTGTATTTTTTCTATCAGTTCTTCTTTACTATCTGCGGAAGTCCATTTACTCTTATCTTTTTCAAGAATAATATAACTATCGGCAATATCCATAGGCATCGGGTCTGTCGGTATTTCGGCCACACCAATCCTAGAAACTACTGTTTTTACTTCCGGAAACTCATTGATTAACTTCTGAAGTTTCTCTGAAGCCTCAATAGATTCTGTAAGACTGCTCCCCGGTTTTATCAATGCTTGAAATGCAATATCGCCTTCATCAAATTTAGGGACAAATTCTGCTCCCATATTGCTGAAAATAAATCCTGAAATCAAAAGCAAGGAAACCGCGCCTATAACCACACCTGCCCGAAAGCGAAGTGCAAAATTTAATATAGGCAGATAGATACGATTCAGAACATCCATAATTTTATCACTGAACCTATCAATCTTGTTTTCAAACTTGGCGAACCAACTATTTTGATTTTTAGCAGGTTTTAAAAATAATGATGACATCATTGGCACGTAGGTAAGACAAAGGATAATCGCTCCTAAAACGGCAAAACCAAATGTAAATGCCATTGGCCGGAACATTTTCCCTTCCACACCGGTCAAAAAAAGAATCGGTGTAAAAACTATAAGAACAATTAGTTGACCGAAGAAGGCAGAATTCATCATTTTACTTGAAGAATCATAGGCGATTTCATCCATTTCAGCTTGGTTGATGGCGGTTGTGGATTTTTTCATCCGTTGATGAATGTGGAAAACCGCTCCTTCCACGATAATCACCGCTCCATCTACAATAATTCCAAAATCGATCGCACCCAAGGACATTAAATTTGCCCAAATGCCAAATTGTTTCATCAAAATAAATGCAAATAATAGACATAAAGGGATTATCGAAGCTGCTATCAAGCCACCACGGAAGCTTCCCAAAAGTAAGACCAAAACAAATATGACGATTAGGGCTCCTTCTATTAGATTGTTTTTAACGGTACTTGTGGTTGCCTCAATAAGTTCACTTCGGCTTAAAAAAGCATCAATATAAACACCCTCCGGCAGGGATTTTTGAATTTCTACAATACGCTTTTCCACATTTTCAATCACGTCGCCTGGGCTTTCGCCTTTCAGCATTAAAATTTGTCCACCTACGGATTCGTGACCGTCTTGGGTAAATGCACCATAACGCACTTGGTTTCCGTAGCCCACTTTTTCGGCAACGTCCCTTACCAAGACAGGGCTTCCATTTTGTGTGGTTACAACCGTGTTTTCCAAATCGGCAATACTTCGTGCCAGCCCTTCGCCACGGATAAAATTGGCTTGGTGGTTTTTTTCGATATAAGCTCCACCAGTATTGGCATTGTTCACTTTAAGGGCCTCAAAAACCTGATTCATTGTAATGCCAAAACTTTTTAGTTTATCAGGATTTATGGCAACTTCGTATTGTTTTACATAGCCTCCAAAGGCATTGACCTCAACGACTCCGGGGACTAGTGCCATTTGACGTTTTACAATCCAATCTTGGATGGTACGAAGCTCCATTGCATCATATCTGTCTTCATAGCCTTCTTTTACTTTTAGGGAATATTGGAATATTTCCCCCAGACCTGTTGTTATGGGTGCCATAAAAGGTGTGCCGAAACCTTCAGGGATTTCTCCAGCAACTTCGGTCAATTTTTCCTGTACCAATTGCCTTGGCAGATAGGTTCCAGCCTCATCCTTAAAGACAATGGTAACCACCGAAAGACCAAAACGGGACACCGAACGCAGTTCGATAACGTCTGGCAGATTTGCCATTGCCAATTCTACGGGATAAGTAACAAATTGTTCAATGTCTTCAGTACCTAAATTTGGGGCAACTGTAATAACCTGTACTTGGTTGTTGGTAATATCGGGTACAGAACCCAGATTTATAGTGGCCATAGACCAAATGCCCGTACCTACAAGTGCCACTATAAAGAGCCCAATAATAAACTTGTTATTAATGGAAAATGAAATGATTTTGTTAATCATAGAAAAAGTATTAATTCAGTTTAAACATCGCAATGCAAAGAAATGCAATGCGTTTATGATGCGATACTTACTTTGAAAAGCATCACGGTAGGATATAGCTATCCTAAAAAAAACTGAATTATACTTTAGGGGGTTGGAAAAGCGATTCCAGATATCTGGAAGTGAAGTTTACTTTATGTAAGTTAAACTGTTTTTTCTCTTCAAACTTTAGTCGATTGGTTAAAACCGAATTGTTGTTCGCAATAATTAATACTAAAGGGTGACAACATTGATGATGGGAATGGACTGGTGTATTCTCCTTATCTGGGTTATTATGATGCCCTTCATTTTTTGCATCATTGTCAATGTAATCTTCAACTACATATTCAAGGAAAGAGTCTCCATAAACTTTATGGTCTTGATAATGGGTAATAATGCTTGAAATTTCTTTAATTGGTCCACAAAAGTCCATATCAATGCTAATTCCCTGAAAAAAGAATAAAATTGACATTGATATGGAAAAGAATATTTTCATAAAGTTTGACAAAGATACAAATTAATCGATGCACAGGCTGTGCAAAAACTATGGTTGTTCTTTATTTACTAATTTTAGTTGACCTTAAATATAGATTTTGCCTCTCTATAAATCCGTTCAAAATTGAGCTTTAATTCATCGGTTGTAAAATGTTGATGAGGATTTGGTATTTCTCTTTTAATCGTTTGTAGTTTAAATTGAACTCTTTTATCTTTGCCATCAGCAAAAGTTATAAACTCGCCTTGTTTCAAACGGAAAAAAACATCTGCTCTACGTTTAGAAACTTCTTTTTCGCCTGTGGTAATTCTCGTATCAAAATTTAGATTGTGTCCACGATTTATACTTGTGGTTTCCTTACGAACAATCTCAAAGAAACGCTCATAATATTTTGCAGTATCTGGGTCATTAACTTTGCCGAAAAACTGATAGGAAAGATTGCTCAAAATAGCCTTACTCGCTTTGTCTCCATATAGCATATCATTCTGAATTTTATCCTGCATCACGTAAATTGTGGCAATATCATAGCTTCTTAAAGTTGCGGGAATGCGGTGCATATTAAGCAGCTTTATGGTTGGGGCTTCTTCCATCATTAAAAATGACGACTGTTGACCTCTCACGCTCATTTGCTTGATGACTGTGTGCATAATTGCAGCGATGATAGGCGAGTAAGCTGATTCATATTTGGGATGGTTCACGATGCAGATAACAGCAGGATTGTCCTTGCTGTTGATATTCAATGGTACTTCATCTTTTGACAAAGCCATAAACAACTGTTGTGAACCTATCTTTTTAAAGGCATTGGCCAATGTGCTTTTCACACCTGCCGTTTGTTTGTCAGAATCCATTCCGTTGATAAAAGCACTTGCCATACTTCGGGAAGTGATATTTGAGCTCACAAAAGTAACCAACTGTTTGGTAGTCATCGATTGAAAAATAGCAATCAAATGGGGCAGGGTGCAATATTGAGGATAGGACGTTTTTAGTTTCCAAATCATTCCACCCATCAAACCTTCAACAGCATCACTGAAGAATTTTGTGGTACTGTTTGTACTGGATTCGTTGAACTCCAAAAGATTTTCAATGAGTACCTTGGATAATTCATTCACACTTTCCTCATTGGGCAAATATCTTGGGGTAATTGGGTTTACACAATAATGGATTTGGTCAAAAGCTATGGTATAGAATTTAATATCCTTTTCTTTAAATAATGGGTAGGCAATTTCGGTAAGTTCAAAATCCTTGTAATCGTGTATGATACCACAAAATTGATGGGTACTAAAATGCTGTAAAAAATTATAGATAACACTTTCTGTTTTACCGCTTCCCGCAGAGCCAATAATCGATGCACCTCGCTTGATATTTTCGATTTGAAATTTTCCACGACGAAGTTTAAAGCGTACCTGATATTTCTTATCTCCGTTTTTGGGCTCTTCTTGATGAAGAAACACATATAAAACTGTACTGACAAACAATACCGGAACAACAATAAAAAGGATGATATGTGGTATTGACATACTCATATCCCAATAGAACCCGACTGTATTGCTCGGTCAATCCCTTTTTTAAACTTGTTGATTATCTTTAATGCCAACTGTACTTTGTTTGTTGGAATATTCATTATGGGTACACCAGATTTGGCAAGTATTTTATAGGCAGTTGCCTTTTCATTGGTTGGCAATCCCGAAAGAATTGAGAAATACAACTTTGGATTTTTCAGGAATGTTTTACGTGCCTTATAAGTTTCAACATAGTTTCGTTTGTATTGAAATAGAGTGTCAAACGTTTTTTCAGAAGCCTTAAAGAATTTGTCCCTATCAAAACCACGTTTTACAGGTTTGCCATTAAAAACGGTTTCCGAAGCTTTGTACTTGCTACCAGGGGACAAACTGTATTTATTGGACATATCCTTTCTGCTTACAATAATATGGATATGGCTTTGAGAGCCTTCTTTAGGCATCCCTCTAACAATGCGTTTTCCATCTTGTTGATGTGGTGCTTCTTTTTCCAATCGGGACATCGTTTGCTGTAATTTTTTGATGTTGCCTTCTAATTCGCCACTTTTAATTTTCCGGATATCGTTCTTAATTTGAAGTATCTTGGTGGCATAAGGTTGGTTCTCCTGAATTTTCCTATCCGTTCCCTTATACGTACGCTGATGCTCAATTTTGGCATAGTATATAATGTCATCTACAGTAACAGCTCGTCCGTTTATTTCCCGATTAAAAGATTTAGCGTACTCTTTCATCAATTCTCGGGTGTACTTTTTCAGTTCCTCGGAATGATTTTGCAATCGCTTCAATTCATAAGCACTCGGATTGACTGTAATGGAATAAAACTTTGGTTCGGTCTTTTTGAGTTTAGCCGTATTTCCGTCAATTTCTTTAATGACTTCCTTACCTGATATTTCTTCGCCATACTGATTGAAAAAATGTTCCATTTCATCAATGGATTTGTCATCGTTTTCTTTTTCGAGATAAGCGACAAAATCGGAAACGCTCTGTGCATAATTGCCATCTAATGTCTGTTTGGTTACTGTGATATACATTATAATTTTTGTTTAATGTTTTCAAATTCATCTTTGGTCAGTTCCAGTTTTAAATAGCCACCTCCAAAACTGCTTTTTACATAAGTGGTCTTATTGATGATTTTTTCCAAATCATATTTTACGGAATGAAATTGTTGCTGAACTTCTTCGTAACGATTTCGGTAATGATTTAGTTCTTCGTTTTCGGTAATCAATTCTTGTTGTTCAAATTCAAATGGTTCTTCTTGTAACTCTTTCTCATTTGGGTTTTCTTGAAAAAGCAATTCCAACATTGCATTGGTGGGCTTGGTCTGGTTTTTTTCAATATCTCTAATAATGGCTACAAGGGCATTGATTCGTTTTTTGAGACTATTCTCCAAGGTCTGCATATTCGGACCCAAAGATTCATTTGGGGATAGCTCGTTCAAATCAAAAAAGTTCATCATTGTTTCCAGCGTATCGGTGTGCGAACGTGAAATTCTTTTGGAAAATTTCCGAAAACGAGTTGCCACATTAGGTTTAATACTAATGGCAGAAAAACTGTATTTCTTTTGATGATTTGAACTCATTTACTGTAAAAAATTGCCGTTTTATAAGGGTTTCAAAAGGATTTACTGTAAAATTTTATTATTTTCTTAAACCCTTTAAACAGTAATTATTTGTTTTTCAAATAATTACAACTAAAAATCAACCGTTAACATCGCCTTGGCGTGTTACCCTCTTGCTTCTCAAATTCGTCCCGCAGGGACAAAATTTTTCAAATAACCTGACTAAAAAGTCAGTTGCTTTTTTTCGGAATAAAAAATTCCGATATGTTTAATTTTTGGTGTGTATCATTATCGGCGAAAGTCAAATCAAAATGGGATAATGATACTTAAAATGGTACTGCTTAAAAGCCTTTTAAAGATATTCTATTTGCAAATAATATTCAAATACGGATTGTTTTCAAATGGTAGGTTTTGATACCAAAAAATAGGATTTTTATGAAAATGCAAATTTAGGACGTCGAGTTTTGGATTATTGGCTCTTGAAATTTTGAAAAAATAAGGCACAAAAAAAGACCTCTGAAAATTCAAAGGTCCAAATTTTTGCGTTGCAATTTAGATGTTAAAAATGTACTTATATGTATATAAATTCTTTATCGCTTCTTCGTCCAATATGGTATTATAATCTAAATGATGTTTATTGGCGTAGGCTTTAAGGTCGTTCCCAAATTTGTTCTCTATATCTTCTTTTGAAACTGAAAGTAGATGCTGTTGGGTTTCGTCATCGAGGTTGTTATAATTTAGATAAATCATAGCCTTTGTTTTTAGTATTCACTTGGTAACATCAGCGTATTATCCACAAAATATAAACGCAATTCATCTAAAGGAAAATCAGTAAAGTTGTATTGATGCGTTTCAAAAACATTTCCATTTCCATCGCTATAAATTATTTCAGCTTCATAGCCCGTAAAATCTTGTTCATCTTCCGATAGCCTTTTAAAATCTATTGTGATAAAATGGCTTCGGTTCAGCAAACTTTTGGCGATTACTGAAACATCAGTAATGAGCCAAAAACATTCTGCTACATTGGCTAAATATTTCAATCCGTTTGTAAATCGGGTGCGTATCAATGGGATTTGATATAACATTTCAGAACCGTGAAAATGTTGCAATCCTTCTTTTATTTCGTTAACTTGTGCTTTCATTGTAATGTCTTTTTTAGATTTAATGATGAAAAGAAGAGGGCACAAACTAATTGAAAACTGGTATTAGTGCCCTCTTTACTTTTTACTTACTACCCATTAATAGGATTTCATCGGCTACCACTTCGGTAACATAGCGTTGGTTGCCATCGTCCGTGGTATAGGTTCGGGTCTTTAGTTTTCCAACAACTCCGATTTCTTTGCCCTTTTCGGCATACTTTTCGATAATTTCAGCAGTTTTGCCCCAAGCGACAACGGTGTGCCAATTGGTGTCCGTTTGTTTCTCGCCCTTGCCGTTTTTGTAGTATTCATTGGTTGCCAATGAGAATCGGGCTACTTTTTTACCACTTTCAAGGTTCGTAATGGTTGGCTCTTGTCCAACATTTCCAATTAACTGTACGTGATTTTTAATAGTACTCATAATAAAAGATTTAAAAGATTAATAATTTCCCTATTAGGTTTAAACTGAATTAAATTTTAAGGGGTGTTTGTATGATTTCTTTCGTGCTCCGCACAATAGATGAAGTGGGTTTTGTCAAGACTTTTAGGGAATAAATCAGGTGTGTTTGCGACGTAGTAAAATCCTTGGATTTTCAAGGAAGTAGAAACCTTATTTTTGCCTAAAACTTGTACAGTCTTGACAAGTTCCATAATGGTATTAGCAATTCTTATAAAGCCATTTGTGGCGAGAGCGTACCGACAGTTAAGCGAACAGAGCAAATGGCATTATTTTAGAATTGGTTATGCCATACCTGTTTTTCGCTGTCCCGAAAAACATTAAAGGCTTCATCTATTATAAACCCCTTAAAATGTGTGAGGCAAAGGTTCGGTTTTTAAGAATTATCGAGCAAAGACCAAAGTAGGCTTTGCCGTTAATTCTGTTAAGAAAATCGAGGCTTTGACTTTCCGATTACAAGCGGACTGGATTCACGGTTTTGGCTTGGGAATGTAGCGTTCCTTCCCATCGAAGCGGGAAGGGGAAGCGGAATGGAAAACCAAAAATGGGGATTGGGTCCAAGATTTTTTATAGAGAAGCTCTTTGCCCGAAATGTAGCTTTTCGCGAAATGTAGCGGTAAAGTGCTGAACGGTTTATAAAACGAATTATTCTTTTGAAGTAGGGTTTTAAAGCGGACTTGACTTTAAAGATGTAGATTGGAATAGAGTTTGACCACTTCCCGAATTTTCTCGGGAATGAGTGGGCAAGTGGAATGGAAATCGGAATCTTTGAAGTTGTGTCCAAGACCTTTTTTGAGTGAAGCGCTTTTCCCGGAATGAAGCTTTCGCGGAATGTAGGGGAATGTGCTGAATGGGATTATAAATCTAATGGCATAAAAAACCTCCCTACCAGAGTAAGAAGGTTTTACAGTTATAATCAATTTACTATTTTTCTTTTTTCAGAACTAATTGATACACACAAGGAATTACCACCAAATTCAATATCGTAGCTGACAACAAACCACCTAAAATTACAACCGCCATCGGGCTTTGTATTTCACTACCCGGTTCGCCACCTTTTAAGGCTAATGGAATTAATGCTAATCCTGTTGTAAAGGCTGTCATTAAGATTGGATTTAATCTATCCAAAGCTCCTTTCTTTATCAATTGAAAGCCTTGGATTCCTTCTTTTCGTAAATCTTCATAACGAGAAACCAATAAAATTCCATTACGGGTTGCTATTCCAAAAAGACTAATAAATCCAATGGTCGCAGCGATACTGATAATACCTGATGTAAAGTACACAATCAAGATACCACCAATCAATGCCAGAGGTAAATTGATTAAAACTACGAACGCCAGTTTTATGACCTTAAATTCATAATACAACAACAGGAAAATGATGGCTATCGCGATGATGGCTGTTATCAAAAGCAATTGTGATGCTTTGGACTCACTTTCAAACTGTCCGCCATATTGTACACGGTAGCCTTCTGGCATATTCACGTTATTGGCGACGACTTCCTTTATTTCGTTTACTGCACCACGTAAATCCCTACCTTGAACATTGGCAGCGACCACAATTTTTCGTTGTACATCTTCACGATTGATAGTGTTTGGACTACTTACCGATTGAACTGTTGCCAATTCGCCCAACGTAGTTTGTCCACCTTTCGGTAAACTAATCAAGGTTTTATTGATATTCTCAATATCATCCCGAAACGGTTTTTCATAGCGCACTACCAAATCAAAGTATTGCTGTCCTTCATAAATCTCGCCCACTTCTTCTCCTGCAAAAGCGATATCTACTTGTTCCATCAAATTACCAACCGTCATACCATATGCCGAGAGAATCTGGCGCTTGGGTTTAATACGAATTTGAGGCACTTCAATTTGCTGGTCAACAGCAACATCTGCCAGTCCATCAATATCCTTAATGTTCTGTTCTACGCTTTTGCCTACTTCAAACAGTCGTTGTAAATCGAAACCAAATATCTTGATGGCAATATTGGCGCGTGTCCCGGAAAGCATATGGTCGATACGGTGGGCGATGGGTTGCCCCAAGGTAATGTTGACACCTGGTGCAACACTCAATTTGTTTCGGACTTCTTCAAAGAATTCTTCTTTTGTTTTGTCCTCAAGAACAAAAGGCACATCAATTTCCGAAGCATTGACACCTTGCGCGTGTTCGTCCAGTTCGGCACGGCCTTGTCTTCTTGTAACAACCTCTACTTCGGGCATATCCAATAGTATAGTCTCGATTAATTTACCTGTCTTGTTGCTTTCTTCCAAAGACATTCCCGGTGGACCAACCACACTAATTACCAAAGAGCCTTCGTTGAATTCAGGAAGAAAACTCCTTCCCAATTGTGTGACCACTAAAAGACTTAACAGAAAAACAATCACAGTTACGCCAATAATGGTTTTGGGTATTCGTGTTGCCCGTTCCAAAAGGTTGCCATAATGTTTCTGTAGCCATCGCTCCACGCGTGTACCTTCTGCCTGCTTGTTCAAAAGCTTTTCGTTATCCAATAAATAGGAACACAAAATAGGCGTAACCGTTACGGCAACAACCAATGAGGTCAATACCGATGTTACAAAGGCTATGCCCAGCGGTTGCAATAATCGACCTTCCATTCCGCTTAAAAAGAACAAGGGAACAAATGATACGATGATAATTAAGGTTGCAATAATGATGGAACTTCTAATCTCTACTGAAGCGTCACGCACTACTTTTATGGTCGATTCCCGCTCCGCTTTCGGTTTTCTGATATTTTCCCGCAAGCGTTTATATACATTTTCCACATCGATGATGGCATCATCTACCAACGCACCTATCGCAATGGCCATACCACCCAAACTCATTGTGTTTATAGTGTAACCCAGCCATTTTAAAATGATGATGGACACCAATAAAGAAATTGGGATAGCCAGCAAGGAAATAACGGTAGTCCTCCAGTTCATCAGAAAAATGAAAAGGATAATCATTACAAAGAACGCACCTTCTAAAAGAGTCATATTTAGATTACTTATAGAAGCATCTATGAAATCAGACTGCCTAAAGATTTGACTTTTGATGTTGACACCTTTGGGCAGGGTTTTTTGCAAATCGGCAATGGCTTCATCCAGTCGGTCTGTCAACTCCAATGTATTCACATCGGGCTGTTTAGAAATAGTAAGAATCACAGCGGGATTTGCGTTTAATGAACCATCGCCAATTTTATCAGCTGCACCAATTTGTACGGTTGCAACGTCTTTAATCTTGATGGTTTGACCATTCACTTCCTTTAGAACCGCTTCCTGTAAGTCTTCCAGCGCATACGCCCTACCACTTCCCTTAATGATGTACTGATTGCCATATTGATTGATGACACCACCGGGCGCATTTTGATTTGCTTCCTTAACGTGTTCTACCAATTCTGAGAGGCTCACGTCGTAATACTTCATCTTTTCGGGATTGGCAAATACTTGATATTGTTTGTAATCGCCACCAATAACCACCACGTTTGCAATACCGCCAATGGCTTTTATACGAGGCCTGATGGTCCAGTCGGATAAGGTTCGCAGTTCCATTGGCGAAAGACTATCCGATGTCACTCCCAAGAGCATTATTTCGCCCATAATGGATGAAATAGGTGCCATTGTTGGTGCTCCAATTCCTTCGGGTAGATTTTCCCGTACCATTGGAATACGTTCACTTACAATTTGTCGTGCCCGATAAATATCGGTTCCCCACTCAAATTCTATCCAAACAATGGAAACTCCCGCTGCCGATGACGAACGGATGCGTCTCACATTGGGCGAACCGTTTAAGGCAGTTTCCAGTTGATAGGTCACTAATTTTTCTACTTCTTCAGATTCCATTCCGTGCGCTTCGGTAAGGATTGTTACCGTTGGTGCTGTAAGGTCTGGGAATACATCGACGTTCATTGTACGTGCATAATACACGCCCAACACACTCAATGCAACCGCTCCCAATAGTATGAGCAATCTGTTTTGAAGTGAAATTGATAATATTTTGTTTAACATTTCTCTTCGTTTTTAATGTTCGTGACCGTGTGCAGGTGTTGAACCCGACATTGAAGCCATTTTAACTTGATATGCTCCTGTAGTTACTACCACTTCGCCAACTTGCAGACCTTCCAGTATCTCTACATTTTCGCCATTGCGCTTTCCAAGCTTAACAGGTCGTCTTTCAAAACTTTCGCCTGATAGTTGAACGATAACGGAATAGCTTCCATAGTCTTCCAAGAGAGCATTCACAGGAATCATTGTGTTCTGTGTTGCATTTCCCATCGCTATCTGAACAGGTGTTAGACTTCCTATTGGCATATCGACGGTGGCATTGACTTCTGTAAAAACAGAAATCAAAGGATTTTCACGTTCCACGTCCTTACCAATCGAAAGGATTTTGCCCTCGGCATCAGTTACGTCTTTCCATTGGTTATCATTATCCTGATACCATATACCTTGTAAATTACCCATCGTAAGTCCGTAGTTGGGTGCTAACTGCGCTTTTAAAACTCTGGATTGATGCGTCCCAACGGTTACAAGTGTAACACCTTGTTCTACATAATCGCCATTTGAAACAGTTATGGATTTGATAAAACCATCAAAAGGTGCACGTATTTGTTTGCTTCCGCCCGAGACACCAGACACCAATGATTGATAGTTGGCTTTGGCTATCTCGAAACTGCTCTCTACTTTTTCAAATTCAGATTTCGGGACTATTTTGGATTCGTATAGCTCTTTCTTCCTTTCATATTCCGATTTGGCCTGTTGGAATGTCGCTTTCGCGGAAGCGATATCCGTACTTAAATTATTGGATGCCAAACCTTGACTGTTCAAGCTCATCAACAACTGACCCTGTTTTACCGCTGTACCTTCGGTTAGGTTATTTACTTTAAAATCTACCACACCATTGGATTTTGCCGCCAAGGACTTTGTAGAACCTGGCGATGGCATCCAAACACCGGACGTATTGATAACATCGTAAATTTTACCCGTAACGACAGGTGCGGTTTGAAAATCGATTTTCCAAGCCTGCTCTTTTAAGAACGAGATACTTCCATCATCTTCGGCAGTACCCAATGCCATTATGGCTTCATCTGCATTACTATAGACCGTAACATCGTCAATCGTTATTTTATCTGAATAGTCTGGCGTTTTCAATTCAAAAACAAGTTGGTAACTACCAGCTTCTTTTGGTTGAATGGTAGGCGAGAATATGCCTGGTGATGAAGGTGCATCTGCGATATTGCGAATGCCTTTATCGCCCTTAATCAAACTAAGCGTAACCGAACCTTCGCGAACGGGCTGATGCTTGTCCAACACCGTAAAGTGGGCTGCAAGCCTGCTTGGACTGCCTACTATTAAAGCAGGGAATTCTACGAATAATTCTGTTTTGTTTGTCCAAATGGTGTGGTCCAAGCGTGGAATTTCTTCTCCTTCGTGGCTACCATCGGGATTGTGTGCGTGTGCGTCTTCTGCCTTGTTGTTACAAGACATTGCCAAAAAGGCAAGCACTATGAGTATATATTTCATCTGTTATATCTATTTGTTTTTTAGTGGTCTTGGTGTTCCTTCCCCTCATCGTGGGTATGGCTATCCGTTTTCATTTCCATAGAATCTTTTTCTACTTGAAACTCTTCTTGCTCTATGGTTTCATCGCCCATATGGTTGCCGTCTGCATCGTGGTCGTGACCGTGTTCTTCAGTGGTTTCTGTTTTTGATTTCGTATCTCTACAAGATGTCATTGTGAAAATTGAAACTGTTAGAATTGCGAATATTATTTTGGAAATCCTCATAATTGTATGTTTAAAATTTATAATTGATGTTTTAATAATTGTGCTTGAAGCAGTTGCAGTTCCTTTTCCATTTGCAACATTTTATCTGAAGCATTTCTGTAAAACTGAAGTTCTACATAGTAATCCATAAACGAATACTCGCCCAACATATAGGCTTTAAAAAGTAAATCCTCACTTTCTAAATTGCCCATTGTTGTTTGATACTCATTGTATTTTTTGAGCATCAATTCGTATCGATTATAAGTTTCCTGAAACTGTGTGTAAAGCGAAGTGCTAATTACTTGCGTATTGGACTGCTGATACTCATAATTGGCTTCGGCAGCTTTTACTTTGTTCTTGCTATTCCAAAGGGGAATCGAGACACCGCCATAAAAACCAGAATAATGACTACCGCTAACGCCTTGATAATTGTAGCCAAGTGCTACGTTTGGTAGTACTTTGTTTTTTTCCAGTTTTACTTTTTGAAGTGAAGATGTCTCAATAGCCTTTAATTCTTGCAGTAAAGGGTCATTTGATAATTTTTCCTGCCAAAGACTTTCCTCCGCACCAACTTCAATAGGCAATGCAAGTCCTGTCGAAATGCCACTAATTTCATTACCGCCGTTCAACGTTTTGAGTTTTGACAGCAAAATTTGAATTTCGGTTTCAATCTGTTCCACGGCAAACTGCTCTTGAATCCAAGCAATTTTCGCTTTATTCAAATCTAAAATGCCTACTTGCTCGGTATCAAAAAGTTTTTGGATTTGGTCAAAAACCTGCTTGCTCTGGGTTTTTCTTTCTGCTTCAACAGTTTTTTGTTTTTGCAAGTAAGCAAGTTCCAAAAGCGTGTTCTTCGCTTTCAACAAGACTTCCTGTCTCTTGTTAGCATAGGCTGATGCTAACTGTTGCGATTTAGACTCGTTCCATTTGCCACGAGCAGCATATACCGTTGGGAATTCAAAAGATTGCGATAGTTGATATTCGGTATAATCTCCAGTTCTATTGTCGCCAAATGGCAAATAAAAGCCAGAAAGCTGTGGGTCGGGCAAATTATTGTTGCTCCTGTTTTCGAGTTGCTGACTTTCAATGAATGATTGATAGCCTTTTAACTCCGTGTTATTCTGTTCTATTTCATTAAGTAGTTGCTCTATATTTTTATCCTGTGAGAAACCACTAACAAAGAACAGGCATCCGCAAATTGCGGACACGATGTGTTTATTCATTGTGTGAAATTTTAGGTTTAATCTTACCTGTCGGCTGACAGGTCTACATTTATAAAAGGAAACAGTACCGTAGCGATACCGTAGTCCTAAACGATTAACCTAAAGATGGTGGGCCTCGTGAGTCGAGGGAAGAGAGGTAGGGATTAAAGTATTTATTGGGTGGATGATAGACAGGCGATTTACTATTTTGCCTGTAATCAATTAAGAAGATATTTTGGGTTTCAAAAGAACTTTTTGCAACATCCTTTTCAACAACGGTTTGTTGCTCGATTGTATTCCTTTCAAGTAAGACTATATCGCTGGATACCGTGGAATGGATGTGCATATCCATAACGAACCCAAAAAACCCATAAGGGGATTCTTCTTCGTGGGAATCATCATCGTGATGATGATGTTCGCCAGTATGGGCAATATCTGAATGGGAATGAGCGTCCTCGTGTTGATGGTGCAAATGCGGAAAAACCTGATGCAGCATCATTAGGCTAAACAAGCCTAAAAAGAAAAATGCCGCTATTTTATTTGGTTTTTGCATTAGGTACAAAGATACCATTATTTCTTATTTGTGAAAATTTAGAGTACTTCAATCTCTTTTAGAAAAGGTGAAAATCCAGTTTAAGGTACTGGATGAACCTTTTTATAATGTTTCTTTAAACCATTGCATATATTTCATCAAACAATATCTTATCAAATTTTTCCTGTTGCGAAAAAGTTTTTTTCAAGGTATTGTGAAGCATCCAATTAAAGGCGTTATACCCATCCCATAATGTGGGCGTTTTATAATAATCGTGTCCTTCTTCGGCTATCATATCCAATAATTCCCTGGATTTCTTTGAAGGATTATCGTTTTTGTCGCTACATTCATATCGGAACAGTTTCGTTTTTTCCAATATTTCCTTTACGAATGCTTTGGTGTCGATAAGTACGATTTCTTCCATTTCCCTGAATTTTCTTGTGATTTCGTAGTATTCGTTATCCAAGAACTTCTCGAATAGAAAATTCAATTTCGGCATTATTAAATCTGTATTGTTTTTGCTGTGCTTTATTGAAAATGCTATTTCTGATTGAGCAACGTGCAAGCCATTGGTGCATACTTCTCTATAAAATCCAAAATGCCCGGAAGTCTTTTCGCTTCCGTCATAGGAATTTTTGAAACGCAACATCGGTAATATCTTATCCTGTTCATTCTTCAACGAAAACTGATTATGGTCCTCGATTATAAAGTCGGCAATGAAAGACCTGTCATTTCTGTTAATCGTGCGTTTATGATATTTCAGATTGGCATCCAGTAATAGCTGTTCGGCTTTTTTGAAAAACAATTCATTTGGAATATGGCCATAACTGTTCGAGACCACATTCACAATTTTGTCATTGGAAATAACGGCATTTTCAAGTCCTCTTCGAGACTCCATACCAGTAATAATTTTTAACGATTTCATTTCATTTGAAACGAAAATTTCATCTTGTTGTAAACGATTTAAATACATAATATTTGATTTTAGACCTGTCTGAAGACAGATATGATTAAAAAAAGAAAGCCTACTCTTGCGAGCAGGCTTTCACATTTGAAGACATTAGCTTCATTAAAGTTCAAATTTTAGAATCTGTTCTTCAATCTCTGATTTACGTTGTTCCAAAGTGGACTGTAAATGTGTAGTTACCAACTTGATTAAATTCGTGTTGGTCGTCTTGAATTCCAGATTACGTGAGTCCCTTATATGGAAGGAACTCGAACCATCCTGATTGTAATTGAACTTGGTAAGCTCGTTCAATGTTTCCGTCAACCGTTCACGTTGATTGGCCAAACCTCTCAATTTTTCAAACTTTTGAATTCTGTCATCCAAATTAATCTCTGGTTTTTTGGCTACCACGAGCTTTTCCGGTGTAACAGCTTTTCCGATAGCTTCCTCGGTCAACTTCTTTTGAACTTCCTTTTTAACGGTTGCATTTACTTTTTTTGCTGTTCCGTTTGATTTTACTTTTGTTTCCATAATTAAATGATTTTAGATTAAACAATATTTGAGCAAAACCCAAACGGAAGACAAAATTTTAGAGTGGAAAGGAAACGGAATAAATAAGCGAGGGAAGAAGCGATGGCTTTATGCCGTCCCTTTTCCGAAAAATATTTTGCGACGTTTATATTTCGGTAATATTGTATGAATACTCTCTACCTCAAATTTTTCTATAGAAGTTCATCACTTAAAAGACCTATAATGAAATAGTTGATTACTCGATTTAATGTGTTTCCAGAATGATTAACTTAAAGATATTTAGTAGAAATGATAAGGCATAATGAACCAAATTTGAAGCAGTATTAAGAGTCATAAAATAAATGACTTTTTATGTTGGTTTGAAATAATACAAATTATATATTTGCACCATCAGAAAGTAAAGCATTTTACTTTAAGTTCATTTATAATATCGTCAACAAATCGGCTAACAGTTTGGTTCCGGAATCTGTAACTGATTGATATATATAATATTATGGGGAAAGGGTATAATCCTGCCACCCCGACTTGTGTCATTTTAAATGACATCATATGGTACCTAAATAAATGATTTCCAGTACTTTAATAAAACTGGAGATCATTTTTTTTTGTTTAATATCAAGGAAAAAGTTACCTATTCGGTTACCTGTTTTATAACTTCTTTTTTCTTAACTTTCAGTAGCCACAGGGCTTTTAGGTAATTTGACTTTCGTACAATTTGTTAAATCGGTTACCTAAAACAAAGGCAATGAACTCACAACAAACATTTCGCATTCTATTTTGGCTTAATAAATCAAAAGCTAAAGACATTCGGTTACCTATTTACGCCCGGGTAACCGTAAATGGCCGCAGGGCAGAAATAAGTCTTGCCCGATATTGCGATCCCGAAGCCTGGGATGACCGGGCTCACAGGATCAAAGGAAGAAATCCGGAGGCCACAGTATTAAACAACTATTTGGATGCCAAATATGCTAAGTTGCTTCAGTGTTACGAAGACCTGCTAAAAGAAGATTGTATTATAACAGCTCAGGCTATAAAATCTCGTTTCCTGGGATCTGATGCTACCTTTAAAACTCTCAATAATGTTATCGAGCATCATAAGTCCACCATGGGAGATTTTCTCAAACACGGAACCTTAAAAAATTATGGTGCCACTGAAAAGTACTTACTGAAATATCTTGCCAGGGAGCATAAGACCAAGGATATCTATTTAAAAAACATCTCTTACCAATTTGTTACTGGATTTGACAAGTTCCTTAGAAGACAAAAAGATAAAACTGGCAAAAAGCAATTAAGCAACAATGGGATTATGAAGCATATGGAGCGCTTCAAGAAACTTATAAACTTGTCTATTAAGCTTGAATGGATGGAAAAGGATCCCTTCCGGGATTATAAAATGAAGTTCGAAAAATTTGACCGTGCTTATTTAAACCAAAGAGAGCTAAATTTTATTGAGGAGACACGATTCACCCGTACTACTTTAGAAAAAACAAAAGATATTTTTCTTTTTGCCTGCTATACCGGTTTGTCATATATCGATGTAAAGAACTTAACTCGTGAAAACATTATAAACGGAGTAAACGGAAAGGATTGGATTTATTGCAGAAGGGAAAAAAGCCAAACCCCTATTAAGATCCCTTTGCTGGAGAAAGCAAAAATGATCCTGGAAAAATATAAGACCCCGGTAAATGAGGTTCTACTTCCGGTTTACAGCAATCAAAAGACAAATAATTATCTTAAGGAGATTGCATCTCAATGTAAGATTCCAAAAAAATTAAGTTTTCACGTCGCCAGGCACACATTTGCGACTACAATAACTCTTTCCAACGGTGTACCTATAGAAACTGTTTCGAAGCTTTTGGGGCATTCTAAACTATCTACAACGCAGATTTATGCTCGGGTTGTTGACCAGAAAATTGGAGATGATATGGACCTATTGCAATCCAAGCTTGTTTAATACTTGTTCCGGGCAAAAAAAAAAAATAGACATCTGAGCGTAGCGAAGTCCGGGAAGCCCCCCAAATCTATCAGAACTAATACTATTTTGCGAGGCATTTGTTCCCATTAATCTTCAATAAGAAGCAAGTCCATTTACCATTTTCACGGAAATTTGCTGTAAAAATTTGCCTGTTTACGGGGCCTCCCGAAGTATTTACTGTAAATTTCCCAGCAATTTATTTTATGTGATTATGTAAAGTGTTGAAAATCAAGGGGGAATAAATTTATAACATCGCGTAGCGTGTTATCCTCTTGCTATCCCCCTTTTAATTAAAACTTAAACCCTAAACAAAACTTTAGAGAATATCTAAATAAATTTTTTTTTTGCCATTTTGGGGACTTTTAATTTTACTAGATTAAAACCTCTTTCAGTATCTCAATACTCCATTGTTTTCCTTTTTTTACAGCTTTGCCCGTAATTCCGACACCTTCTATTTTTGAATAGAAATCAAAAATCAGAGTAATTTCAGAATTATTACATTCTACGTTCCTCAAATAAATTTCAAGTAGATCCGAGTAATTTTCATTTGTTGTAATTAAGGCTTTTTCGGAATTGTAATAAATTTCAAATTGTGATTTTATATATTGAGTACATTTAATTTTTAACGGAGACCTACCGACTTGGTCCACATGTAAGTATCTCCTTACTCTAGTATTTTGAAGAATTTCCTCTACTACAGTTTCAATATTAGACTGGGAAATACATGTACCTTTAGATTGACCGAAAACTAAAGCTTGAAACAAAAAAGTTAAAATAAAAATAGCCGTATTATTCATAACCATAGTATTTAGTTAATATTAAATCTTGAGCTGAACTTGGTTCAAGATTTTCGCCATAGGCTCGTATTTCGAATTCCGCACCTTCTTCACCGGGGAAATCAATTCCTTGGGCATTCACCCCTTGGTGGGTATATTCATGGAGTAAAACCACACCCAAATAAAAAAGCAAACCATCCTCTAATGCCTGATCAGTAACATCATTCTCTAAATATAGGACATAATCAATATCTAAAAAAATTAATTCTGGGTGGGCAGGATCAAAAAGACCGACTGTTTTATAGTCTGTAATTGGGGCATAGTTATCCAATTGAATAATGGTTATAGTTGGCCCATTTCCCCATTCCAAGTCATGTTGTATTTGAGAAAGAGAGAGAGAAGTAATATCTTGTAAAGCATTTGTAATAACTGGCATATCTTTTACATTGGGAAGTTTGTTTCTAAGATACTCTGTGAGTTTAGGATATCTTTGGGCATAGTCGGAGTCAACGGGATACCTAAAAGTAGGTTTATAAGAAACTAAAACATCTTCTAAAACAGGTGCAGCAAAGGGTTCATCAGGATCTAATTCTTCTGGTTGAGTACCTATACTTCCACTACCATCTCCACCACCTGTACCACCCTCTGAATATTCACCTGTATAATAATTCGGTCCAGAAATAAAAGTGGTATAACCATAATCATTTCCACCGCCTCCAGAACAAGTACTAAATTTAGAAGTATAAGTTTCGCCCTTGTCACTAGCCCTGCAATCACTATCATGCCCATAATGTACGTTTTCCGAGCACCATGTTTTTACGGTAACTATAAAAGCTTCACAAGTGTATTTTGAAACACTGTTTACATCAATATCTGAATTTAAACGCTCTATTTTAATAGGAAGCAATTCATTATTTTCTAATAAATAAGTCACTATCATAGCTGCAGATTTTCCATTTCTTTTTTCCACAACGAGATTCCTAAACTGGTTAGGGATTGATACATCATTAAAATTTTCTAATAAGAACGAATATGAAACATTTTTTCCAAATTGTGTTTTATCAATTCTTCGGTGAGGTACAACCCTGATGCTGTCCATGCCTTTTGAAGTTTCAAATACTGCCACTTCTTCGATTTTAATTACATTGAGTTCATTAAGGATTTCTTGAAATTCATTTTCCTTATTAAGTTCTGCCCAATTTAACAACGATGAATGAGAGCTAATTTTCTTGAGTGTATCATTAATATCCTATGTTATTATTTCCGAAGCCGGATGATTCTCAGTGCTACAGGAAATATTTAATACGCAAGACAACATTCCAAAAAAAATAATGTAATTATTTTTCATTTTTTATAGATCATGGGGTTATTAAGTTTTCAAGATATTAAAATTTTATAAAAATGTTAAAAAAAATCAAAAATATTGAAGTTAAAGAGGGTTGGTGTTTTAAAACAAACCACAGATTTTATTTACACCACATGTTAATTATGTTCCCTTTCTGATAGAAGTACTTTTCGTATAAATGAACTCACAAATGATTAATACTCCTTAAGATCCTTCATTATTTCTTTTTCTCCATTCTATTTATTCCCCTTACTTATTAAAAAGTTTTTTATATTTGGATCTAAAGATTCTCATTCTAAAAGTTACCTATTCGGTTACCTGATGGGAAGAAAAATAAGAAAAGTACTGATTTTACTGGTATTACGGGAGAGGCAAATTAACCCTGCCACCCCGACTTAATGAGGCTGTCTGAAAAGGCAGCCTTTTTCGTTGGAAATAATTCTAAGATGTATTATTTTCATGGTATGAACAAGAAAGTTGTATTTAAGACTTACTCTCAGGACCAGTTAAGTCTTCTTCCACCCAGCTATGATGATTTAGTTCCTAAGAATCATCCTGTCCGAATTGTAAATACCATTGTTGATCGCCTTGATATCTCAACTCTAGAAAGGAGCTATAAAGGAGGTGGTACTTCCAGCTATCATCCCCGGATGTTACTAAAAGTGACCATCTATGCCTATTTGCGCAACATTTACTCCTCTCGTAAGATAGAGCAAGCCCTGCAGGAGAACATCCATTTTATGTGGCTTAGCGGACAAAGCAAACCAGATCATAACACCATCAATGATTTTAGAGGAAAACGATTAAAAGGAATTTTCCAAAACATTTTTAATCAGGTCGTCATTTTATTGGCAGAACAAGGAGTGCTTTCTCTTAAAGAACTTTTTGTTGATGGTACCAAGATAGAAGCCAATGCTAACCGCCATACCTTTGTGTGGGGCAAGTCTAACAAGACTAGCAAAGAGCGTATCAAAAAACAACTCAAAGAACTCTGGAAATATGTGGAGAGCGTTTATGACCAGGAGCAAATGTTGCCAAATGAACCAGATTTTGAAGCTATAGATCCTGAAAAAGTTGCTCAAACCATTGACACCATAAACCAGGCCCTGAAGGACAAAGAGATTGACAAGAAGGTCAAACAAAAGCTCAATTATGCCAAAAAGAACTGGCCACAGAACCTACAAAAATATAATGAGCAGGAGAAGATCCTGGGAACAAGGAACAGCTACAGCAAAACAGATCCCGATGCCACCTTTATGCGGATGAAAGATGATTATATGCAAAATGAGCAATTAAAACCCGGGTATAACTTGCAGGCTTCAACCAACAATCAGTTTATCGTTAACTACTCCTTAGCACAAACTACAGCTGACACCACCACTTTAAAAGATCACCTGCAAAAACATATTGCCTCCTATGGAGAAGCTCCTCAAACTCTTACTGCCGACGCTGGTTACGGCAGTGAAGAAAATTATGTTGATCTAGAAGAGAAAGAAGTTACTGCCTATGTGAAATACAACTACTTTCACAAAGAACAACGGGATAAAAAGCACAGAGAAAACCCTTTCCATCCAGATAACTTGTTTTACAACCGTGAAACAGATACTTATTACTGTCCAATGGGACAGGCGATGAATAAAATAGAATGCTACGAGAGTCAAACTAAGAATGGTTTTAAACAAACAATACATAGATACCAGGCTCAGAATTGCCTTGGATGCCCTCTGCGAGGCAGCTGCCACAAAGCAAAGGGGAACAGAACTATAGAACGCAATCACAACCTAATCCGCCTGAAAGAAAAAGCAAGGGATCTACTGCTCAGTGACGAAGGTATAGCACATCGCAAGCGTCGGTGCTGGGATGTAGAGGCTGTCTTTGGAAATATTAAGCAGAATATGGGCTTCAAGCGATTTATGCTCCGAGGAATGGAAAAGGTTACCACTGAGATAGGACTCATAGCAATGGCACACAACCTTAGGAAGTTCAGTGTAGCCTAAGAGCTATATCATTGACTTTCTATAATTTTATAAAAAGGAGAAGCAAAACAATTATTAAACAACATAAAAAGAGAAACCGCCTAAAAATTACTTTTTAGACGGCCTCTTTTTTATTCCCGGGTTTTACTTCATTAGATCATCATTCATCCTGAACAGAAAAGGGCACAAGTCTTCCCGCAACAATCTCTTTATGTGGCATGGATCAAAATAACTGCTTGAAAATCTGATAAATATCAATGATTAGTCCTCTCTCATTGCTTAAATTTAAAACTGCTTATACACTTAAATCCCGGAATTATGGAAGCGAAAGATCAAAAATTCAGTTATATGGAATGGAAGAGCCCTGAGGAGATGCATATATCCTGCCTGCAGTGGCTTAGCGAAATTCATTTTATTGAAGATGAACATATTTTCCTGGAAGATATGTTGAGGGAATATACACTGCCTGTCCTTGAAGCTCATTTTTACGAGAAAGCAAGAAATCTTATTACCGAACTATCAACACTGGATAAAAGAAGGGCCGATCTTAAGACCAGGCTTTTACGTCATAGAAATCGGCTGGAGATTATGGTGGACGGGAAAGATCAACTGGAGGAGGAAACTGAATATAAAGATGAGCACCGGCGGCTAAAGAACGAAATGGGCCACTTTAATCAAAAGTACAGGAACCTTAAACAGGAGATATTTTTGACCGTCTCCAAAGCCTTAAAGGACCAAAAGCAAAAGAGGCTTCTTTCTGATTAAAGCTATGACGAGGCTTTTACTAAGTCTTTCTTAATAACATCAATTTCCCTTTAATCTTATGTTAATCATTTGATTAAGGGGCTTATTATATGTAAGTTAATGTAGAATTATAATGTTTAACCACTAAATATAAAATTATGAGTACAGTTAAAGTTATTGAGATCATTGCAACATCAGAGAAAAGTTTTGACGACGCTGCAAGAAATGCAGTGAAAGAGGCAGGTAAAAGCGTAAAGAATATACAATCTGTATACATCAAGGAAATGAATGCCAAGGTATCGAACAACGAGATCACTTCTTATGGTGTAAATGCCAAGATATTATTTGCAGTGGGTGACAGGTAGAATTTCCTTCACATTTATAAAGCGAGAGATCCGGAAAATTCCGGATCTCTCTTTTTGTGCACCCTGTACACAGAACCGATTGGCTCATTTCTCTCGATATGCTAAAATGGGACTAAGTAATTCTAAGTTCACCACCTGTTGGCCTGTGCGTTAGTTTATGATGGTGGAGAATCTCCTGTAAACTTTCCAGGTAATCCTCAAAATATTTCTCATTCATAAGGTCTTTCCCCTGGCTTGGGATCGTGACGGTATCTTCAGTAAGAAATGGATAAACTTCGTGATAGAAGCTGGATATTTCACTGGTAACTGAATTGATCTCTATTAATAAATATTGTAACCTGCTCATATCATTAATATTAACTTACTTAAAGATACGAAATTTACAGGTGTAAGGTGGAGTAAATCAATAAATTAACAGGGTCATCCTTTTGCCCTTCTACTATTTACAAGTTCCCTGGCGGCATAGAATGCAGCCCCGTACATAGGAGAGTTCTCATTGAGAA
Organism: Antarcticibacterium flavum; assembly: GCF_006159205.1. Classification (NCBI taxonomy): domain Bacteria; kingdom Pseudomonadati; phylum Bacteroidota; class Flavobacteriia; order Flavobacteriales; family Flavobacteriaceae; genus Antarcticibacterium; species Antarcticibacterium flavum. The sequence continues at coordinate 153,378 of NZ_CP040812.1, read as the reverse complement.
TGACCTGAATTTTCATTGTTTCCAACAAGGGATTCATTCGGTTCATTTGCTGGAAATCCTCAATGAAAATTTCGGGTTTGAAATTATCGATAATTTTAGGCAAAATCCCGCCTCCCAGATAAATGCCACCGGTGGTTTTGAATTTAAGTGCCACCTGCGCTGTTTCAACCGCAAGATACTTCTGGAAAAGTTCCATCACTTCAGTACATACAGCATAGTTATCTGCGGCAGCGCATTCACTAATAACGGCTGCAGGATCCTTATCTTTCAGAAGCTCTGAAAACCAACGGGGTTCATCTACACTCCTATGCTCCTTTAAAAACCTGTATATATTATAAATGCCCGGGCCAGAGATAATTCGTTCCCAGCTCACATGACCAAACCCCTTCTGCAGGAATTTGAGAAAATAAATATCAAGTTGGTTACGAGCGGCAAAATCACAATGCCCACCCTCTGTTGCGAAAGGTTGGTAGGTCATCCCATTCCAGTATAACCCCGCCTCACCCAGGCCGGTGCCGGGAGAAATAAGGGCGGCATTTCCTGCAATGCCACTTCCTTCCTTTATCGTCCTGAAATCCTTATCTTCCAAAATAGCCAGACCATAAGCATTTGCCTCCATATCATTGATGAGGGATACCAGCGGTAGGTTTAATTCCTGCCTAAGCTTCTCCTGTTCTAAAACCCAGGGAAAATTAGTTCCCTCCACCTTCCCTCCTACTACCGGTCCTGCTACTCCCAGGCACATGCTGTCAACCTTCGGCAGATCCTTAATTTCGAGGTTTTGCAACATTTGAGAAAAAGAGGAATATTCGCGCGTAATAAAAGTTTCTTGGTAAAGAGAATGAAGTACACCTTCTTCCAGGGAATAAAGAGAGAGGTTAGTTTTTGTCCCCCCAACATCCCCCGCCAGAATTGTCCCTCTTGCTCCGGAAAAACTCTCCACGTTTTCCAAAAATGGTAAATACGAGTCATTGTTGGAATCAATCCTTATCTTGATAGGTCTGCTCATAATCTAAAATTTATAACAGGTATAAGTAGCAATGATTATAAAAATAGAGAAAAATAATCTCCATTAACTAACATATTAAATTATTGTCCGGGGACATTTTTCAGAAGCTATAGAATTTATTGGTTATTAAAGTGAATGAGGAGTATTGTCTAATGCTGAAGGAAAAGTTAAAATACTGAAAGACTGATTTTTATCAGAATATCATATCTTTTTAGAAGTTAAATTAGAGCTGTTATTAACCTGAATATTAATTTAAAACCGATACATCATGTCACTAGTAAAAAGCAGAAGCCGTTCCCCAATGATGAGGGAATCCTTCATGGAAAAAGACCCGTTCTTTTCAGATCTTTTCAATAGAAAAGGACTTTTGAACCTAAACAAATTTTTCAATGAAGACCTTGAAAAACAAATGAATCTTCCTTCACTTAATGTAAGTGAAAAGGAAAAGAATTATGAAGTAGAACTTGCAGCTCCGGGATATGCCAAGGATGACTTTGACATCACTATAGATGAAGGGATACTTACAATTTCTGCCGATAAAAATGAGGAGTCAAAAGAAGAAAAAGATACTTTTTTACGCCGGGAATTTAGTTATAACTCCTTTACCCGCTCAATTGGATTACCAGATAATATCGATGAGGACCAGGAAATAAAAGCTTCTTATAAGGATGGAGTTCTAAAACTTGTTCTTGCGAAAGATGAAAATGAAATGACCAGGGAACCAAAAAAAATAAAAGTTTCCTTGAGAATTGCAAGGGGGTGAGAAATTACCCCCTTTTAGTTTCAAGGCGGAGCAAATATGTATTTAAACAAAAACAGGTAGACTCACGTCTACCTGTTTCCGAAAAGAAAAGGATTCTCTCTTCCAAAGTTTCTAAACCATTATGAAATGAATAGAAAAACTAATTCTTGAGCACTCTCCCTCTCTAAATATATGACCGCCCGGGACGGTTAAACCAAAATACAAGAAACAGGAAAACCATAACGATTTTCCTGTTTCTTAAAGATATTCTCTGCCATTCCAGTATCTACCTTTTTTAAGAGTGATTCGGGTTTACCCGATGTCAATGGCTGTAATATCCTATATTATTTGTTTTAGAACGTTTAAATCTATAGCACTAATTTAAGCAATTTTTCAAAATAAAATATATGATCAAAATCATTTTTTTATCTCTTTTAGAATATTTTTTTTAGAGTTCTTCTTTAGACAAACATGCCAAACCAGGACAAAAATTGATTTGTATCATAAATAACATTTCCGGGATTTTATAATTTTGGTTTCTTACATTTAATTCCTGAAAATCTTTAACAAGTATATATGAATCTCAACAAATACATTGATCATACCCTTTTAAAACCTACCGCTACTCCTGCAGATATAAAAGAACTTTGTAAAGAAGCCAGGGAACATGATTTTTATGCCGTATGCGTAAATGGAAGTTATGTGGAGCTGGCTGTATCAATGCTAAAGGACAGCAATGTTAAAGTTGCTGCGGTCATTGGTTTTCCACTGGGTGCCATGAGCCAGTCTGTCAAAGTTGCTGAAGCTAAGGATTGCGTGGCCAAAGGTGCCGGGGAAATAGATATGGTAATAAATCTTGGTATGCTAAAGGCCGGCCACCTCAAGGCTGTGGAAGATGAAATTAAGGCCATAAAACAGGCCATTGGTGACGAAGTCGTATTAAAAGTTATCATTGAGACCTGTTACCTCACTAATGAAGAAAAGATAAATGCCTGTAAGGCTGCCCTTAATGCCCAGGCAGATTTTGTGAAAACTTCTACCGGTTTTGGAGCAGGAGGTGCCACTCCCGAGGATGTAAAAATTATGAAAAACACAGTTGGCAACAGGATGCAAATAAAGGCGTCTGGCGGAATTAAGGATAAAGAAACCGCACTGGAATATATCAACCTGGGCGCAACCAGGCTGGGAACATCATCTGGCATCCAACTGGTAAGCGAAAATAACGAAACGACATGAGCGTACATATAGAAGCAGGAAAAGGTGAAATTGCTGAAACCGTTTTACTACCGGGTGATCCTTTAAGGGCAAAATGGATAGCAGAAACTTTCCTAAAAGATGCGGTATGTTATAACAAAGTGAGGGGAATGCTGGGATATACCGGCACTTATAACGGAAAAAGGGTTTCTGTCCAGGGAACCGGGATGGGGATCCCCAGTACCCTTATATACTGCTATGAGCTTATAAATGACTATGGGGTACAAAACCTTATTCGGGTAGGCTCTGCAGGTTCATTCCAGGAGGAGGTCAAATTAAGGGATATTGTTCTTGCTATGAGTGCTTCAACAAATTCATCCCTCAACAAGGCCCGGTTTCTTGGTGCCGACTTCGCACCTACTGCCGGTTTCGATCTATTTATGAAAGCCGCCTTGTTTGCAAAAGAAAATAATATATCTATCAAAGCGGGGAACATTCTGTCGTCTGATGATTTTTATGAAGAGGATCCCAAAGGTTTCCAAAAATGGGCAGATTATGGGGTGCTATGCGTTGAAATGGAGGCTGCCGGCCTTTATAGTATAGCAGCAAAATATAATGTGGATGCACTTGCCATTCTTACAATTTCAGATTCCCTGGTTACCGGTGAAAGAACAACGGCTAAGGAAAGGGAGAATACTTTTAAGGAAATGATTGAAATTGCCCTGGGCACTTTATCCTAAAGTCGAATCTGTATCAAACCCTATAAAACAAAAAAGCCTCCGATTGGAGGCTTTCTGTGATCTCGACAGGATTCGAACCTGTGACCGTCTGCTTAGAAGGCAGATGCTCTATCCAACTGAGCTACGAGACCTTTTTCGCGGTGCAAATATAAGCCTCTTTATAATTAAAACAAGATTTTTTTTAGGCAAATTCTTAATTCTTTACCTCCCCCCTCTTTAATCACTTCAAATCCAGTTGTTCCGCTAGAATTTTTTCTCCCCAATTATTTTATATAATTAAAATTCTAAAGGTTCAAATCAAGCCCATAATAGTTTTTATAACCCAGAAGAGATCTTCATTTTTTCTCAGGGAATACGTATATTTAGTGAGCTTAAATTTGGCTTTTAACAGCACTGAAATTTTAATTTTTCAGAAGTAAAAGCTCATACCTGCTTTACACATATAGGGTGTATGAAAAAGATCCTGATCATAGAAGATGATGAGATCCTACGGGAGAACACCAGGGAATTGCTGGAATTATCCAACTTCAATGTAATTACTGCGATCAACGGTAAAATTGGAGTTCAAAAAGCCCTTGACCACCAACCGGACCTTATCCTGTGTGATATCCTTATGCCGGTTTGGGATGGTTACAAGGTACTCGAAATACTTCGTGCCCGGGAGGAAACCAAATTAATCCCCTTTCTTTTCCTAACTGCCAAAACCGATATGGCCGATATAAGGTTTGGAATGAACCTGGGAGCAGATGATTACATCACCAAGCCTTTTAAGGAAAATGAACTTGTGCAGGCAATCCAAAGTCGATTGGAGAAATTTGATCTATTGCTAAATCCAGCAAAGGGAAAATTTAAAGACTCCCGGGCCGGTAGAATATCTACTATTGAAGAATTAAAAGCCCATATGAGGCTTAAGGGTGAAGTGCTTCATTTTAGGAGAAAAGGTATCATTTACAGGGAGGAAGATCATGCTACCAATGTATATCTTCTGGAAAAAGGGATCATCAAGTGCTGTAAAATGGATTCAGATGGAAAAGAGTTGATTACCGCACTTTATAAAAAAGGAGAGTTCTTTGGCTTTTATTCATTTAGGGAAACCCTTCCCTATGGGGAAACCACAACAGCTTTAGAAGGGGGAAAGGCCTATTTTATCCCGCGACAACATTTTGTTGGGATCTTCAATGAAAACCCAGACCTCACGTTGGAATTTGCCAACCTTTTTACAGACGCTCTTACCCATATGAGGGAACATCTCCTGGAAACAGCTTATGGTTCTGTGCATAAAAAAACCGTTCATACCCTACTCCAATTTGCTGAAAAGATGCTTACAGAAAAAAGCGATACTATTAAAGTTGCCCGAAACGACCTTGCCAGCGTCGCGGGGATCTCTACAGAGAGCCTTATAAGAAGCCTTGCCGTGCTTAAAAGAGAGCATTTGATCGAGATAGATGGAAGAAGCATCAAATTCCTCAATTTTCAAAAACTTCAGAATTTGATCTGAAAAAAATGTATCACAGGGATTCCATCTGTGTGTTTGAATTAAAAGTCGAAGAAATAATCTAAGAATTTTATTAGTGTCCAACCTGGGTCCAACCTGGACCTGCCAGGTTTCTCGTTCGATAAATTGGCCTTAAAAAGGAGGGATAGTTATTTCAGAGAATTCAACCTGGTAGATCTGCCACGGGTGTTATATTATTCTCACGATCGCGCTATTCCTTGTTTAGACCTACCAGGTTACTCTTTTTCAGGAGCTGGAATGAAATGGGAATGGGTGCTTTTAAGGAACTAAAACCTGACAGGTCAACCTCGCGTTCGTGCTCATCTGGTATTCTTGAAATTTCGAAAGGTAAAACCCTGGAACTGCTTATCCAAAATTGTTCAACATAACAGCATTTGGAAATGAATTCAGAAATTAATCCCGTTAAATGTATTAGTATTTGCCCGAATAGATTCCGAAGAAATGATATTAATCATTTCCTTAAAGTAAGCAATGATCTATCTTCCATGGATAAAACTACAGGAAAATGTTTAGGCTATTGCTATTCCCTGCCCTGCTTTTAGTGTTGAGCTGCGGGAATGAAAAGGAGAAGATCTTACCGGCAGAAAAAGGAATATCAGAATCTGTATACTCCTCTGTTACCGTCCAGCCAGACAGTCTTTATCAGGTTTATTCTATAGTTAATGGGATCCTGGAAAGAAACCTGGTTGAGGAAGGCGAACTTGTAAAAATTGGGCAACCGGTGATCCAGATCATCAATAGCAACCCAAAGCTTAATACAGAAAATGCAAGGCTTTCTTTGCAAATGGCAGAAAAGAATTTTAAAGGAAGCAATAATATTCTTTCCGGTATAGAAGATGAGATAACTGCAGCACAATTAAAGCATACCAATGATTCCATTAATTATACAAGACAGAAGAATCTTAAGGAGAAAGGAATAGGTTCTAAAGCTGAGTTTGATAACCGAAAACTCAATTATGAACTTTCCTTAAATTCCCTTAATCTTTTAAAGAACAGGTATTCTCTTACTAAAAGTGAATTAGAAACACAGCTTAAGCAGGCAGAAAACACTTATAGATCCTCGCTTTTAACTACAAAGGATTATACGATCAATTCCCTCATTAAAGGGAAGGTTTATTCTCTTCTTAAAGAGCCCGGGGAGCTGGTTAACAGCCAACAGCCACTGGCATCCATAGGAAGTGAGGAAAACTTTATTATCAATATGCTGGTAGATGAAGTGGACATTGTTAGAATCTCCACCGGCCAACAGGTAATTGTTTCCCTGGATGCCTACCCTGCAAAGATCTTTAGGGCCAGGGTTACAAAGATCTATCCCCAGAAAGATGAGCGTAATCAAACTTTTAAAGTTGAAGCTGCATTTTTAGAACCTCCTGAAGTACTTTATCCAGGCCTATCCGGGGAAGCTAATATTATCGTTAACTCCAGGGACAGCAGCCTGGTGATTCCAAAGTCCTATTTGTACGAAGACAACAAAGTAAAAACTGAAGAGGGACTGGTGGAAATAGAAACCGGATTTCAAACAATAGACAGTATTGAAATCCTCTCTGGTATAACTAAAGACACCTGGATCTATAAACCGGAAAAATGACCAACTGGCCAGTAATATTAGGAATAGCTAAGACTCACTTAAAGAGCAAATTCCGACAGACGGCTATTGCTGCACTGGGGGTAACCTTTGGTATTGGTTCCTATATTACCCTGGTAAGCTTTATGACCGGCCTTAATAAAATGCTGGATGATCTAATCCTTAATCAAACCCCTCATATTCAAATATATAATGAAATTGAGCCAAGCGCCATTCAGCCTGTAGGTTTTTACGAGGAGTTTCAAGGATATACAAATGTGGTACATTCCATAAAACCCAGGCAGGTCCAAAAAAAGATTTACAATGCCACCCCCATGATGGCATATTTGAATAATGACCCAGATGTCAAAGCGGCACTTCCACAGGTAAAAACCCAAATCTTTTATATTTCCGGAGCCATTGAAATTGGTGGTAATCTTACTGGGTTTGATATTCTTGAGGAAGTGGAAAATTTCAATTTCGGGGATTATATTGTTGCGGGGACTGCAAATGACCTAAAAAATACGGAGAATGGAATATTACTTGGAATTGGAATAGCAAGAAAAATGTCCCTTGATATTGGCGACAGGGTTCAGATCACTACCGTTAAAGGGGAGGTCTTCCCGTTAAAAATTGTGGGAATATATCAAAGCGGGATAGCAGAACTTGATAATATCCAAAGTTTTTCCAATCTAAAAACAGTCCAAAAGATCCTGGGAGAACCCAATAACTATATAACCAATATCAATGTAAAACTTCACAACATTGATAATGCCATTCCAATGGCCAGGGAAATTGAGAAAAAGTTCAATCTTACAGCAATGGACATTCAAACAGCAAATGCCCAATTTGAAACAGGAACCCAGGTACGTAATCTTATAACATACGCGGTATCTATCACCTTACTTATTGTAGCCGGGTTTGGCATCTACAATATTCTAAATATGCTCATCTATGAAAAGATGAATGATATAGCTATATTAAAAGCTACAGGTTTCTCCGGCAGGGATGTGCAATACATTTTTTTAAGCCAGGCAATGATCATTGGGATCATTGGAGGAGTACTGGGGCTCCTCCTGGGATTCACCCTTTCTTATGTAATTGACGGGATACCCTTTGAAACAGAATCCCTGCCTACAATATCTACCTATCCCGTAAATTTTGAAATAGGTTATTATTTTTTTGGGATCGCTTTCGCGCTTATCTCTACCTTTTTTGCCGGTTACCTACCTTCTTTAAAGGCAAAGAGAATAGATCCTGTACATATCATAACCGGGCAATAAATAGAAAGTATGAACCCTATCCTTGAAGCAAGACATATAGATAAACATTTTGAAGGACCTGTAAGTTTTCATGTTCTTAAGGATATAAATTTTCTTGTAAACCAGGGTGAGTTTGCTTCTATTATGGGTAAGTCCGGATGTGGTAAATCCACCCTGCTCTATGTTCTGTCTACTATGGATACTCAATATAAAGGAAAACTATATCTCAATAATAAACTTGTAACAGGCCAACATCCAGACAAGCTCGCATTTTTAAGGAACAGGCATATTGGATTTGTGTTTCAGTTCCATTATTTATTAGCTGAATTTACTGTGCTCGAGAATGTAATTCTCCCTGCCAGAAAATTAGGAATTAAAACCTCTTCTGAAATTGTAAAGGATGGAATTAATAAGCTTAAAATGTTGAATATTGAACATTTAGCAGAAAAAAAAGCTTCAAAAATTTCCGGGGGTGAAAAACAGCGTGTAGCCATTGCCAGGGCTCTTATAAATGATCCTGCTATCATCATGGGGGATGAACCTACAGGAAACCTTGATAGCTCAAATTCTCAAAACGTTTTCAATATCTTCCGTAGACTGAGTAATGAGGAAGGCCTGTCTCTATTGATAGTAACTCACGATAAAGATTTTGCAGATCAAACAGACCGTATCATAGAAATGGAGGATGGCAGAATTCTGAATTAAAATCTGTCAAAGAGATACGAATCTTCACTTCCTACAATTATTCTGAAAGATATATTCATGAATTTTTGATAACCCTCCTTTCCAGTCTTAAATAAAACCCAAAGTACTTTTATAAGCCTTTTTACCTGAATATAATTTTTAAATTTACTTAAACACATTGTTTATTTGAAGTTTTAACTTACTGAATAATAAACATTTACAGTTTAAAAGTTAATAGAATTAAAAATTAAATTCACCCCATGCTGGATATATCAAAATTTACTGATAAATCAATTAAGCAAATTTTAACAAAACTGGAAAAGAAGACTGAAGTGAATGCGCTCCTTCCCGGGGTGGTATACTTCATATCGAAAAAGAGGTTCCATATCTTATTATATACCGTAAGGAGGATAATGATGAAGGCACTTCGCGACTGGTTATTAGTGAAGCTTCTTATATAATCGTTGGAGATGAAGATTTTGAGGGTTATAAAAAATTCCTTTTTGAAGTAAGTTCCATGCTTTCTCCCCTCTTTAAAACCTATATGTTATTTGAAATATACGCAGGAGAAAGTGGCAGCAATACATTTATGATCAAAGCCCCTGCAAAGAAATTTCCAACTGCCCTGGATACTTTAAAAAAGGAACTGGAAGAAATAAATTCAGTTTATTCAGGTATTTATCTTCAAACCAAAATTAAGGACACACCCCGGCGGCATGCAGATGATGATGAGAACCTTATGGATGTTGACGTAGCAAAGGAATGCGGTGCGGTGCTTGTAAGCCTGGAAGTACCCCCGGTTTACAGGACAGCAGAGGGAGAACTTTATCCGGTTTTCTTCAGGGGATTCAAGGATTTTTTGATCCCGGCCATCCATAAATTCATATATGACTATATAAGGGTGCAAACCACGTACGAAGTACCCAGCTATACCGCCCTTGGAAGACAGAGTTTAAAAGATAAGGTCTTTGAAATAGATAAAAAGCTAACCGAAATTGAAAGTAGCTACCAGTTCCTATGGCTGGTTTCTCCCTCCAATATTCACCAGATCAAAACCACGTTTTTCGATAGTAATTATGAGGACTTGCTGGATTATCACTACCGTTTATTACCCATTGATCCAGATCTTTTAAAACGGGAGCTGTACAACTTAAAGATCGAGGAGATCGATGATCCTGCGATGTCATATATTTTCAGGGAAAAAAGAGAAGAACTTGATCACCAGATTACCATGTTAAGTGAAAGGGGAACCCGCAATTTCTTTTATAGCAGTATTCGCCTTTATAAAGGTGTAGACAGGTCATTATGTGAGGAGGCCCAGCAGCTATTAAGAGAGGTAGATGAAGTAACAAGTGAAAATCCAGATGACGAACTTATAGACGCCCTTGGATTTAGCAGCATGGCCAGAAAGGAATTTGATTATTTCCAACAGCAGGATGAGAATTTTAAATCCAGGGTTCACATTCGTAAGGATGTAAATATTATGATGGTGTCCCAGGGTGAGCTTTACCTGCCTGAAGATTATAAAATGCGCAAAAAGGAATCCCTGGCACTCATTCAACATGAAGTAGGGACCCACGTTCTCACCTTTCATAACGGAAGCCGGCAACCACTGCAACAAATGAAAATTGGCCTTGCAGACTACGATCCGTTACAGGAAGGTCTTGCCGTATTAGCCGAATATCTGGTAGATGGATTAACCGCGAACCGTTTACGTACGCTGGCCGGAAGAGTTGTAGCAGGGTCTGCTTTGCTGGATGGCGGCGATTTCAGGGAGATCTTCAGGCTTTTAATGAAAGATTACGGCTTTTCTGATGTTAGGGCATTCAATATAACCTCCAGGATCATGCAGGGCGGCGGATTTCTAAAAGACATTATCTACCTGCAGGGGCTTGTGCAGTTAAGAGCTTATCTACAGGAAGGTGGAGAACTTGAACCACTATTAGCAGGGAAATTCGGAATTAAACATACAAAGATCATAAAAGAATTGACAGATCGTGGAGTACTCAATACAGGTGTTTTGCGACCCAGTTATTTGTTGACAGAGAATACTAAAGAAAAATTGAACCTAATCAGGGAGGGATTACCTCTTTCAAAAATGATATCCACATGAAAATATGTTTTGTAGTTAACAGTGTTGAGACCGAAAAAAGCGGTACCACTGTATTTATAGCCCATGAAGCTTTTAGACGTAAGCACGAGGTTTACTTTATGGGGGTTGGAGATTTTAATTATAATAACAACCAGGAGCTAACAATTCATAGCACCACAATACCAAAAAATTCAAAAGCTGATAGTGCCCAGGAATTCATTGAGATCTTCAACGGTGATAAAGCGAAACATGAGAAGATCCTGGCAAAGGACCTGGACGTGCTTTTCATTAGAAATAATCCCACCGAGGAAGTTGACAGGCAGTGGGCAGAACACAGCGGTGTTGCATTTGGAAGAATGGTACAGCAGGAGGGTGTCCTCGTTCTTAATGACTCCTACGCCCTTTCCAACGCCTTTATAGATAAACTTTACTTTGAGGAATTACCCAGTAGTATAAAACCAGATTCGCTTATCACCAGGAAGAAAGAAGACATCCTTGAATTCTTTGAAAACCATAAAAAGAAAATGGTGCTTAAACCCCTGGAAGGATCTGGAGGAAGAGGAGTTTATCTTATTGATAAAAATGAGAAAAACCTTAACCAGATCATAGAGAACCTAACAGCACAGGGATATATTATAGCCCAGGAATTCCTGCCTGCTGTAAAAGATGGCGATGTTCGTGTTCTTCTTCTCAATGGAAAAGTAATGGAAAAGGATGGTAAATATGGTATTGTAAGAAGGGTAAGCGGTGAAGGGGAATTTAGAAGTAATATTTCCCAGGGTGCACATCCCGATAGCAGTGAGTATACCGAGGAAATGAAGAGAATAGTAGAGGTCACGGCACCTATTTTAATAAGGGACGGGCTCTTCTTTGTAGGTTTGGATATCGTAAAGGATAAACTTATCGAAATAAATGTATTAAGCCCCGGAGGAATGGATAGCTTCCCCCATATTGGGCTTCCAGATTTTTCAGATGTGGTGGTAGATGCCATAGAAAGAAAACTGGTTTATAAGAAAAACTACGGCAATAAGATCTCAAATAGAGAGCTCGCCACCATGGAGTAAACCTGTAGGTAACTCTAGAATATTAATTAATAGTTAGGGCTCATAGCCCGCACAAATAAGACAATAAATGAAAATTTGCTTTGTAATTAATGGCCTGGAAACAGAAGGCCCAAAGACATCTGTTTACTTAATGACTAAGGCGCACAAGCGCGGCCACGAGGTTTTTGTAGCATCTGTTGGCGATTTTAGTTTTAGTTCCAGCGCTCCCCTTGCGATGCACTGTGTAGCGATACCTGAAGGTTCAGATCCTAAAAATGCTGAAGAATTCCTTAATGCCCTTAAAAGCGAGGATGCAAGAAAGTTGCGCCTCTCTGCAAAAGAGCTGGATGTAATATTCTTAAGGAATAATCCCACAGAGGAAGAAGCCGGAAGAGAATGGGCAGAACATGCCGGGGTCGCCTTTGGAAGGATGATGCAGCGGGAAGATGTCCTGGTTCTCAATGATGCCTTTGCACTTTCTCACGCTTTCATCGACAAATTATATTTTGAAGAACTCCCGGAAGAAATTAAACCGGCTTCCATTATCACCAGAAGCTTGGATGAGATAATGGAGTTCTATGAGAAATATAACAAGAAGATCGTTCTAAAACCCCTGGAAGGCTCGGGAGGACAGGATGTTTATTTGATAGATGAGAATGAAAAGAACATCAATCAAATCACAACCGCTTTAAAACAACAGGGATATATTATTGCCCAGGAATTCTTACCGGCTGTGAAAGATGGTGATGTTCGTGTTTTACTTATGAACGGGCAGGTGCTTATGGAAGATGGAAAACACGCCGTTGTGAGACGAAAAGGAAGTGAAGGCGAATTTAGAAGTAACCTCGCCCTGGGAGGCTCTGCAGATTATAGTGAATTTACAGAGGATATGAAAAGGATCATTGAACTTACCTCTCCAAAGCTTATAAAAGATGGTCTATTCCTTGTGGGTCTTGATATTGTTGAGGATAAATTGATCGAAATAAATGTCTTGAGCCCGGGAGGCCTGGAAGTGATGGAAAGTGTGGGCTTGCCAGACTTCACCACCAGCATTATAGAATCTATTGAAAAGAAAGTGGAATATAAAAAAATGAGTGATGGCCAGATCACCAATAAAGAGCTGGCCACCATGGTATTTTAATAATTATTTATGGAAAGGATTATAGGAAAATATACAAGTAACCAGGAAGGTCCTTTATTATTTGTGACAGCAGGTGTACACGGGAATGAACCCAGCGGGGTGAAAGCCCTTGAAAAGGTATTTGCAGAACTGGAAAAGGCAAAACCAAATATTAAAGGAACATTGGTGGGAGTGGCCGGGAATAAGCTGGCCCTGGAAAAGGACCAGCGCTTTATTGAAGAGGATCTTAACCGCACCTGGAAAGAAGAAAGTATTATTAATCAAAAAAAGGATACCCATGAACAGCGGGAAATGCACGAAATTATAAAGGTGTTGGAGTCATATCCTGAAACTGACTTTACCAAAAGGTATTTTCTTGATTGCCACACCACCTCCTCTGCCAGTTTACCTTATGTATCTGTACAGGTGGTAAATGACAATGATGAATGGGCACACAGGTTTCCCACGTATATCGTTCGTGGATTCAGTGATATTGTTTACGGGGCAATAGACCATTATTTAAGCAGAACCGGACTCACCGGATTTACTTTTGAAGCGGGACAGCATACAGATAAACGATCTGTAGAGAACCACGAGGGAATGATCTGGCTGGCATTAAAAGAGGCCTGCGGATTGGAGCTGGAAAAGTTAACTTGTTACCCGGACTGTGTGGACAACTTTGCGAAAAAGAATGCGCCAGATCAGAAGACCTTCGAGATCATTCACCGCTATGGGCTGGAAAATGACGATGAATTCAAAATGCAGCCCGGCTATGAGAACTTTCAGAAAATCGAAAAGGGAGAATTACTGGCAGTGAAAAATGCAGAAGAAGTAAAAAGTGAATGGGACGCGTATATTTTTATGCCGCTCTACCAGTCACAGGGAAATGACGGATTCTTTGTGATCCAGGAAGTATAAATGGACAAAATACCAGAGACTGGAATCTAGAGTCTAGAGACTAGTCTTTTTTACATTTAGCAGCCTAATTTTTAGAGGTACGTTAAAACTTAAAATTAATTATCTTGGAGGGAACGAATGCAGATATATTGGCATACAGTATCAGGATCTGCAAGGTTTGATCTTCAATCGAGGAGAAAACTTGACTAATTTTTGAAAATTGAAATTGTAAGTCTGCAAGCCTCACCTGGAGTACCAAACCTCACAGATTTTTAGGAACTGTGAGGTTTTTTTTATTGGATTCCATTTTCATTTTATTGAGTGCTGTTTACCCTTAAGCTTTTTCCATTTAAGAAACGGCGATAATAAACAAACCTGCCAGTATAGTAATTATTCCAATCATCCTGTTCCTGAAATTCTGTTTTTCATTGAGATAGAAAAAAGCAAAAAGAATGATGAATATTGAGCTGGCCCTTTTTATGGAAATCACATAAGCTACCAGGATGAACTGGATGGCATACATTTGCGTGAGGACACTGGCGCTTTTAAAAAATCCTACAAATAGTAAACCCCACTTCCTGTTATTGATTTGCCGCAGGGGTTTTCTGGATTTAATTATTAGGATTGGAATTAAATAAAAAAGTATCAAAAAATCCTTTGTGAAAGCCCAGAACACAGGAGAGGTCTCCTCTACTCCTATTTTATCGATGTTTGAAGTGATACTCCATATGAAGGCAACGATCAACATATACCTGCTGCCCTGGTTCTTTACAAGTGAAACAAAGGGAGCAAAAACGTTTTTTTGATCTGGGCTAAGATTAGAAATATATGTACCGGCTACAATGAGAACTATACCCACTATTCCCAGCGCATTGGGAAATTCCCCAATCATGATTGGAGAGGTGAGCAGCATAAACAAAGGCGTGAGAGTAATAAGTGGTACGGTGACAGATAATTCTGAGCGTTTTATAGCCTTGAAATACAGAAGGATCACGGTGAGCTGAAGAACGGAACTTGCAAGCAGGGCCCAAAGAAACCTGCTGGTCAACTCCTCCGGCCCCAGGTAGATTACTATGGGCGCCAGGAGTATGCTTTGGACCAGGTGTAACGAGAAAGCAGCTGTATATTCGTCAATGTGGTGCAGGTTAAATTTACTGGTTACATCCTTTAAAGCCTCTGAAATGGCTGTACCGAATGCCAATAAAAATCCCAACATAACAAGTATTTTTAAGTTTCTACTGGAAAAGCCATGCTCCCCATTTCTGCATTATAATTTGAACCCGTATTCATCCTGCTGAATTGTACAACAACCTTCACATTAGATTTAATATAGCAGCTATAATTTCTTTCGAGCTTCATCGCTTCAGGATCAATAAGATCATTGAACCTTATCTTCTTAACCCGCTTTGGTTGAACTTTGACTGAATAGGTCCCAACCGGTTTTACGTTCTCATAAAAGATAACCATTTCAATTAAAGCCTCTTCTTCAGAAACATTTAATACGGCTATTTTGTCATGGCTTATAAATTCCGGTTCCTTTCCGGTACTTTGAAAAGGTATTCTCCCGGCGCTAAATGCCCAGTCCAGTTTTCCTATTTCCTTCATCATTCTGCTATTAATAATTCTTTCATATATGGAGTTAGGAATATCCCATCAGGATCCATTTTTTCTCTTATTTCCCGGAATTTATTCCAGTTTGGATACATCTCCCTGAGCTCTGCAGCCTTTAAAGTATGTTTTTTACCCCAGTGTGGCCTGCCTCCAAATTTGATGAACACCGGCTCTATAGCCTGGAAGTAGTCCCAAAATCTCATCCCTGCATTATGGTGCAGGGAGATAGTAACAGATTCCCGGCCGGTCATTGGGCTTATATAAACATCATCTGCCTGTATGGTACGAACCAAAACCCGCCAGCCAATTTCTTTACGCCAGTGCTTCTTTATAAGATCTCTTACTTCCAGGAAACAATCAATCGCTTTATCTGCCGGGAGTACATATTCCATCTCATCAAATTTAAGATGACGGGAACGCGGCAGGATCTCGTGGCTGTTTCCTTTTTTATCCATTTCAAGGCTACCGTAGGAGATCTCCGGCATTTCCCGGCCCTCCTCATTCATCACCCGAATCTTTGCAAGGTCACTCCGGGGGTACCAGTAGAAGTCAAAATTGCGGTTCTTTTTAAGATCCTCCAGGTTTTCCAGGCATTTTTCAATAGGCACACACCATTCCTTCCTGTGAAGCCTGTAAGCCTTTTTTAACTTAAGGCGCATTTTAAGAAATATCCCGCAGGTTCCCATGGCTACCTGTAGGGCTCGGAACAAATCTTTATCATCATCTATGGAGGCCTCGAGAATTTCCCCTTTCCCCGTTACCATTCTAACCCCTGCGAGCATTGAGGAGAGGTTTTTTAGCTCGACGCCGGTACCGTGGGTACCGGTGCCAATGGCCCCCGCGATGGTTTGGACATCTACATCTCCCGTATTGTGCATGGCCAGGCCATATCGAAAAGCTTCCTTGCCGGCTTCCTTGACGGTCATCCCACTAAGAATTGATAATCTTCCCGAATCCTCATCCAGGTCCCCGGCGCCTCTAAAATGCTTCATGGATAAAAGTACATCCCGGGTTTTAACCAGTGGTGAGGAGGAGTGCCCCGCCCCTACTACCCTGATTTTACGGTTTTCTTTAGCTGCTGCTTTCACCAGATCCACCACCTCCTCCTCACTTTCCGGGGTTGCAATTTCTCCGGGAGAAAAAGAAAGGCTGCCGCTCCAGTTTTTCCATCTTGGTTTTTCCATTCTATTCAGAATAGGCTATAGTTGTTAATAAAGCATTCTCTGCCTGCCTGGAGTCCAAACGGGTATGTTGTACTACAATTGGAATATTCGATTCTATCACACAGGCATAATCTGTATCCAGAGGCACCGGTTCAGGATCCTCAAGATCATTGAATCTTAAATGTATAGTTCGCTGCGCATCTACAGTAATTTTATATGGACCAACCGGATCCTTATCTGTGAAAAAAATGGTGATCTCCACCTCTGCCTTTTGATTTGACGTATTGAGAATACAGGCTGTTTCGTGACTGGTAAATTCCGGTTCAGGGCCATTGCCGTAAGAAGGGATGTAACCTTCAGCAATTACCCATGTTTTCTTTCCTAGAGCTTTCATTTTTTACATTTTAATAAAAAATCATTCCTGTTATTAATCAATCCTTCAGCAATATGATTAAGCCTTCATTGGGCTTTAATGTGGTCTTTTTTTCAAATTTTCGATCTTCCCCGGGCCCGGCAGTGGTCATAAGTATCTCTCCCTGTAATATCTTTCCGTCCATATCCGGTTCAAAATTTCCCCCTTCCTTTCCCAGGTTTAAAGCGATCAAAATCTTTCTTTTATCGCCTGCCCTAATGTAAGCCAGTAAATTCCCTTCAGTATAAACAGGTAAATGATCCCCGATTTGAAGCACCTCTTCACTCTGGCGAAGTTTTATCAAATATCGGTAATAGTTTAGCATACTTTGATCATCCTCTTCCTGCCGCTCCACGTTAACCTCCTTATAATTATCCATAAGTGGCAGCCATGGCTCTGAATTGCTAAATCCGGCATTAGGGGAGTCATCCCATTGCATTGGAGTCCTCTCCGGATCCCTGCCAAGTCCCTTGCCGGGAATATTCTTTTCCTGGGGATCCTGCACCTGCTCTTTTGACATCTTCACATCCTCCATTCCTATTTCATCTCCATAATACATGGTAGGAGTGCCACGCAGGGTGAGCAGTAGCATTGCGGCCACCCGTGCCTGCTCTTTTCCTACTCTGGTTGCAATACGGGAATTATCGTGGTTTCCCAGAACCCAATTTGGCCAGCCATGTGGCGGCAAAGCGCCTTCATATTTGTTGATAGCGGCTTCGATGGTTTCTGCATCCCAGGGTAAGGTTACCAGCTGGAAATTAAAAGGTAAATGTGCCCCTTCATTATCCTGGCCATAATAGGTAACAAGTCTTTCTACAGGTAAATATATTTCCCCAATAAGGAGCCTCTCGTCATATTCCTCTATTACTCCCCGCATCATTTTCACAATATCGTGCACTTCCGGCTGGTCTGTGGTATACGCCTGTAGCTGCCTGTCGTAAGGAGATTTATCCTCGGTATAATCGGGGTTTGGCGGATTGTCCCTAAACTCATCATCCTTGATCATATGCCACATCACATCTACTCTAAACCCGTCCACTCCTTTATCCAGCCAAAATCTCATTTGATCCATCATGGCCAGCTGAACTTCAGGATTTCTCCAGTTAAGGTCCGGCTGTTCTTTTAAAAAGGCGTGATAATAATATTGCCCCGTGGTCTCATCATATTCCCAGCCGCTGCCTCCAAAAGCACTTAGCCAGTTATTTGGCGGGCCACCATCTGGCGCGGGATCTTTCCAGATATACCAATCCCGTTTGGGATTATCCTTTGAACTTCTTGATTCCTCAAACCACTCATGCTTGTAGGAGCTGTGATTAGGAACAAAATCCAGTAATAGTTTCATTCCCCGTTTATGTACATCCTCCAGGAGACGATCAAAGTCTTTCATATCTCCAAACAAAGGATGAATACCTGTGTAGTCGCTTACATCATAGCCAAAATCGGCCATGGGGGAAGGAAAAATTGGTGATAACCAAATAACTTTCACCCCAAGATTTTTTATATAATCCAGCTTCTCAATTATCCCGGCAAGGTCCCCTACTCCATCTCCACTACTGTCTTTAAAAGACCGGGGATAGATTTGATAAACAATTTCTTTTTGCCACCATAAATAGTCCTTTGCCGTCATAATATATTTTTTTCTGCTTTTTTAATTTTTCTATCTTCCAGATCCTATACAAATTTCCTGCGCTTATGCAGCCACCTGTATCCATAAGCATTTAATTTTACTTTTTGATCCTTCGGGTTAAAGGCTTTATATCTTTCATCCCCAAAAATATCTTCGATATCATCTGGCTCCTCCAGGTTCAATTTGACAGTGACCTCCTCTTTGGAAAAGTTATGGAGTGCCAGTGCCATTCCTTTTTCAGATCTACGGCAGGTGGCCAGTACCCGCTTATCTCCTGTATCCAGTACTTCATAGTTTCCCCAGCCAAATTCAGGAAATTCTTTGCGAAACCTTATTACGCTGGTCATCCAGTTGAGAAGGGAATCCTTATCCCTGTGTTGATCATTAACATTGATCTTTTTATAACCAAATTCTCCTTTGGATACGATATTCCTTATAAGGTCCTTTTTCGCAACTCCTGAAAATCCGCCGTTTTTACCGGAGGTCCATTGCATCACAGTCCTCACGCTATCCCGGCCTTCCATACTTAGGTCCTCCCCCATTCCTATTTCCTGCCCATATCTCAACACGGGAGTTCCCGGAAGAGTGAAAAGCAGGCTATAAGTAAGCTCGATCCGTTTCCGGTCGTTATTAAGCATTGATGCCACACGCCGTCTAATACCACGGCCAAAGATTCGCATATCCTCCTCTGGCGCAAAAGCCTCAAAAACTTCTTCCTTTTCTTTTTCTGAAAGTTTATCGAGATTTAGTTCATCGTGATTTCTTATGAAGATCGCCATTTGTTCCTTTTGCTGGGTTTGCGGCATTTCCTTTAGTGCATTTGCCACCGGAGTAGCTTCTCCCCTTGCCAGGGATAGAAACAAATAATTATTCACGTAGAAATTAAAAAGCATGTGCATTTGGTCTTCATCCCCAAAAAAGTCCTGATATCTTTCAGGCTCCAGGTCAACTTCAGCC
Organism: Antarcticibacterium flavum; assembly: GCF_006159205.1. Classification (NCBI taxonomy): domain Bacteria; kingdom Pseudomonadati; phylum Bacteroidota; class Flavobacteriia; order Flavobacteriales; family Flavobacteriaceae; genus Antarcticibacterium; species Antarcticibacterium flavum. Next base: position 133,745 of record NZ_CP040812.1, on the reverse strand, counting down.
AAAAGGACAGCATCTTTTTTTTGGGTCTCGACAAATTCACGAAAATTGCGGAAGATCTCGTGTGGATCTTCACCAAATTCTACCTGTCCTTTTTCAGTAAACATGTGCGGGGCAGCATCCATCCTGAAGCCGGATACCCCAAGTTTTAACCAGAAATGCATGATCCTGAAGATCTCCTTTTGCACAGCCGGATTGGAGATATTAAGGTCTGGCTGGTGAGGGAAGAAAGTATGATAATACCAGGCCTTTGCTTTCCTGTCGTACTTCCAGTTGGAACCGCCATCACCATCCTTGGACATCATATTTCCCCCATCATCCTCCGGCTTCTCATCCTTCCAGATATAAAAGTCCCGGTATTTGTTCTTTTTCCCTTTTCGGGATTCCTGGAACCAGTAATGCTTTTCACTGGTATGGTTTACCGCCAGGTCTATTAGGATCCTTATTCTAACTTCTTCTGCCGCATCCAGCACTTCAGTAAAATTTCCAAGATCTCCCAGGCGCGTATCCAGTTCATAATAATTTCTTACATCATAGCCATTATCTTCATTTGGAGTATCAAAAAAAGGCATGAGCCAAAGGCAGGTAACCCCAAGGCTTGAAAGGTAGGTAAGTGCATTCTTGAGCCCCTCGAAATCACCTATCCCATCATTATTTGTATCCTTAAAGGTTTCGACATCGAGGCAGTATATAACCGCATTTTTATACCAGTATTTATTCATTCTTTTTTATTTAGCTGAAGGTTTAGGCAATTTTAGATGATTTTTGTTAAGACCTCATTACCGAAGAAATCGATATAATCTTCCTGTTCTTTATTTACATTATGGATGATGATCTTTTCAAATCCCAGATCACGGAAGGTTTTTATTTTGTCAATGAATTTTTGAGGGTCATTACTTATTATAACATGCTCTTTTAAATCCTGCTTTCGAACTTTTTCACCCAGATCATCAAATTTATCGGCCGTATTGATATCTGCCAGAAGTTTACTGGGGAAGATGTTGTTCTTCCATTGCTCCCAGGCACCTTCCGTAGCTTTTTCTTCAGTAGGTGCATAAGATATCTGGACTTTGATCGCCATTGGCTTATTCTCGCCTCCTCCATTTTTAAAAGCTTCAGTAACTTTTTTGAGTTCATCTTCAGGTTTGGAAATGGTGATCAAAGCATCTGCCCATTCTGCCAGCCATCCTGCTGTTTTGGGGGTGATAGCCGCTCCATAAACCGGTATTTTTTCTACAGGAGGGGTGAATAACTTCGCCTTTTCCACATTTATGATCCCGTGGTGTGTCACATATTCCCCTTTCCACAGCTGGCGAATAATATCTACAGATTCCTTTAATCGGGCATTTCTTGTATCTTTTGGCGGCCATTTATCGCCGGTAATATTTTCATTGAGGGCCTGCCCGCTCCCCTGGCACAGCCAAAACCGTCCCGGGAACATCTGGTCCAAAGTGGCCGCTGCCTGGGCTATGATCGCCGGGTGGTATCGCTGCCCCGGCGCATTAACAATTCCAAAGCTAAGATTAGTAGCCTGCATAGCAGCTCCAAGCCAGCTCCAGGCAAATCCGCTCTCCCCCTGCTTATCACTCCAGGGGTGAAAGTGATCTGAAGAAAGCACTTCTTTAAATCCGGCTTCCTCTGCCAGTTGTACTAATTCCAGTAGGTGCCGGGGTGTAAATTGTTCGTGGGAAGCGTGGAAGCCTATTTTCATGAAAAGAAATTTAGAATGGTTAATTTTCCTATTTTCTAAATTATAAAATAAGCGACAGATGCCGAAGGAGAAGAGGGCGTTAGGGTCTTAAATAAAAGATAAAGTTTGAGTGGAAATCTTAAAATTAGGATTTTCTTTACCTGCGGTCTAAAAAAATTATTAATTAAAGAATTTGCCGGAATCATTCACAGATGGACAGTTCCGCTTGAATTCAACCCTTCATTTGCACAATATCAGAAAAAATAAAAGGTGGAATTCCATTACTGAAATCCCACCTTATAAATTTAATTTTTTACAGGTTTGCTAGTCCTCCTTGATCAATCTTAAAGTAAATATGCCGGAACTTTCAGTAGAAACTTTAAGAATGTAAACTCCATTTTGCATTCCTGCTATATTAAAACTATACCTGTTTTCACCTTCTAACCGAAGTTCAACACCCGCAGTAAATGTTCGAATGTACCTTCCATTATAATCGTACATTCCTACAGAGGTTATTTTCACAGAAGAATTTGGCGTCTGTAGGTAAACCTCAGCATTTGCAGGGTTTGGATACAATTTAATTCTAATAACTTCCTCTACTCCCGGTTCCTCCTCGTATACAGATGCCTCAGCCTCCTTATCAGAGTTTTCAGAAGATTTTGAAGCCAGGGTAGTTGATGCCCCTGAAGGACAGCCGGCATTATTAGCAGTTTCATATTTGCTGCTTAAGGTATTAGCATAAGAGTTATTATAAACATTGTTATTAAAGGCTACCTGGACCTCAGCTTTGATTTGTGTTTCCGTATATTGATAAGCAACTCCCGGGGAACAAGCATTCAACAAGGCCGCGGTGGCTTGTTTGGCAAGTTTATTATATCCACCGCCTTTAATGCTTAGCGCCTCCAATAAGGTTAATGTTCCTGATTTTCCGCCTACACCTCTTTGATTTGTAATCCCGAAAATTTTAAAGAAACTATCTGTTGGCTGGTATGAACTACACCAGTTGGAAGAGGAGGCCCAGAACTCAGCTGTACAACCCTGGAAAGCATCTTCCACGAGGTCTTCGCCATCGCAATTTTGATCTATTCCATCATTAGGTATCTCAGGTGCACCTGGATAAATGGTATTGTCATTATCGTTACAATCTGTATTATCTGCCACATAACCTGCAGGTTGAGAGCAACTTGCTAAACTATCTTCTGGATCTCCGTAACCGTCGCCATCTTTATCTGCATACCATAAGGTGGCTGCTCCAATATTGGGATCTGTATCGTCACAATCATCATTATTGGAAACATATCCTTCAGGTTGTTCGCAGCTTTCCACTGAATTGTTGGGGTCTCCCAAACCATCACTATCCATATCTGCGTACCAGGTTGAGCTATTGGTTTCATTACATTCCTCTGTTACCGTAATTGTAAAAGACTGTTCCACAAATCCTCCATCCATATCTGTGGCCCTAATAGTGATTGTAGATTGGGCCGGAGATGTAGGATAGTTTAGAGTTAGAATGTTGGCAGAAATGATTGTACTTATTGCCGGATCAGTATTTTCGGTTACTGAATAAATCAAATTCTCGTCCCCACCATTATCATCGAAATAGTTATGAAGATCAATGTTATCATCTACAGCTCCGGTAAGCCTGTTAAGATTAGGCAGGACCTGTGTTATATATGGGTCTTCATTTATTTTAGGTTCTACTTTCCAACTGAAATTGGTTGTAACAGCATCGGTATTATGAGCATCACTGTCATCTACAGTCACTGAAACATCATATGGACTTAAAAGATGGGCATCCTGTGAAATAGTTCCTGAAATTACTCCATTGACTGAATTTATAACCACTCCTGAAGGAGCATTGGAGATACTGTATACCAGTGCTCCATCTCCCCCCGTGGCATTCACCAACAGGCTGCCATCAAGGATATCTCCAGAATAATTAGAGTGGTTAAATATCTGGGCAACCTGAATTGGAGTATCGGTTTCAGATTCTAACCTGCTAATTATTTCAATTCCATTTATAATAGGATTTTTCTTAGACCCGTGAATAAAACTTATATCAATAATTCCATCGTTAACAGTTACAGTTTTATTAATTACTCCCCCTGTTTGATTTCCAAATAAGGTTACCACATCTATGTTGTTCAATTCCGGATGTACAACATTTTCTATGCTTACATCAAATATTTGCCTGTCAGGCCTTGAAGTTCCGGGATGACCGTTACCAAAAAAGAGCCTAATCTCATAATCTCCCGATTTTGGTACCGGGAAGGAATATGTCATGTTTGGAACTCCCGGACTGGTGTCCGATCTTTCTGAAGAAAATATAGATGTTGGAGTTGTTGTAAGATCAACTCCCTGAGAATAATTATTCATGGAGTACCCTGCAACCGTATTGGTTCCGGGCTGAATCAGGTAAGAAGAGTTTTCAAGAGCGGTATCTGCACCCCAATCCGTTTCATTATCAATGGATGCCACATGAGCCCCGCCTGCATTAACTCTATAAAGAACCAATGGAATTTCTTTAACAGTAACCACAAAGCTTTGTTCGACAAAATTGGAATTGACATCTGTGGCGCGAACAGTAATATTGGAAACCGCTGGTAAAGAAGGATAGCTCAAAATTAGAGTTTTTCCATTTACCACTGCTTCCACAGCTTCATTGCTAGATGTTGCTGAAAATAAAAGATTATCGATTCCTTCGTTGTCGTCAAAATAGTTTTCTAGCATTATAGTCTCATCCTGGGCCCCCACATATCTCTCAAGGTTTGGCATCACCTCTACAATTACCGGTTCATCACCTAATATGGTCCATGTAAAGGTGGTGGTCACTGCATCTGTCGTATGCTCATCATTATCATCCACTGTTATATTGACGTTATAAGGGCTGGAAACATCAGCATCCATAGCAATGGTTCCACTTATCACTCCGGTGGCAGGATCTATCATTACTCCCGCCGGGGCACCTGTCATTGAATATACAAGTGGGCCATCACCTCCTGTGGCTATCACTGTAAGGCTGCCATCCAGAACATCTCCCACAATGTTCTCCTGGGCCTCAATTTGGGAGACCTCAATAGGAGTTCCTTCTGGATTATAAATAACAGTCACCCGGAAGGTTTGTTCCACAAAATTATCGTTTGCATCTGTGGCACGAATGGTAATATCAGCTATTGCAGGATCTGCAGGGTAGCTAAGCGTTAGTAAGTTCCCAGCAATAACAGCCCCTATAGTCATATTAGTATTTTGTGCAACCGTATAGATAAGGTTTTCCACCCCGTCATTGTCATCAAAGTGAAGGTGTAGATCAATAACATCATTGGCTGAAGAGGCGATCCGTTCAAGATCAGGTAAAATTGCTGCAACTACAGGAGCTCCCGATGTGATGGTCCAGGTAAAGCTTGTCGTCACCGCATCAAGAGTTTCTTCATCGCTGTCATCTACTGTTATAATCACAGTATAAGGACTGGAAATATCAGCATCTATAGCAATGGTTCCACTTATCACTCCTGTGGCGGGATCAATTACCACACCGCCAGGAGCTCCGGTCATTGCATATACAAGTGGTCCGTCGCCTCCGGTTGCTACCACTGTCAAGGTACCATCAAGAAGATCTCCGGCTACATTAGTTTGGTCAGGAACCGGAGTAACTGTAATTCCATCATTAATAACTTCAAGAGAAATTATTTCCTGACCATTTACACCGTAATTGATCAATAAATTTGCTGTTTCACTACCATTCAAGCCAGTATATTCAATCGCTATGGTATGTGCTGAATTAGCTTTTAACAAAGCATTTGTTAGATTTCCTGAAAGAATATTAAATTTTTCTCTTTCAGGTCCCTGCAGTTCAATTGAACTTATAAAGATGCCTGTATTACCTTCAATTATATTAACTGGTATTTCAGTTACTACACCTTGGTTTATCTGTACAGAAGAGGGAACTGACATTTTGCTTGCAACACCAGCTTCTCCAACAGGGGCATCTGTTCCTAAATATTCCATGTTCTTTTGATTACCACCTCCCTTTTTTGGGGATCCTGCCAAAGTATAAACACCATTACCCGAAACAATTGCCTGGGTGCCATGTCTTTTATAATTCAAGTCGGCAATTCTGGACCACGAGCCAGATTGAGGGTTATATTCCTCAGTAATTTTAAGTGCATCATTAGTTAACACACCATTTACATTTTCATTTTCCACTTCTCCTCCAATAACAAGTAGTTTATTTTCAAATGTTACTACTGAAGCAGCTGCTCTTGGAGTAGGTAAATTAACGGGGAGGGTGCTCCAGGATGAAGTAGAAAAATTATAAACATCAACTTCCGGAATAACTGGTTTAAAAGTCCCACCGGTACCTCCGGATAATCTACCTCCTGCTAAATACAATTTATCTCCAATTACAGCTGAATGGAAATGATCTCTTGCCCTTGGGGCATCTGCTAAGGGGGTCCAAACTCCTGTCGCCGGATCGTACTCGTCAAACCATGCAACATATCCTCCATCATGTCCTATCGTATTTCCTCCCGAGATGTAAAATTTGTCATTATACACTGTTAATCCGGCAGAACCCCTTTGCCTGTTAGAAGGGATAGCTGGTCCCTGTATCCATTCCTTAGTTGCAGGATTAAAAATCCAAATATGCTCTGCAGGTAGTTCGGAAGGAAAATTATTGGTTTTAAAGGCCCCAATAATCCATATCAATCCCTGATATTCTGTGGCCTGGAAATGATTAAATTCTAATGGAGCAGAACCTATTAAAGATGACCAGGTATTAGTAGTATAATCATAAATATCTATTGTTTTAGCACTTTCCCTACCTCCCATTAGGTAAAATTTATCTCCGGCCTGAACGAAAGAACATTCATGTCTACCGGTATAGTTTTCATTTTCATTTTTATCCATCCAAGACAATGAACTTTCGGAAAGAATTCTCCATTGAAACTGCATGGTAGCAGTATCACTCAGGTCTTCATCACTGTCGTCTACAGTAACAATAACATTGTACGGAGAAGACAGGTGAGCATCCATGGCAATCGTACCGGTTATTACCCCACTTGCAGGATCTATATTCACTCCTGCAGGAGCACCTGTCATTGAATAACTCAGATTTCCGTCACCTCCTGAGCCGGAGACCACCAGGCTTCCATCAAGAGTATCACCAATGATATTTTCCTGAATTGCTAATTGTTTGACATAGATTGTGGAACTATTATTTTTACTATTTAATATTTCTATCCCATTAATAAGCGGGTTTTGAGCAACCCCATGAATAAAGGAAATATCTAAAACGCCATCTGTTACTTCAACAGTTTTCTGAATCATACCCCCAACACTGTGACCGAATGTTGCTGAAAGATCGACATCATTAAGTTCAGGGTAGATCACACCCTCTATTGATACATCAAAAAGACGTTGACCCGGTTCAGCAGTACCAGACCAGCCATTTCCCATATATAACCTCACGTCATAAAATCCACTTTTAGGGACAGGAAATGAATAAGTTAAATTTGGCACTCCTGGGACATCATCATACCTTTCATTTTTAAAAATGGAAGTAGGTGTTGTTACCAGGTCTACTTCACCAGAGAAACTGGTAATAGAACCGGCATATATTTTATTACTGCCCGCTTCAGATAAGTAAAGTGATTTATTCGTTGGGGTATCCTCTTCCCAATCCATTTCATCATCAATGGCACTAACTGCAGCCCCTCCTGCATTTACTCTGTATAGAACTGCTGAAGCTTCCTTCACAGTAATAGTAAAGGTTTGTTCTATAAAATTAAGATCTGAATCGGTAGCTCGAACAGTAATATCTGATACAGCCGCAGCCGGTGGAAAACTTAAGCTGAGAATATTAAGATTTATAGTGGCCCCTACTTCAGTGTTTGTATTTCCCTCAATGGTGTAGGTAAGATTTTCTACTCCTTTGTCATCATAAAAATATTCATTTAGATCAATATTTTCATCTGCTGCTCCAACCGTTTTCAGCAGATCAGGAAGATCCTGCACAATAATAGGTGTATCTCCCGTAATGGTCCAGGTAAAGCTTGTACTTACTGCATCTGTAGATTGATCATCGCTATCATCCACTTTAACAATAACGGTATAGGGGCTGTTAATATTTGCATTAAGATCAATTGTTCCGCCTATTTGACCATTTGTTGGTTCTATTGTTATTCCTGAAGGCTGACCGGAAATTGAATAATTAAGATTTCCATCTCCTCCCGTTGCAACTACCACCAGACTGCCATCCAATTCTTCTCCAACAAAGTTGATCTGGTCTGGAATCGTTGCAACTTCGATTGGTGTATGAACCCCAGAAGATGCTAAAATTTCAATACCGTTGATAAGTGGATTTTGAGCAGCTCCATGAATAAAGGAAATATTTAAAACGCCATCTGTTACTTCAACTGTTTTTTGAACCACACCACCAACACTGTGACCAAATGTTTTTGAAAGATCGAGATCATCCAGTTCAGGATAAATTACACCCTCTATTGATATATCAAAAATACGTTGTCCCGGTTCAGAAGTCCCAGACCAGCCATTCCCCATATACAACCTAACTTCATAAAATCCGCTTTGAGGGACAGGAAAGGAATAGGTTAAATTTGGCGATCCTGGAACATCATCATATCGTTCTTTGTTAAAAAGGGCAGTGGGGGTTGTCAACAAGTCAACTTCACCCGAGAAACTCGTAATGGTACCTGCGTATGTTTTGTTACTTCCTGCTTCAGATAAGTAAAGAGATTTATTAGTCGAAGTATCTTCCTCCCAATCAATTTCCTCATCAATAGAGCTAATCGCAGCACCTCCTGCATTTACTCTGTATAGAATTGCGGAAGCTTCCTGCACCGTAACATTAAAGGTTTGCTCTATAAAATTAAGATCTGAATCTGTGGCCCGGATGGTAATATTTGATATAGCTGCAGTCGTTGGAAAACTTAAGTTGAGAATATTAAGATTAATAACGGCTCCAACTGAAGTGTTGGTATTTTCCGTAATACTATAAGTAAGGTTTTCTATCCCTTTATCATCATAAAAATATTCATTCAAATCAATGTTTTCACCTGCTGATCCAATTGTTTTCAGCAGGTCAGGCAGATCCTGCACAACAACAGGTGTATCTGCTGTTACATTAAGGAAATCCCAGGTACCCTCCACCTCTACTCCAGGTGCATTAGAAGTTCCGCTAAAACCAACTGCCAAGTCCTTGGTAGTTTGCTGGATTGCCTCAAGAATTTTTCCTTCAGCATTAATCGACCCTAAAGTTTGTCTTATTCCGTTGTCGAAATTGTATTCTAAGAGAATATTACCATCTGCCGGATCGATAACAAAATAAAGGACAATGCCTGACGCAGGTCTATTGCTTACCGGTATATTTAATTGAATGGGTGTTCCCGGGACATCGTTTATTTCCTTTTGAACAAGTAATCCTGCTTGGGTGAGTACAAATTTTATATAGTTGCTTTGAGAACCGTCTCCTATAAAAATTCCAAGCTCACCCTCCGGGGCTGCCGAATTTCCATATAATTGCAGGGGTGCAGAAAAATTATATAAAGCACCTGCAACTGTGAAAACTCCACTGGATTGATCTACCTGTACCCCGTACTGAAACCCCTTTTCCTGATTATTTTTTGTGCCATAGGCTGTGCCGGCTGTCATTTGCATTGTCATTGCGCCAATTGCACCACCAAGAATATCATTGGGATTAGGATCATTAGGATCATCACGCCTATCAAGCCAATTGAGCCAGTTAGGATTGGGATCACCATTATTCATTAACCCGGTCATTCCCAGCCCCATATATCCCTTCAGATCTTGATTACTGGAAAAAAGTTCATTTATCACCGGAAGTGGAAAGGCATCGCTACCTTCTTTTAAAGGGTCTCCCAATTGAAAAGCATCTTCAGAATCTGGAATCCCATCGCTATCATCATCGGGGTCATTCATATCTGAAATTAAAGGGGCTCCGGCTGCTTTATCATGGTCATTCGGCTGAGATCCTCCATTACAGGGATCTGTTCCATTATCTACTTCATCCTGATTAGTATATCCATCCTGGTCATAATCTGCAAGAGGGTCATAACCTTCATCGCCAGGTTGAAGACAAGTACCAAAATCCTGAGGTTCAAGCACAACAAGTTTTCCATTCAAAGTTACTACCCAAATAGTTCCTGGAAATACATCATTATCTCCGTTACATGCTACTCCAAGTGCATCCCCGCCAATTCCTGAAGCAAAAGAAGGAGTTAATTGTTTTAAACTTCCATCCTCATTAAGTTCGACTCTCCTAAGATCACCTGTATTGACACCTGCAATTAGATCACCTTTCATTGCCCCGTTAAAATTGGAAGCTTTATATTCATCAATTCCATTGGTATTGGTGCCCCAAATTGTGACAAAAGCGTCAACAGGACCGTCGGGATTAGGATCTCCCGGGCCACGATAATCACCTTCAACAGGATTAGCCACATTTACAGGTGGCCAGTTTGCAGGAAGGCCAATATTTGGATCGGTTGTGAATCCGGCTGAATTTTTGGAAGGATGGTAAATCAATGTTCTAAAAACCGCCCCTTCAGTTCCTGTTACAGATGGATTAGTATAAATTCCTGCACCAGCTGGGTTTGCTCTTATAGGGGTAGGATGACCTCCATAAAAACTTCCGAATTCATAATTTTGAATATCCAGGGTTATTAGAGAAAGGTGGTCTTTGTTATTTACTTTTTCGCCATCTGCAGTTGCCGTACTACTGCCGGGCTCATTTGGGTCGTAAGCATTAGTTGCATTTCCTCCTCCTTCATTAACAGGGAATCCTCCCCAACCACCATTGGCGCCATTATCGGTTACGTATACTGCACCTTTTTCTGTAACAACAAGGTCATACGCATTGCGGTACCCGGGAGAGAATATTTGAACTGGTCCTCCGGTAACAATTATGGCCTGATTTAACCCATCGTTTCCTCCAAATGGATCATTTATATCTACGCCATCATATCCCGGTGCCTCAGGGTCGGTAATACCGTTTATATTGGGACGGGTGGGATCATCCAGAGTAGGAAGATCATAAACATATTTTCTGCCATTATCATTAAGGATTGGCATTGCCTCAAGCTGAGTAAGATTTACAGAAAGTACAGCAGCAGAAAGTGCATATTCTGTTGTATATGCGAAATTAGTGGAGGGTGCCCCCGCATTTGTGTGTCCTCCCTGCGCTACTATAAGATAATCTTCTCCATTGATGGTGGTAAACTGCATCCCATTGGTAGCATGATTTTCTTCAGATCTTGGTAAACCCCGAACTATATCCACCACATCCCAACTGCTTCCATTCCAGCTAAAACGGGTAATGATCCCGGAATTGGTATCCAACCCAACATCTCCGTTCCCACCTCCACCACCTCCACCAATGCGGAAATCGCTTGAAGAAACATACACAACCGGATTTTCTGCTGTTCCTACTACTTCAATTCCAATTGTTTCCCGCATGGTGCTGGAATACAAACTGCCATCATCATTATGATCCTGAATAGACTGAATTCCTGTTAACTGCTCCATGGAAGTGACCTTGTAGTCACCCGGTCCCACTCTTTCCAGAGTGAAAATTTTAATTATTCCTGTATATTCTGTGACATACAAACGCCCATCTGGTCCAAAAGTAAGAGATGTCCCATTACTCACTGACCCCTTACCATTGAAGTTAATACCATTTTGGGAGAAACTTTGGGCATGGATGTCTATAAACAATCCAAAGACGATTAAAATAAAACATGATAAGCCAGTTACCATGTTTTGAAGGTGGTAGAAATTTTTCATAATAAAAAAATGATTAAAAGAGTCAATGGGAAATAAGAAGAAACAGAGGAATGGTATATAGAATCAAACTAATATTCAGGTTCCTAAAGTAAAATGAAATTAATTTTTGAAAATATTATCCGGTTAAATCTCCTATACCAACGAAGAAGTGGTAGTATTAATATTGCTACAACACAGGATGAGCTGGAGGGGGTCGCTTTTTCTTTTTCTGGGAATTTTCATTCTTTTGTTTATCTAAAAATTATAAACTATAGATAATTTAATGAGGTATTTCTGTCTGGAATAGTGAATCTAAACTTTAGATTTTTTCCCAAATTTAAATTCTCATAAGAATATTATTTGTTTGGTCGATTTTGTGAGAAATAGCTATGTAGGAACTGTTTTTAGAATCTTTCTGGTTTCCCAGAAACCTTTCTTTTCTTCACCATAACCATACCCATATTTGTTCCCGTAACCCAAATTTGTTTTATTTACATTATTAAGCACAAAACAAACGTGTTCCATTTTTCCTTTTTCCATGGCATTTATTGGAAATTCCAGCAATTCTTTTTCAGTATAACCCGCCCTTACCATGTATAGGATAAGATCTGCATATTGTGTTAAGATAAAAGTGTCTGCTACCAGCATTGAAGGGGCGGTGTCTACTAAAATATAGTCATATTTTTTTTTCAGTAAAAGAAACATTTCTTCCACTTTTTCAGATTTTAATAACTCGTAAGGATTTGGAGGAATACTTCCAGAAGCAAGAATTTCTATATTTTGATGAAGGTGGGATTTTTTGATAAGACTTTCCAAGTTCACCTCATCATCAACCAGATAATCACTTAATCCCAATTTTTGACTAAGATTAATAGCCTGGTCTTGTAATTTAGGACTCCTAAGGTCTGCACCTATAAGCAATACACGTTTGGAAGTATTGGCAATGGTTATTCCCAGGTTTATTGATGTAAAAGTCTTACCCTCCCCTTTAATTGTAGAGGTTACCAACAGGATTTTTGCTTGTTTGTTGTTCTTGGAATTAATGAGGAGATATTGAAGATTGGTATTCAATATCCTAAAGGATTCTGCTAACATGGACCGGTCATTCAATCTTATAATTTCATTTTTTTTAACCTGGGGTATTTCACCAACTAAAGCAATATTTGGCCCAAAACTTTCAATATCGTTTCTCTTTCTTACTTTGTTGTCCATTATTCCTTTGGTATAGATAACCGAAAATGGAAGAAACAATCCTAAGACGCAGGTTCCTAAATAAATACTCCTTGGATTTGGATAGATTGGAAAATCGTTAAAATAAGCCCTGTCAACAATTTTGGCTTTAGGCTCAGTGACCGCCATAGCAAGGGAATTTTCTTCTCTTTTTTGTAATAAAAATAAATATAGAGTTTCCTTAATACTCTGCTGCCTTTCAATACCTCTGTACTGTCTCTCTTTAGAAGGAACAGCATATATTTGGGATCCAATACTGGAAGCCTGCCTGTTTAGATCTTCCTGGCCTATCTGTAAATTTGACCGCATCCTACCCAGACTCTGTACTACATTTCCTTTAATTTGATCAATTTGACTGTTGAGCTTAATAACTATTGGGTTTTTTTCACTTGAACCTGAGAGGATTCTGTTTCGTTGCAGCACCAGGTCATTATATTCATTTATCTGCCCATTTACCCCACCTTCAGACAGACCCAAATTGGTAGGTAAAAGGTCGCTTCTGGAATTTTTAGATATATATTCCAGCATAGCATTGGCAAGTTCAAGCTGGGTGCCTACCTCTTGCATTTTTTTGTTGTAATCACTGGCATTTTGAATGAACATTTGGGATTCTGCCTGTATATCTGTTAGCCTGTTTTGTTCTTTAAACATTTCTTTTCCGGATTCTACAGAGTCTAGTTCTCCATTTATGATTGCCAGTCTTTCATTAATGAATTTCGCAGTATTTCCGGCAATGAGGTTTTTGTCTTCTATCGCAGAACGGTTAAACTCGAGAATTAATTGATCTAAAATATCTCTAGCCTTTTCTCTAACAGGATCTGTAAGGGCCAGTTCAATAAAATTGGAGCTTTTATCTTCCTGTATAAAGGAAATTTGATTTCGATAATGAGCTGCCATTTTTTCTGTTTCTGTGAACTTCACAATAATTGGTAGGGAAAAACCTTCACCATAATCCCCAGGCCCCAGCACCACATTCGAAAATCCAAGATCTACAGGAGAACCGGATTTGACATTAAAGATCCTCCCGGAGGCCATATCCTGTATTTGATATAGATCTTCTTTCATTTTTTTTATTTCATATGTTGCTCCACCCCTTTCCTTTAATCTTTGCTCGTCGAGCTTAAGAACCTGGAGATTAAGGGGAATAGCTTCATAAATTTCCATTGTATTTACCTTACCTTCAATAAAATACTGGATATTAATATTTAAGGATTTAACAACATTATGCATCAATCTTCTGGAACGAAGTATACCAATTTCATTTTCCATGTTTTTAGTTCCTGCCCCACTTAAAAGCCCAATATCTGCATAGATGGCAGACTCGGTTCCTTTGGAAGATTCATCTTTTATAATAATAGTTGTTTTAGCACTATATAAAGGTGTAGTATAGCGTAAATATATATACCCTAGGCCTACTGATAGAATTAAGCTCAAGACAAACCAAGGCCAGTTTTTGAGATATCGGTTAATTTCTTTTCTCATATTGATTTTTTCAAGATGAGATTTACCTGAAAAATTGCTTTGTGAAGTCATAATTACCTTGTTATTAATACTATTAGTGATGCCGCTACAGAAATAATAGAGAGATAGGTTGCCGCAAGCCCCGTTGAACCTGCAGTCTGCCTCCTGGTCCCTCTCGGTTCAACGTAAATAACATCGTTTTGTCTTAGATTATAGTGAGGGGAATTCACAACATTTGCATTGGTGAAATCCAGATATGCATATGTTTTTTGCCCATCATAGTCCCCCATTACCAATATATTGTTCCTTTTGCCAAATATGGTTAGATCACCGGCCATCGAAAGTGCTTTGGATAATGTAATGTGATCATCGTCAATAAAGAATGTTCCCGGATTATTTACTTCCCCTAAAACACTTATTTGAAAATTAAGGATCCTCACATTAACTATAGGATCTTTTACATATTCCCTTACTTCATTTTGTATCTTTTTTGCCAATTCAATATTTGTTAAACCTTTAACTTCCATTGTACCTATGACGGGAAATTCTATGGTTCCCTCGTTCGATACCAGATAAGTTTCAAGTTCTACGTCCCCCATTATTCTTTCCTGTGATACTATGGATTTGGTTAGGTTAAAGGGAAGAGCAGCCTCCTGCTCGGGCGCAGATACCCGAATGGTTAAAACATCATCTGGTTGTATCTCCAGGTTATTGCCGGATCTTCTGACTTCACTTTTTCGTAATTGTTCAATATCCTGAAAATAAACCATTTCTTTACGGGATATACAGGAGGGGGTTATGAGTATAATCAGGATTAACAGCACTATTTGTTTGGAAAATTTCTTTAAAGTCATAAGTCAAGAATTGTGATTAATATTGAGAAAGTTTGTGTAGGATGAGTATAAAACCCTGAGCTTAGAAAGCTTTTTCGTCACCTTTAACCGCATTATACATGGTATAATAGATTATTTTAAGGTCCAATAGGGGGGTCCATTTTTCGAGGTAAAAAATATCAAATCTTGTGCGGTTAATAATATCTGAAGGTTTTACAATCTCACCCCGGTATCCTTTAATTTGAGCCAACCCAGTAATCCCGGGTTTAGCAAAATGCCGTACAAGATATTTATTCACAGATCTTTCATACTCATAGGTATGAGTTTCCATATGAGGCCGTGGCCCAACAACACTCATTTGACCTAACAGGACATTAATAAACTGCGGAAGTTCGTCTATACTTGTTCTCCTTAAAATCTTTCCAATCCTGGTAACCCGGGAATCGTTCACAGTGCAAATACGGGTATGGGCCAGCGAATTATTCACCATGGACCTGAATTTGTAACAGTAGAATGGTTTTTTATTAAACCCATGACGAAGTTGCCTGAAAAAAAGTGGATCTCTAGATTCTGTCCTGGTAATTATAAATAACAACGGGACTAGCCAGGATAGGATAAAAACTAGAACAAATAAGGAAAAAATAACATCAAAAACACGTTTACCATACTTTGCATAATTTTTTTCAAGGGGTGATTTTCTTAGGTTTAATACCGGAACAGTTCCAAATAATTCCACTCCCATAGCCCGGGTGAAGATTTCCTTATTGTCTGGTACCAGCATTAATCGTTTTAAGTTATTATCGGCAAAATCTATTAATTGATTAAGCTCACAGCTGGAAAGCTGTGATACCATACAGTAAATTTCATCAATGCTATTTTCTAGAATATAGTCATAACAGGCCTCAACCTTTCCCAGATACTTGGTTTTTGATGATGTTGAATTTCCAAAAAATCCTTTATACCGGTACCCAAAATCGGGTTCTTCAAAGATCTTTTGGATCACCTTTATATTTCGGTCTTCTCCAACCACCACTACATTCACATAATTACCTCCTTCCAGGCGATACAATTTTCTTAAAGAAAAAAAGAACCATCTGTAGAAAATCAAAAGAAACAATAGAAAGCATAAAACAAATAATTGGTAACGAATGGAAAAATCAAATCTCATAAAGGCAAAAAACGTAAAATAGGCCATGGCGAAAATGAAGTAATGTTGGAAAAATTTATGAAACGAGGTTCTAAAACGCTCTTTCCTTTCAACCGAATAAAAGTTTAAACCCAGGGAAATAAAGAACCATGATAAATTATACCATAATATAGCCCATAGATTAAGATATGTATGAGGGGTTAACAAATACAAAGTAAAATTAATAGTCGCCAAATGGGCTACCAGGGAAATTGGCATTATGAACCGCGACCATTTCATTATAATTCGATCGTTATAAAAATTTATAAAATTTAATTACACTTTGATGGATTTGTAAAATCCGGGAATTTGTGGAATGATATATTGAGGTACTTTTCTACCAATTTTACAAGCAAGAGTAAAAATGCCGTTTAGCTGATTGAGTCTAATAATACGAAGATCTTCTTTTGATTTCTTTAATTGAAGTTTGGCAGAAGTGCTTAAGCCCCCAAGGCGCATTTTAACAACCCACTCATCCAGGAAAAACTTTTTAATCTCATCATTCTGAAACCATCGAAGGGAGATTTCATAATCACTGGCTATGGAATAACCAGACCTATACACCCCAAATCTGCAAAAGATTTCTTTACGTACAAAAATGGTGGTATGAAGTGGTATCCATCCAAATCTCAAATTTTGCTTGTTGAAAGGCCCTGATGGATAAATACGTTTGATTTTAGATGGGTTTTCTTTATCTACAAACAAACCTTTTGCGTAAACCAGGTCTGCTCCGGAAGATAAAAATCCATTTACAACTTTAGCTATAGTATCAGTATGGCAGAAAAAATCATCAGAATTGAGAATCCCTATAATATCTCCTGTAGCCTGTTTAATTCCTTTATTAAGTGCATCAAATATACCTTTATCTTTTTCAGAAATAAAATATCCTAATTTATCTCTATAATTTCCAATTATTTCAACCGTTCCATCTGTTGAGCCGCCGTCTATAATTACATGTTCTATATCCTCGTAGGTTTGGTTTAGCACAGATTCTATGCAATGTGCTATACAGTGTGCACGGTTATAGACTATAGTGACGATGGACACCTTCATAAGCCAATGTTTTATATATATATTAAAAGGGAAAAACTTATTGTTTACTTTAACTTCTGGGTTGGTTGAAAACCTGGTTTCCTACCATCATAGCTACCACTACCCAAACAATATTATATGTGAGAATAGCAATAAAATTCACAGATATCGAGGAACCTAAAAAATAATAAACCATATCTACCACAGACAAGTGGGCCAGCACGGCAAGCGAAAGGAGAAAAGATGCACGTTTCATAACATATAATTTTAAAAAATTTAGAACAAATCAAACTGCTTATAGGCAAGCAGTAAAGTGCTTCCATAAAATAAGTCACAAAAATGTAGGGCGCCTTTAAAGTGGGGTATTTAATCTTGCAGAAAATACAAGATTAATGGGGAGGGAGGGTCTATTTTTTAGGGTTCAATAGGCCAGGATAATATTTATAAGCGGGGTAAATTGACAGGCTATGAGTAGGGAAGTGTAGCCACTGCCTTCTTAGGGAAGAATGCAGATACAATATACTCACTTTTTTACAAAAGTGAAATAAAACAAAAAATTAATATAAAACTTTAACATTCAGAAGGTTAAAATAAAAATATGTATAGCTAAATATTTATTTAATAGGTTATTGGTTTCTTTAGAACATTCTTATATAGGTTTTCTTTGAAGGGCTGTTTTCTTAATTCCCTCATTTTAATGGAAATTAAAAACTCGTGATAAGCCATATTGGTGCAGTAAATGAAACCCGGTTTACCTTCCAAAAATCCGCCATTTAAAATATAGGCATGTAGAAATCTTAAAAATGGCCATCCCGGAATATCACTTAACCTGGATTTTAGAGCAGGATTTCGTTTACTGGAATTACCTGAGAATATTTCTTTAAAAGGTGGTTTTTTTTCAATTCTGTCTCGTGCTTCAAGGGAAGAATATTTATTATGTCTTTCAATCCACTGCGTCCACCCTTTGGAAAAACTATAATGTAAATAAGGTTCCTTTATATACTCTATTTTCCCTTCCACTTTTCCTTCCTTTTGGCCGTGGCCAAAATCTGTAAATTTTGCTCTGCCCAGGCGTAAGATCCTAAATTGCCATTTAGGGAAATTATCGCAGCGTTTTAGCCACCTGTCTTCCAACATCATTTTCCAGCAACAATAAAACCCTGCAACTTCCACTCCTGCATTTGCAATAGATTGTATCATGTCCTGTTTAAATTTTAGAGTAACTACCTCATCTGCATCCAGGAATAAAATCCAGTTATATTTAAAATTCAAATTTTCCAGGGCATAATTCCTTTGCTGCCCAAAGCTGATGAACTTGTTAAAACTTACTTCCGCCCCATATTCCCGGGCAATTTTCACGGTATCATCTGTACTACCAGAATCGAGAACATGAATATCATCTGCCCATGATAAAAATGAAAGACACTTTGGTAAATCTTTCTCTTCATTTTTAGTGAGAATAATAACTGAAACCATTCTTTAATTTTTTATCACAAGAAAAAATTAACTTATTCCGTTATTTGGCGTTCCTTAATAAAGGAAGCCGGATTTCCTCCCACCACTTCCCAGATACCAACATTTTTAAACACTGCACTTCTTGCTCCTACAACAGAGCCTTCTCCTATTGATACTCCTGGAGCAATAAAAGAATCTGCTGCCACCCAAACCTGGCTTCCAATATTAACATATTTACGAATTAGTGGAAAGTTGGATTTGGTAAAATCGTGGCTGGATGCACAGAGATAGGTCTTTTGAGAAATTACAGTATTGTTACCAATGCTTATTTTCCCCTGATTATAACAATCGACCCCTGGGCCCATACTAGAGTAATCACCTATCGACAGATTCCAGGGAGCCCAAATTTTTACACTGGCATAGATGTTTGCTTTATATCCAACTTTAGCACCAAACATTTTTAAAATAAATGCTCGATAACCCCTAAAAAAATTAAGGTTAAATGGTCGAAATAAAATCCAATAACAAATGTTCCATACAATTCTCAAAATTTTATTGACAGTACCAAAATCTGAATTATACGTTGATAAATCAACTTTACCCTTTTTTGAATTTTTAGCTACCAACATGTTTAATTATTTTTAATATGAGTAAACCCCAATCTGTTTTGACACTATATTTTTATAGAAATCAAATGTGTTCTGAGCTACAGCCTTGATTTGATATTTTTTTTTAACTAACCGTATTCCATTTTCTCTCATCTTGATTCTTTCTTTTTGAGATAAAGCCAATGCTTCTTTGATGGTATCTGTCAAATTAGGGACACTCAAATCAATCCACCAACCACAATTATTCGCCACTAATTCTTCCCATGGTGTCCCTTGGGTTGTGATCACTGGTACTCCTGCCGCCAGTGCTTCAATTATTACGATTCCAAAATTTTCACTGTATGTTGGCAGAACAAAAAAATCTGCCTCGGCATAAAGTTTCCATTTCTGTTTCCCGTAAACTCCACCCACGAAATCGAAAAGGTGATCTACTTCTTTTTCGATACAAAGATTTTTGAGCTGCTCTATATAAACATCTTCTCCCTCCCCTGCTATGGTAATTTTCAAGTTTGGATCATTAAGGCAGCTAATAGACTTGATTAAAATTTCAATACCTTTTTTGGGATGTATTCGAGATAAGAAAAGAATATTATTTTCATTTTCTGGAGATTCAATTTCGTTCTTTGATATTACTTCACAAATATCTATTCCATTTGGGATTATCTTTGCCGGAGAGGAAAAACCCAATCTTCTTATTTGCTTTAACTCAGCATAAGCTGTAGCATGTAAATAATTTGCAGATTGAATTGCTTTCTTTTGATACAAAGCGAGAGCTAACTTCTTTTTTAAAGAATTTTTTTTAAGAATATATGGCTCCAACATACCGTGAGGAGATAAAAGAACCTTTATATTTTGTTCAATACATGCCTGCTGAAATAGCCAGTTTTGAGGATCCCATATTCCATTAATGTGAACTACATCTGGTTTTTCATTTAATAATATATTCTTAAAATCTTTTTTAAGAAACCACCACCTTGACAATCCTAAATTTAGGTCATACACTTTAACCCCTTTTAATTCCAAAGGATTTGAAGTTTTTGCTGTAACCACTACCAGGTCTGCATACTTAATCAGTTCTGCAGACAATAACTGAATATAGATTGCAGTTCCTCCGGAATTTTTATCTATGGAACCTATGAAATGAACTACTTTCATCGTTTTTCATTTGCCTCTCCCCCAATTGGAAGAAAGTTGTTATTTCAACTAAGCCAATTATTAGAATGTGAATAATTAATCAGTTAGTTTTATAAAAAGGCCTTTAGTAAACGAAGCCTTCTAGTCTGGAAAAATACTTTGCAGATTTAGGAATATCCCTCACGGGTTGAGCTGGAACTCCACCATATAACTTCCAATTTTCATGAAAAGCCTTATTAAGAAGTGATTTCGCTCCCAGAACGCAGTGGTTGGGTAAAATAGAACCACCTAAAATAACCGTATTAGTTCCAATAAAAGTATAATCCCCTATTATTATAGGTTTGCTATCCTGAATGTTTTCAAGAAGATCTAGAGAATGGGTTAGGATTTGTGTGTGATAACCAGCTATAGTAGAAAACTTCCCAATCTTTAATAAATTTGTACAATCCAGATGATGATGTTTTGTAATCGAGCTATTACTTCCTAAAATTAAAACAGAATTGCGTGTAGTTTGATGTTGAAAATGCCTGCTGGAGGTTCCGGACGGAAAACCTGTTATCCAGTTACTGCGACCAATACTTGAATTTTCCTCCATCTCTATTCTGTCTAAATGAATTGCGACAGTAAAGTGGTCTATTCGGGAATAGGCTTTCATTATCAATTTCCGTGGAAATACCCAGCAAAATCCGAGTCTGCTGCTAGGGTGTAGGTCATACCCAAACCATTTTATCAATGCTCTACGCCTTAAAGACCAGGGTAAGAAAAAAATTAGAACTTTTTTTATTTTATCCATAACCAAAAATCAACTCTGATAAAGTTTAATAAAATCTTTGGTAAGTTTTTGGCTATCAAACCGTTTACAGTTCTCAAAGCCAAGAGTTATGAGTTCTTTCTTTTTTTCCTTTTTGTTTAACCTAATAAAACCCTTGGCAAAATCCTCCGGTTTATATGGATTTGCATAAATAGCTGCCTCTCCTCCTACTTCTTGTAAAGTTGAAATAGAACTAGCTATTACCGGCGCCCCACAAGCCTGTGCTTCTATTAATGGCCAACCAAATCCTTCAGAAAAAGAGGGAAAAATGAAAGCCTCACATGAACTATATAATGCAACTAGTGTTGGATGATCTGGTCTGGGCACTGATTTTACGCGGTCCAAAATACCATAATTTTTCACATTCTTTGTGAAATCTTCATCAAGTGGGTCGCCTGCAAAACATATATATCCTTTCCATCTATTACCCAATTCTTTGACCATTTTTAAAAGCAAACTTCTATTCTTTCTTGGAAGTCCTGATCCTACATGTAGTATAAACTGACCTTTTGGAAAATTAAGAGTTTTCAATAATTTTCTGCTTTCGCTTTCATCCATTGGCCAAAATTTCGAATTGAAAGAATTATGAATTACTTTCCAATTGGAGTTTGTTCCATTTTCAACTTCACATAGTTCGGTCAAATGTTTCATCGTATTGTGAGATACTGTAGCTAATTTTCTTGCCTTTTTTAAATTACTTAAAATCCAGGCTTGAAGAATCTTTCCGGTTCTGGTTGCTTTACAATAAGCTTCGTCAAAGCCCAGTGCTCCCTGAATAGCTAAAACATCGTGACAGGTAATGCCACTTAAATTTTTTGGAAGCACTTTAAGGTACATAGAATTGGAATGATCGCAGATGTGAAAGAAAACATCCTCCTTTTCCTTTCTCAATTCCTTCATCACTCTCATTTTTAAAACAATGGGAAACACCACATATTTATCAATATAGCCCAACCATTTTAGCAAACCACTGGTAGTAATTTTATTTGGAGGCACAAAAAATGAACCCGGTTGGATTATTCCCACCTGCACTTCATTTCTTATTAAATTATCTTTGAGTGCGTTTAAATACCGGAACATACTTTCCTGCCTGTCTCCGGGATAATTACCTATTAATATAATTTTCATTTCAATTGAATTTAGGCAATGGAAAATTTAATTTATAAGCAAAATTCAGCCTTCATTATTTTTTAACGATGCGATAATCAATCCCCCTGTTAAAACACTAAATCCTAAATTTGTAGGTTGGGACCATTGACCCTGTAATATAAGAATCATTCCAAAGCTCAATAACATCCACGGAAGAACATTCCCATTACCAATTGTTCCCCAGGCCTTTTTCAGTAAATGTAAAACCAGGCTAATCCTTATTAAGATTACACTAAATCCTATAATTACACCCATTTCTCCAACAAGTCTACCCCACTCTCCCTCTGATATTAAATAAATATCATTAGTGCCAGTAAGTAATTTTGTACCAGCATTAGTCCCCATTCCCAACCCCATTCCCCAAAACGAAAAAGATTCGTCTGTAATAGCACTGTACATTCCGCCCAAGAACCGGTCAACAAATACCCCCTCCATTCCCCCTTCTACTTTATTCGCTACAGTAAAACGCTCTGTAAATACAGTGCTTGCTGTTTGGAAGAATGAGATATCCTTCATTATTGTAAACATTAGGCCAATGGCTAAAACCACAATTCCTATTTTTGGAAGTATTCTGATATTATTCCCTGAAATTTTCACCATAAAAATGAATGTCAACATGATTTGAAATAATACTGTGCGGCTTACACTTAACGGAATAGCAGATAAAAGTGCCAGGGTTGATACGATAAGTAAAATTTTTGACACCTGTTTTTTTTCTTCCTCCAGCCAGAAATAAAAAATAAACGCTGCTGCTAGTCCATAAAAAAGTGCAAGTCCATTGGTAAAGGAGAAAGTACCCGGGACCCGGTAAAATCCAGCAGCCCCACTAAAACCCGATCCTTCTAGGTTTCCACCTATACCAAGATTGACCCAGGCCGATTGGGGACTGTAAAATTGAATTGCAACTAAAACTGTCATTGCAATATTTATCCACAATAGTATTTTCCCAATCTCTATTACATCGCCTTTGTTAAATAAGGTGCCAATCAAAAAAATAAGAGGGAAATGAATTAAGGTGATTCTCAACCCAAATGCAGCAACTGTTAAGTTTCCATGACCTATAAGAAGGGTAGTAATAAGGGCAAGTATAGTGAGACCCCACATGATTTTTTCAAAAATTCCCGGGTGCCATAAATTTTTTTGAACAGATTGAAAGAGAAGAAAAATAGCCAAAGGATCTCTTATTAACAACAAAGGATCTGCCAGACCTGGTAAGAACCATTTCCTTAGGGCTCCTTCAAAAATCAAAAGAAAAAAATATAACCATATCCCCCTTTTCAAAAAAAGTAGTGATGTCTCCTGTAAATTTTCGGTATGTAATGCGTATGTTGCAGCCATCTTTATTTCCTTTCCTGCATATAATTATTTTCTACTGCCCCTAAATAGACCAATATTTCCTTTACAATTTTTTCACTATATTTTTTCCAGGTGTAATTTTCAGCCCAACATCTTGCCTTATATCCCATTTCTTCAGCGCTACTTCTGTTATTAACAAACCACATTATTTTTTCGGCAATTGCCTCAGGCCTGCGAATAGGAATTAGAAAACCTGTTTCGTTCTCAATAATAAGATCTTCACCACCTGTATTAGGAGTAATTATGAGCGGTAATCCCTGACTCATTGCCTCCTGCATCACCAAAGCCCTACCTTCAACTATTGAGGGCAGGCAAAATATGTCACAGGTTTGCATCAGTTTGAGAACTTCACTGTGAGGTCTACAGGGTTCATAAATAAAATTTGGAAGTTCGCTTTTATAAAATTCCATAGGGGCTAATAACGATCCCAACACAACCAGTTCCACATTCTCATTTTTCAGCATTTTCATAGCTGTAAATAAATCTCCCAAACCTTTTCTTTGACCCATAGACCCTACAAAGAGTATACGCAAAGGTTTTTCAAAATTTTTATTACCAAAAACCCGAATATTTGGAGGTTCAGGGGAACCAAATGGAGAAACAATTAATTTTTTGGTCTTTGCCCAGGCGGGTAGAGAATTCATTACAAAATCTCCAGGACCTATTACCACATCTGCCAGTTCCAACTCCCTGGTTTTCCGTTCCAGTTTTTCTTCACTATCCTGTATTCCACCTCCTAAAGTAATTGCCCAAGTTGGTAATCGCCCAGCCTCCTCCTGCAGTAACTTTCTTCCAGTTTCCCAGTAAGCAATTGGCAGGTCATAGATACAGGTAATCCCAAGTTCCTTTGCGGCTTTAAAGGTGTGAAGTGCTCCATCTTCATAGGCATAAACCGCTTTTATATTTTTTGACTTTAAATGTGAGGAGACCTTTTTATCTAAAGATTCATAGACTTTATCAATGCAAAAAATTCCCTTTTCATGCCTTGTTAATTTATCTATCCCAATACCGGAGGCTATAACCTTTCCCAATTCTCTCCATGGCCATTGATGTATATGAGATTTTAATTTTGGGTCAAAACTTCTTTTTCTCAAATTAGTTAATAAGGAAAAACCACCCACTTTATACAAAAAGCTTGAAGGAAAAAGAGCAGTTGAAGTGTAAAAATCTGATAAGATATTCTCTCTGGCCATTCCCATGGCAATTGCCCTTACATTGGCATTGGCTGTTGGATGTGAAAGAAGTAGTTTCACCTTAAGTAATCTAAAAAATCGTCAGGCATTAACTGCCTTGGTTAAAACATCCAGGTATCGTTCTGCTATAAAGCTAGAATGATGCGCGGCAAGATGGGCTGGTGCAGCATTTCTACATTTGGCTTCCTGCAGGGGATCCTGTAAAAGTTTTTGCATATGATTTACCAGATCTCCCATATCGCCCCTTTGAAAAAGTACACCCCCGGGACCAACCGCCTCTGGAAGACCTCCACCGTTGGAGGCAATAGGAATACAGCCACAAGCCATTCCTTCAAGAGCGATTAAACCAAAAGGTTCTTCCCATACAGAGGGTATAAGTATAAACCTGTGTTGGTTGAGAGAAAATACAAGTTTCTCACCAAGCAAGGTACCTGTAAATTCCACTTCTCTCTCTAATTGTAGTTCCTTCACAAGTTTTTCCAATGAAGTTCTTTGGGGACCTTCACCAACAATGGTAAGATTAATTCGTATATCTGGTTTTATGGTTAACAGTAGTTCTTTTAGATGAGCAATAGCCATTATCGCCATTTCTGCACCTTTATCTGATACAAGACGCCCAAGAAATATGTACTGCTTCACCCTCTGTGTTTGGGGAAGGATCTTAAAAAGATCTTTTCTGTAAGGATTGGGAATTACTATAGAGTCGAGTCCCGTTTTTCTTTTCAAAGCATTACTAGCTGCAATTGTTTTACTGGACCTTTTAAGTCTCCATATTTTCAATCTATCTTGAATCCCTAAATTTCCGTCACTTCGGGAGATCCAGGTATGGATAGATATTACAAAGGGTTTTCTTATAAAAAGGCCCGGCCATGCAAGCCGGAGGCAAGGGTTGTTTTCAAATATAATATCAGCCCATAGGTAGGCCTTAATCACCTTTTTTGGTCCCGGATCCCGAATGACCTCATAGCCAAAAACCTTGGCAGTGGGATCTTTACTCCATGTAAGTACCTTAACAAGATGCCCCTTTTTTGCAAAATGATCTGCAAATAGCTCAGAGGTAACTTCAATGCCACCAATGCTTGGAAAAAAATAATGAGAAAGAATTAAAATTTTCATTTATGGTAAGCTTAAATTTAAATTTACCTGAAGGGTTGGGGTGTAGGGGATAGCGATCGAATAACCCCAAATTAAAGGGAGTATAAAAACAATCACCTTATTATTTGGAAAATTTATAACTTCTGTTGAGCAATCTTTAATAACAAATTGATCTATATCTATGATTTAGGTTGCATATTTAAAGCAATTTCTGATTCAAAGTAAAGTGTATTTAATCAAAATCTAAGTAATTATAATTCAATTCTCTTTACCTGGCTTTGATTGAAGGTGTGAGTATATGCCGCAATAGAACGTTCAATGCCAAAATGAGATTTGTTTGACTTAGCAGAAGATATAAATTTACTTAGCTGAAAAATTTCATGAATTTCCTTAACCCAATCAAGGGGACGTGGATCTCTTTCAAAACTTTTTCTAAGTAAAATTACCGGTAAATTATTATGATTCATAGCGGCAATACTTCCACTTTTTTCCAATAATATTTTTGGATACGAACTTAAGCCAATATCAATTTTTTGAAAATAAGCAGCGATAGAAAGTTCCTCCTGTATTCCAAAGATAATTGCCTTAATTCCAAATTGGTCATCCCACTCTTGAAACCGTTCTACTACTCCTTCACTATTCCCTATATGAGAGATAAGTAATTCCTTATTTTCTATTTGAGTTAATCTTTTTAATTTCAGAAGGTTACGTTCCAATTCAATTGTGAATTCCACATTACCAAAAAAACTGGCGATTATATATCTTTCCCTATTATTTAAAACTTTCTTTGGCAGGAGGTTAAAAAGCAAGGAATTTTCAGAATGGCCCACAGGAATATTGCTGAAAACCGGCACTACAACAGCTTTGACTCCTTTACTCTCAAGAAGGTTTTTATAAAAATAAGTATTAGTAAATACTTTTACAGGCTTAATTTTATCCAGTACCCTCATCACTAATCTCTTCTGTAAGCCTCCTAAAATTTTATATTTTACAGGGTCTGATTGTGCCCCTCCCAGCCATAGTTCGTGAAACATTATATGCCACTTTCTACCACATCCCAACATAGCCAATTGTTTTGCGAGGCGCCACGGTAAACCTTTATAGTGAAAGGAAAATGGCACAAATTGTAAGCTTACCCAATCAGGATCAAATTCCTCTATTCTCTTTTGTACATTTATTAAAAGTTGTTTACGAGCATTTCCTAACCTTACTCTTAATACAGGTATAAGATCCTGTGTTTCCTCCTTTAAAAAATCTATTGGAACAAAATAATCATTTAGCGATGTTATACTCACCTTGTGTCCAATTTTCATTAATTCACCTGCTAAATTGCGAGTGTAATCTCCCACTCCGTCACGACCTTTTTCTAAACATCCGCATATAAAATGGATCTTCATTACATTTTACTTCTAAAAAAATTTTGATACATTGATTTTATATCTACTTTCAAATATTTTATTTTGTAGATAGCGGCCATAAGAATAGCGTAAATAATAAGCTCTTCTCAAGGTTAAGAAGCTTATTTGATTTAGATTATTTGTCCAGGTTTTATGTAAATATTTTTTCCAGGTTCTATGACCATTATGAATTATTGACCCGAAGGGATCCCACGGCTTTGGGGATCCTACAAAGTGCATGATCATCTTTTTGGCTAATTGAGGTTTCATTTGATTGGCCATCCAGTAACAGTTAAATTTGGCAGGAAGTTTAGCAAATTGGCCCATGCAAATAATATTAAGTAAGGATTGGTCATGGGAAGGTAATTCCTTTGGATAAAGAGCCGCAATCTTTAAACATTCATCCTTTAAACCGCTGGATCTCCACTCTTTCAAATTAAAGAGCACAACTCCTGCATTAAAATATTCCAAATCAGGATCTATTCCCAATTTCTCAAGGTAAAATGTTCGTCCCAGAGCATATTTAAAAAATCCTCCTCCCACTGCAGCTAATGGCAATTTATTGAAATTAAAAAAATCAAGTTCCAGAACATCTACTTCCACAACTAAATCTGCATCTAAGTACAATACTTTATCTTCATCAACAATTTCCGGTAAAAGTAATCTCCCATATGTTGTCCAATCCCCATGTAAGGCTGCGAATTTTCCAAATGTTTTAACGGAATCAAAATCTTCAAAATGATAAATTCCTTTATAGTTTTCCACCTCCAGCAAATCCAAAATTCGATTCTTATCTTTAGAAGTTAAATTGGAACATAGAAACCAAAGAGATAATCTTTGGGTGTCAGAACAATTTCTTAATAAAGAAGAAATAGTTACTCCCAACCCCATAAACATCAATTTATTAATACAAAAAGCAATATTCATCTAATCAGCTTTTAAAGCATTAGAGGTCCATCTAAATTTAAAATTATATCTATTCCTTAATGTGGCAATTATATAATCTGGGCGTATAATAAATGCTAATAAAAACTTAGATAAAAACCTCCAGTAATTACCTTTGTAAAATGCAAAACCTGCTTTTTTATGCAAAACTTGTGAATGACGGTAACTGTTCTCCCAGAGTTTTTGTTTCCATCCAATATTATGTTGTTTGGAAATAAATTCTTTAAAAGTACATATAGGTTTACCACCCCTTCTCTGTGATATACAAAAACGAGTATATGCACTCATATCAAACATATGCCACTGTCTACTTGCTGTAATGGAAGAATCATGAATACGATATTGCATTAAAAATTCCTGAATTATGACCAACAAATGGCCTTTTTCTATAATTTTATTTGCTAGATCAAGATCTTCACACGGCCAAAATTTTGGGTCCAGCCCACCAACTTTCAAAAAAATATTCCTCTTCATCATGAGTCCCGTGAATGCACAATGAATAATTTCGTTTTGCAGGAATGATCTTTCACATTCTTCAATATTCCTTAAAAAGGGATATTTTTGATTTCCCATAGTATTACCATTAGCATCTATATAATAACAATGAGAACTGGAAGCAGCAATTTGAGGATGCATTGTATGAAATTGTAATTGTTGTTCTAATCGTTTAGGCATCATAATATCATCTGCATCCATAAACGCACAAAGGTCGCCGGTGGCCATTTCCACTAATTTATTAGTAGCCGCACATTTACCGCTATTTTTTTCAAAAAAAGCCTTAATTCTATGATCCTTTGCCGAGTAATGATTAATAATATTCGCTGAGCCATCTGTTGAGCCATCGTCTAAAATTAAAAATTCGAAGTTTTTAAAACTTTGGTTTAAAACACTTTCAATAGTGTCCTTAAGGAAATTTTCCTGGTTATATACCGGTAGTATAATCGATAACTTCTCCATTTCCGAATATATATATAGTCGCTAAATCTTAGTAATTAAAGGATTTAAATATTCTTCAAATTTTTCTAAATGCTGTTAATTTTAGCCCTGAACCTATTAGTTCCTGCAATAAAATCTCCCAATAAACGAGGCTAACCTCTGGTTAAAAATATAGTAAGCTATGGTACTTCTGGAATGTGCAGAAATAAATCCTTTGGAATACTCCCAGTATGCCTTGTGAGCTATTGTAGGTGGATACCCAGCCAAAGCGTGAAAAACAGGGTTTATATGCCAGGGTTTGCGCTTTCCCAGTGCATGTGGAATTATTGCTTCTCCCGGCCCCAGAGCCATTCCCTCTTTTCCAATAAAGCTCACCACTCCATCCCAGGCTTCCACGGTAGCATTTAAAGCATCCTGATCTGATTTCATAAATGGAGCATATGGGGTATTTGCTTCTTTTTGTATAGGATCTCCCGAGACCGATGACCTATTTAGCCCTCCAATAGCGGGAGCCATGAGTTCCTGAAGGTTTTGCCAAGTGACCAGAAAATCGCGCTTTGTTGAAGTGACTCCTACAAAACCTCCATTGGCATAGGTAGGGTCCTTAAATATTAAAGGAATCTGAAAGGAACCATAATATTTTCTCCAGGCTATCCTCCTCGGGTGATATTTACTAAGAGGTGAATTAACATCTTCAAAAAGACCTACATCGCAAGAGTCTAACCATTCTTCAAAAAAAGACCAATGGGAAACTAATACAATATCTGGATCAAAATAAAATAATTTTTGAGGTGTTTCCGGAGATACTTCTAAGATATTTAAAAGAAAGTTTGGTTTATAATTCGTAAGATGATACTCTGTTTCCAGGGGCAAAAAATGAAGTTGAAGTTGCTTTGTAATCAATAAGGTCTTACTCCCTTTCCATTTAAATTTTGTATTTTCCACAGCCTCATTTGCCCAGGGGGGGAGTGCCCCTCTATATCCGGCATAAATTGGTCCTTTATACCCCTGGCAATTCAACGAATTTGCCAAGGCCGCCAGACCATAATGGTAATCACCCTCAAATAATGTACATATAACACTTGCCATTATAATTTATTAATTTTCTCTCTTACTTTTTCTACCAACATAGAATTGTTTATTGCTATATTTTTTATCTAATAGACACTCAATAAATTTCCCAGGTGGTTTTGAAAATTGTATTTTTTAAATGATTGATAATCCCAATAATTCATGAATGTTGCTGCAGATTTTCTCTTTTCCCAGCGAATTACATGTTGAGTGGAGTATTCCTGATAATGTGTATTGAATAAATCACCTATACCAGATAAAAAACATTTTTTAAGACAATCCAGTTAATCCTGGATTATAGAAACCTTATCTATTCTTGATATTTTTGAAAAGCCATACCCAACAAAATATAAAAAGGCTATTACAGCTGTAAATAGTTTGAAATATAGTATGCCTCTTAGGGAAGAAATATCAAATATTAAAACCCCTACTACAATGCTTAAAAGGCCTACAACTATATTTAAATATGGGTTTATTAACCATCCCCTATTTGAATTCAAAGCAAAGCTTATTCCCACCAAAAGTTCAATACAACTACTTGCGATAAATAGAACCAATTCATATTCTAAACCAGAGTATCCATCTCCTAAAATCCAAAGTGCCTGGGATTGAAATAGGGTAAAAAATAGTAATATTCCAACACAGGCAAGCATTAGTGTCATTAAAATCAGGCTGTATTTAACAAATAAATTCCACCTTTCATTTTTCAATTTCACAAATCCGGGAATTGCAAGTGTATTAAATACTGCAGCTATGATAGTTAATATCATTGCCAATCGTCCTAATGCTCCCAACTGTGCAATGTTTTCTGTAGAACCAAAAATTGAAATAAGCCAAAGCGTAATTTGCCCGGAAAAACAATAATATATAGAACCCGGCAGAATTCTCTTTACAAATACAAGGATCTTTTTTTTAATTTCCGGATCTGCCTGAGCACCCCAATCAAGATAATTTATGGATATTTTTTTTAAATTTAAATTTCCCCAAATTTGCGGAATACCTCCAGCCAATATTGCAACAAATGCCCAGGGAAAAATCAACACTGTGGCAAAAAGGAGGATTAATCTCCCAACATTCACCTTTAGTTGATTTTTTTGAAGGGGAATAACCTCCTGGTGAAAAAGAAGTGGTATTTGATATATGGTGGAGGAAAGAGAGCTGAAAAATGCTGGAATTAATGAAAGTATCATCAACATTGCAAGATGCCAGGAAGCGTTGTGGTGTATAAGGAGGTAAAATAATATAGGTATACCTACTAGTAAACTCAACAAAGCAAATTTCTTTCGCAGTTCAAGCCCTGAAATAACAACCCTACCTGCTTCGTTCTTAGTTTCCCATACCCTTCCATAAATTGATGTCACTCCTGTAGCAATACCTCCATCAGCTAAAATTACCATGGTACCAAGGATAGTATTACCTAATGTATAAAAAGCATACTCCTCTACTGGTAAAAGTCGTATAATTAAAATTCCGCTAACAAAACCTACAATTTGAACAATTGTTTGACCTGCACCTGTAATGCTAATTAACTTTCCCCAGTGCCACAACCAGTTCAGCTTGGCCCAATATGGTAATTTCTCAAGATGATTTTTTATCCCTTTTATTGAATTTATTAGATAACTGTTTGTATTATACATTCTTAAATTAATAGGGCCTGGAGGATGAATATTATACTTAAAGAAGTAATTTGGCTTAGCCTACTAAAAATGAAATAAAATTTTACGATTTTTAATTTTATTCAAAATTCGTTGTGAAAGGCTCCATTTATTATTCCATATTAAATCTTCAGATTTCCATCTCGTAAATTCATTAGTTCTTGAAGTTTCCGGAGTCGAAGCAATGAGCTCAAGTAATGCCTCTGCATAATAATTTCTTATACGAAAAGGACTAAAGTATTTTTGCCAGGCTTGAAAAGCCTTCTTCCCATAGGTTTCAGCTAAATGTTCGTTTTGAAGAAGAAAAGAATAAAGATCCTCTATTTTTTTTTCGGGATAAAAAAGTGCAAACTCATTCCAGTCAGGACCTTTTGGCGGCACAAAATCATCAGCCAAAATCACAGGACATCTTCCCAACGCCATACTCTCATAAATTCTATACGTAGCCGAAGCCCAACCTGCCGGGCAGATTGAAAATTTGGAATTTTTAATTAAGTTTACATATACTTCCTGCTCTTCCTTTTCAAATTTCATCCAACTTAATGATTTTTCTATGCGACAGCGTTCTTTTGATTCAAGAGATGCAACCAGTTTAGGTCTTAGTTTATTAGACTTTATATTCCCTCTCCACACAGCTAAAAACCTGGGGTCTGCTTCGTCGATTTCAACGGTGAGTACTATATCATTAGGGAATTGAACATAAGGTACCGCTGTGTATATTTCCTCAATTATCCTTGACTTGGGCAGGCAGGTGTATAGCCCACGGAGAAGCCCAGTTGCACTATCATCGGTATTGATAGTAAAGACTTTTTCAGGATACTTTGATATAATTGGATCTGCCAGTAATTCTTTTATATAATTATAATTTTTAAAGGAATCATTTTCTTGAATTATGATAGCATCAGCTTCCTCTGGATTATAAACCTCTTTCACATTTTTGTTTAAAAGTAGGGTGCATCTTAAACTATTTAAAATGGAGGGATCATTATCTGATAATTCTGAAAACTTTTTATTGATAAATAAAAACTTCATTCAAAATGTAATTTGAGTTGTTTATAAAAAAGGGTTAATTATGGAAATAGAAATTATACTCGTAATTTTATTTTTTCAGAAATTCAATTATTATTCAAATTCCAAAGATTACGTGCTTTCTTATCTGCATAATACTCCGCTATTAGAATTTTTCTTGAAAGACCGTTACTTTTTAGACGGTTTTTCCAATATCGGGCCCATCTCATTAGAGGGTTTTCAGGATAGCCCTCGAAGTTCCAGAGTTGTGAAAGCAAAAAGTTGGATGCCGCGTGACCTGCTGCGATTTTTATTAAATATTTTTGATCTAACCTGGATTTGGGTATAAAGTGAACAAGCTCGAGCTCTGGTAATACTCCAGATAAATATCCGTCACGACACGAATGAAGCGCAAGATCTATATCACCTCCGGAAAGGAGTGTATCCCCTTTGCGGTCAAGAGAAGCTGCAAGTGGCCTAGTCCGTAAGGATTCCATATAATTCAGAGCAATAGATCTACGAATACATAGTCCAGCACCAAAGGGTATTGCTTTATGATAGCCAACTGCATTAGAAAAATGCGCCCGCACCTCATTGCGAATGGCAAGGGATCGCAAAAACGGTAGTTCTTCATTTGAAGGAGGCTTTTCAAACGCCGGTACTATCTTTCCTGCACCCAGAACTCCTAAAAGTGGCATTGAATGCATAGTTTTAATCAGGATTTCAAGATAATCTGCCTTTAGGTAATTATCATCATCAACAAATACCAGTAAATCTGCTTTCGCTTCTTTTATTCCTTTTATTCTGGCAGAAATCAAGCCCACCTTGGCTTCATCCAGGTGTGTTACAGATGTAGGCCAATTAAACCCCGGTAAATCCTTAACGGAGGTGTTGCTATTATTATCTACAATTAGCAATTCCCATTTTTCCTGAGGCAGAGTTTGTTGTATTATAGCCTCCACTGTCCGTTTTAAGATTTCAAACTTTGGGTTATTAGTACATATAATTACCGAAACTTCCAACATTCCCATGGACTTTGATAAAATAATTCCTACCTATAATTAAGTAGCATTTTGAGGTAAAGCTTTGCTATAACTTTGTACATTCCAAAATCACCGTTGTGCATCTTTAATAATTGCCTAATCTGGTTATGAACACTTTTCTTATTGCAAGTTCTTTTCCACGCATCTGCAGCGTTATGCAACCCATACCAGGCGTAAAACTTTTTAGATTTTCGTAGTACAGTTTTTCTGTGTGTTTGTGGTACATATTTCTGAACAAGGTCCATTATAAGTATTAAATCTTTCAGGGAATCACCGTTAAGAAATTTTTCTCCTGTTATTGAAGAATCATGTTGCCGATATTCTGCTAAAACTTTAGGGGTGTATGCAAATTTATGCGCTTGTGCAATTCTCACCCACATTTCCCAATCTTCACCAAAAGTGGAACCATAAAAGGATCCCAATTCTTCATATACCTCCCGCTTTACTGTAATGGCCGCATATTGTATAAGATTACGCTCCGCAATTCGTAAGAGCCAATTTTCTAAAATCCCCTCCTTATCTGATTCTAGTGGCTGCCAGAATTTTTCATGTCCAATTTCATCAATGTACCGGTAATTGCAAAAAGCTGCTCCTGCTTTAGGATATTGCCTAAATAAATGCTGTATAGTGTGGTAATAGCCTGGTAAAACACGATCATCTCCATGTAATAAATGGATAAATTTTCCATGGGAACGATTAATACAGGTTTCAAAATTACGTAGGCTACCTATGTTATTGGATTGTCGAAAGTAATTAATCCTTCCTTTACCAATTTCCTGCACTATTTTTTCTACATCAGCATCTGTGCTTGCATCATCTACTACTTCAATTTGCATATCCTTTTCCGCTATATGCTGTTTAAGCACGCTTTCCAAAACTTCAGGAATGAATTGAGAACAGTTATAAACAGGTATCATTACAGACCACATTGGTCTTGGAATACCTTTAGCAACCGGTTTTATTTCAGGTGGCAATGATGGTATTCGCTCTAACATACAATAAGGAGGTTTGTAAAAAAAAAGAAAATTAAAGGGTATTCTTAAAGTTCATTTTTTCATTTTTGCTAATAACAAGGTTAGAAACCAAGTTTTAGATTTTCTAAACCTTATGTAAAGCAGGTTTATACTCTTCTTTTTTAATTTCCCATGTACTCTCCGCCAGATATGCGCACTCATTACTCCGCCATGGCCATTCTCTGTGGTTATTATACATAACCACTTCAAGTGGACAGATACTCTGAATATATTCATAAAATTGGCCACCCGGGGGTCCAGAAATACAGAAGTCAAAGGAGTAGTTTCCCATAAATAGTTTGCAGTTTGGGAGGCTACATTTCACCAGATAAATTCCTGGATGGTTAAACAAAGGCTGGTCGTGATGACTGGTCCATATTTGGATAATAATAATTTCGTTTGAATCTTTAATTCGTACCCATAACCATGCTGCTTTTATTTTTTTAGGAACTACTACCTCAACTTCAACGACTAAATCCTCCCCGTTACAGTGAACATTATTTGGCAAAGAGGTATTTAATTTCACCTTTGTAATTTTTGGCCTGGTTTTATCAGGAGCAGAAGTATAAACCAGCTCTTTACTTTTATTTAAATCGTTATAAAAATTAATAATTTTGTTGGTTTCGCCATAATGTAGCAGCTTCCCGGCATCCAATAACATACAATTATTGGTTAAAGTATTTATAGAATGTAAATTATGACTTACAAAAAGTATAGTTCTTCCTTCAGATTTACTAACATCTCCCATTTTACTCAGGCATTTCTTTTGAAACTCAGCATCACCTACTGCCAGAACTTCATCCACAACTAAAATTTCAGAATCTAAATGAGCAGCTACGGCAAAAGCCAATCTTACATACATTCCCGAAGAATAACGCTTTACAGGGGTATCAACATACCTTTCAACCTCGGCAAAAGCTACTATTTCATCAAATTTTTTTGCTATCTCCCATTTTCTCATGCCCAGAATAGCTCCGTTCAAAAAAATGTTTTCACGTCCGGTTAACTCCGGATGAAATCCTGTTCCTACCTCTAATAAACTTGCTATTCGACCCTTTACTTTGATTTCACCTTTGGATGGCGCGGTAACCCTACTTAGTATTTTTAATAAAGTACTTTTTCCTGCCCCGTTTCTCCCAATGAGTCCTACTGTATCTCCCTGGTTGATCTCGAAATTAATATCATTCAAGCTCCAGATAGTATCATTTTTCCCCCATAATGCACTATTCTCATCCTCTCCAATTTTTAAAAAAGGATCTTCTTTCCCGCGTATTTTTGCAAACCAACGTTCAATATCCCTGGAAATTGTACCTGTACCAATTTCACCCAGCCGGTATACCTTTGAAATGTTTTCTGCTTTTATGGAAAGAGCCATTATATACTACTTAAATTGTATCAACAAAATTCTTTTCTACCTTATTAAAGACGACAATTCCACTTATAAAAATTACAAGACTGGCAATTATACTATAAATGAAGGCTCCCTGATAAAAATCCCCGCCTCCAGTAAAACCAAAACGGTAAGTTTCTATTAATCCGCTTAATGGATTTAATTCCACGAAAACACTATATTTTTCAGGAATGGTGGATAAAGAATAAATAACGGGAGAGGCAAACATCAATAATTGTATTCCAAAAGTAACCACAAAGGTAAGATCCCTATACTTGGTGGTCATAGCCGTAATTATGAGGCCAAGTCCCAAACCCTGAAGTGCCATTAAAATAAGTATAACTGGAAATAAAAGTACATATTCGTTGAAATAATAGTTCCCCTGTTGTATCATATAATAACCTAACAAAATGAGGAATAACAAAAATTGAACTCCAAAGCGCACCAGATTGGAAAAGATTATGCTCAAAGGCATAATCAACCGTGGAAAATAAACCTTTCCAAAAATGTAGGCATTATCTTTAAAGACAGTACTTGTTTTTGTTAAGCATTCAGCATAATAATTCCAGGCAATGGTTCCACACATATAAAACAAAGGAGCAGGGATTCCATCAGTACTGAAACCTCCCATTCTATTAAATACTACAGTAAATAGGAAAGTGGTAAAAATGGGTTGAATAAAAAACCATAAAGGTCCAAAAATAGTTTGCTTGTAGAATGCTACAAAGTCCCTTCGTACCAATAACCACAAAAGATCGCGATAATTCCATACCTCCCTGAAATGTAAATTAAATAGTTTATCACGAGGTTTAATTTCCAGATCCCATTCTTGTATAGGCACTCCCCTATTTTCCTGTGAACTTGCTAATAAAGTTTTCATTATATCTTTATCTTGAGCTGAGGAGGTAATATTTTTCAATATAAAGGAATTTAAATATCAATAAATTATCTTCTGTTCGTTAATTCCAGATTATAAATACTCGACTTATACCATTTATATAATCTATAAATCCCTTCATCCAGTTCAACCTCATATTTCCAGCCCAATGCATTTAACTTAGAAACATCAGTCAATTTACGAAGCGCTCCGTCCGGCTTATCGGTGTTAAAATGAAGTTTGCCCCTTAACCCAACAATTACCCGGGTTATTTCAGCGAGATGGGCGATAGAGATCTCTCTTCCAGTTCCTATATTAATATGAGTATTTCTTATTTCCTGGTTTCTTTCTTCAGAAACTTCCCGTAGCGAGATAATATCACCAAAATCCCTGTTTTCCATAAGGAAGACACATGCATCTGCCATTTCCTCGCTCCACAAAAACTCTCTTAACGGCTGGCCACTACCCCAAATTTCCACTGATACTTCCTTTACCCCTTCATTTACCTCAGATTGTGAATTGGAGGAAATCCCATATTTTTTTAAAATTTCCAAAATATCCTTTTTCCCCTGGCTGCCATCCAAACCTTCAATTGGCCTCCTGTTCAAATCATCCCTAACCGCCTCCCAGTTATTTTCTTCCAGTGCCTTCCCAAGATGCATTTTACGAATAAGAGCCGGTAGAACATGAGATGTTTCGAGATGAAAATTATCCCTTGGCCCATATAAGTTAGTGGGCATCACAGCTATGAAATTGGTGCCGTACTGTAAATTGTAACTCTCACACATCTTTATCCCGGCAATTTTTGCAATAGCATATGGTTCATTGGTGTATTCGAGTTCTCCCGTTAGCAAGGCTTCTTCTTTTATAGGTTGAGGAGATTCCTTTGGATAGATACAAGTGCTTCCCAGGAACATTAATTTCTTTACCTCATTGAGATAGGAATAATGAATTACATTGGTTTGTATCATCAGGTTCTCATATATAAACTCTGCCCTATAGGTGTTATTGGCCACAATTCCACCAACTCTTGCAGCCGCCAGGAATACATACTCGGGTTTTTCGGCTTCAAAGAAATCCTCCACCGCCAGGCAATCTATTAAATCCAGGTCTTTATGAGTTCTGGTAATAAGCCGGGTATATCCTTTCTTTTTCAGGGTTGAATAGATTGCAGATCCTACCAGTCCTTCATGACCTGCAATATAAATCCTAGAGTCAAGTTTCATTTTCATTGGGCACCTTCTGTATTAAAATCAAACCAGTTTTTATTCAAAATAATTAAGGGTTTCAAATCCTTCTCCTTTTAAATATTTATCTCTAAGCATTCGTTGTAAATCTGCCTGCACCATCTCCTTTATAAGATCCATGAGATCGAACTCCGGTTTCCATCCTAATTTTGTATTTGCCTTGGTGGCATCTCCAATTAACAACTCAACTTCTGTGGGCCTGAAATATCGAGGATCTATAGAAAGTACCTCTTTTCCAACCGGGAGTTGATAATCCGGATTTTTACAATTCTTCACAAAGGATTTTTCTTCCACTCCCCGACCTACAAAGCTTACTTCTATGCCGGCTTCAGCAAAAGCCATTTGAACAAAATCTCTGACTGTTGTAGTTTTCCCCGTGGCAATCACCCAGTCTTCAGGTTCCTCTGCCTGCAATATCATCCACATGGCCCGCACAAAATCTTTAGCGTGTCCCCAGTCCCTTCGCGCATCCAGATTTCCCAGATATAATTTATCCTGGAGTCCAAGAGCAATCCTCGCTACGGCCCTGGTTATTTTTCTTGTTACAAAGGTCTCCCCTCTTATGGGCGATTCATGATTGAACAAGATCCCATTACAGGCGAACATCCCATAAGCCTCCCTGTAGTTTACCGTGATCCAATAGGCATATAATTTAGCCACTGCATAGGGGCTCCTTGGATAAAAAGGAGTAGTCTCACTTTGAGGAACTTCCTGTACCTTTCCATAAAGTTCAGACGTGGAGGCCTGGTAGATCCTGGTCTTCTTCTCCAAACCTAAAAGCCTTACAGCATCAAGAATCCTCAAGGTACCTAAACCATCTGTATTTCCTGTATATTCAGGTATTTCAAAGGAAACCTGCACGTGGCTCATAGCTGCCAGATTATAGATCTCATCTGGCTGGATTTCCTGTATTAATCTTATTAAGTTGGTACTATCTGTAAGATCCCCATAATGTAAGATGAAATTTTTATTCTTTTCATGTGGATCCTGATAGAGATGATCCACCCTTTCAGTATTAAAAGAAGAAGCTCTTCTTTTAATACCATGGACAATATAGCCCTTGTTGAGTAACAGCTCACTAAGGTAAGCTCCATCCTGCCCGGTGACCCCGGTTATAAGTGCGACTTTCATATATTTTGGTTTGGAAAATTAGGTGTAGGTTGCGAAAAAGCATAAGGCTCCGCCGTCCTGAGTCCCATTTTAGGAGATTCCGGAAAAATATTCCAATTTAAAAAGTGGGGAAATTATAACCTGTCAAACCATTGTGGGGAAGGCTTTTCGAAACAAGGGGAATGTGTTTCCGGCCTTATGGTTCATATTAACAATTGAAGCCTGAATCTCAAATCCCGATGTTTGTTTTGGGAAACATACCGGCACTAAAAAACTTCAATATAAATATGGGATCAAAAAATTGTAGGGAACTAATTGTGGGGTGAGGGGAAATTTATTAATCTAAAACTAAGCAGAAAGTTTGCACGGAAAAAATTATTTCGACCAAGAGCCCAAAATTTTGTTAAGATACTCATAGTCAGAGTTTTTATACGAAAGAAGCTGTAGGAAAAACTGTTAATTTCCTTCTCATTTCGTTATTATGTAGGATAATTATTACAACAACAAAAGAAGGTTAATTTAGTTTTACCATCTTATGTGTTTTTAGATAACCTTAATTTTACAAGGATTTGTACCAAATGGTATTTAATGCTTTTAAAAATCCCTGCAGCGAAGGGTTCTTCACTTAATATTTCTTCCTACCAACAGGTACTTAAAATTGGTAAAAATGATCTCTTGAAAAGGAATAAAGTGTTGCTATATTAAATAAAGCAATCCAGGATAATATTAAAATGAAGCCTTAGCTGCTAAGGAAAGTTAAAAGGTTTTCACTATTACCTGCCTCTCACTATTCCCACCACTTCCCCGGTACGGCAATTTAGGCGGAGAAGTTCTCCCGTATTCACCCCGTATTTTCCACCGGTTACACGGTAATCACCCAAACCATCCATCGATTGAATAAGAATAAGTTCGGTTCCATCTGCCGGGTCTATAATTGGGTTGATACAGGTATTGGCTCCCCAGGCCAAACCGGGAGGAGTACTAAATCTTTCCGGAACATCTACAGCGGTTCGCACATCTTCTTCACCGGCTCTCATGGAACTGCAACCGGAAAAAATCGTAGATCCGGTCATAAGGAAAATGCTCAATAATACACTAACTCTCATAACGATTGAATTTAAGCCTTATTAATTTAAGACATTTTCCCTAATCTAATAGTTAAAGGGTTTAGAAATAAAGAAGAATCTTAGATCCTAAAGGAATTCTATACATACCGGAGTCTTAACCTGCAATTCATCCAGTTTAATTAATTCACCCGTCGCCTTGTCAATTTGAAATGTAACTATGTTATGGGAATCCTGATTGGCTACATATAGAAAATCACCATCACCGGAAATTGCGAAATTTCTTGGTGTCTCTCCCCCGGTTGAAGTATGGGCAAGGACTCCTAACTTTCCGTTTTCCTCTATTTTATAACCAACAATACTGTTATGCCCGCGATTGGAAGCATATAGATATTTACCTGATGGGTGCAGATGAATATCTGCAGCAGAGTTCTCTTCTTTATAACCTTCAGGTAAAGTAGAAATATTCATTAGGTGAGCGAGCTCTCCGTTCTCCCCTATTTCAAAAGCGCTTACAGTGCTGTTAAGTTCATTAATTGAATATCCAAATTCACCTTTTGAAGAAAAAGCGAAATGCCTGGGGCCGGATCCTTCAGTAAGCTGAATATGGGAAGAAGGTTTTGCCAGGAGTTCTCCTCCTTCAGCATCAAAATCAAAGAACCAGATGCGGTCATTTCCCAGGTCGTTGATAAAGACGTGTTTATTATTTGCCGAAATATTCACCGAATGTGGATGGGATTTATCAGGATTTTCCAATGTGACTTTCTGCTTTATCATCAGGCTGCCATCAGGAGCTTTTTCATACAGCATTACCACTCCCCCAACATAATTTGCAACAAAAATAAAATTGCCTGTTATATCTTCAGCAATATAACAGGGAGCGAAACCTTCAGTAGAAATTTTACCAATCTCCTCCAGGCCATGGTCCTCATTTATTTTAAAGGAGTGAATATAACCGGATGGGGCATCCCCTGCGCCCAGTTCACTAACAGCGTATAAGTAATCTTTGTCTTTGCTCATTTTTACAAATGAAGGGTTGGTAACCTTTGCTGCTGTGTTCCCTTTCTCCAATTTACCTGTTTCAGGATCCCGGTAAACAGTATATATTCCCTCTGCCTGCCCATCTACGTGACCTTCTTTCTTCGTGTACGTCCCAATATATGCTACTTCCATCTTTGTAATTTTTTCATTTGGATTATCCTTTTTTTCATCTGCCGAAGATTTGCAGGAGACCGTTAGAATGAGCGGGATACCAATAAATAAAAACCTTTTGATCATTGAACTATTGTTTTTATAACCACTTTTTCTTTCTGAAAAAATACAACATCACCACAAATACCATCAACATTATACCCCATAGAACAAAATAACTATACTTCCATTGAAGCTCTGGCATGAATTCAAAATTCATCCCGTAGATCCCTGCAATAAATGTGAGGGGTATAAAAATGGTAGCAATGATTGTAAGCACCTTCATTACTTCATTCATTTTATTGCTTATTGTGGTCATGTACATATCCATTAAGCCCCAGGTCATTTCCCTGTAGATCTCTATGTTTTCTGAAACCTGGGTAATATGGTCATATAGATCCCGAAAATAATTCCTTGTTTTCTCCTGTATTAGATTAGTGTCCATTTTCTCCAGCCTGCTTAAAACCTCCCTCAATGGAAAGACGGCCCTGCGAATGCGCAGAATAGTTCGCTTTAATTCCTGTATTTGAAATGTTATGTCATCACTGGGTTGCTTCTGAAAGAGGTCCTCTTCGAGAAATTCTATCTGATCCCCCATATGGTCTATAACTTCGAAATAATTATCTATGATGGCATCCAGAAGGCAAAAAAGCAAATAATCTGCACCGTTACCACGTATGCGCCCCTTACCATTTTCAAGCCTTTCCCTTACCCCGTCAAATACATCGCCCCCGGCTTCCTGAAAGCTAAGCACATAATCCTCTCCAACCACAAAACTCACGTGTTCACTTACCAGGTTTCCGTTTGTTTTCGAAGTGGCCTCTTTTGGGAAATAGAGCATTTTTACCACCACAAATATGAAATCCTGATATTCATCTATTTTTGGGCGCTGATTCGTATTTACAATATCTTCCAGGATCAAAGGGTGCAGATTATAGTATTTTCCCAGTTTCTCGATCTCCGCCGTATTGCTTAAGCCATCAATATTGATCCAGGTGGTCTTGTTCTCATTTTCAAAATCAAAAGCATCCTCGGGCCTGGTAGAGGTGTATCGCTCAAAACTTTCTTTATTGTAATCTATGACTTCCAGCCTTGTTTCGGCCGATTCCTTTCTGCCAATATATGTAACAGTCCCGGGAGGCTGATTAAGTGCTTTTGTAGACTTGGGCCTCCTTAAGAGAAGCCTGGTACGTTTTACCATGAACTATAATTTCCTTAAAAATATAAAAGTTTTGGCTGCTGAGCGATTTTCAGGTTTAAATAGTTTTATGGAAGAGCCTTTTCTAAAAAAATGAATCCTGAAATTATCGAGATACATTTTTAAACATCGTCATCTATCTTATACCTTTGCCGGAATGAAAGAAGCACAACTTTTAAGCACCTTAAAAGAATATTTTGGGTATGACACCTTCCGGCCCCTACAAAAGAAAATTATAGACGCTGTTTTTGCAGGGGAAGATAACCTGGTCATCATGCCCACGGGTGGCGGGAAATCCATTTGCTACCAGCTTCCTGCGATATTACTACCGGGAATTACCCTGGTGGTATCTCCTTTAATAGCTTTAATGAAAGACCAGGTTGATGGCCTTACTGCCAATGGAATTCCTGCTGCTTTTTTGAATAGTAGCCAAAGTTCTCTTGAGCATCAGGACATTTTTACCCGGGTGGAAGCCGGGGAGCTTAAGTTGCTGTATGTTGCTCCTGAAAGTCTGCAGATCATTGACCGCCTCCTGGTCCCGGAAA
The DNA here is from genome assembly GCF_006159205.1 of Antarcticibacterium flavum. NCBI lineage: Bacteria > Pseudomonadati > Bacteroidota > Flavobacteriia > Flavobacteriales > Flavobacteriaceae > Antarcticibacterium > Antarcticibacterium flavum. The sequence goes on along the minus strand of NZ_CP040812.1, from coordinate 90,027 downwards.
ACCTTAGCTTAATCGCCATAGATGAAGCCCACTGCATCTCCAGCTGGGGGCACGATTTTAGACCGGCCTACACTCAGCTTGGCTATTTAAAGAACCGCTTCCCCTCTACTCCCGTGATTGCCCTCACTGCAACGGCCGATAAAGCTACGCGGAAGGATATTGCACAACAATTGAATATCCCCGGTGCCAATAAACATATAGCTTCTTTTGACCGTAAGAACCTTAGCCTGGAGGTTCGCCAGGGGATCAAAAAGTTCGAACAAATCCTGAATTTCGTGAAAACCCGAAAGAATGAGAGCGGGATCATCTATTGCCTTAGCCGCAAGAGCACCGAGGAGATCGCAGCAAGGCTGAAGGCTAAAGGAATAAAAGCCGAAGCTTATCACGCCGGGCTGGGGCATGAAGAGCGCATTAAAATACAGGACGATTTCATCAATGACCGGCAACAGGTGATTTGTGCCACCATTGCTTTTGGAATGGGAATAGATAAATCCAATATTCGCTGGGTGATCCACCACAATATGCCAAAGAACCTGGAAGGTTACTACCAGGAAATTGGCCGTGCAGGAAGGGATGGCCTGCCGTCACAAACCCTGCTCTTTCATAGTTATGCAGATGTTGTACAGCTGCAGAAGTTTGCCGCCAATGCCAAAAATGAACAGGTACAGCTTGCCAAGCTGGAACGAATGAAGCAATACTCTGAAGCGGTTACCTGCAGGAGGAAGATCCTGCTTAATTACTTTGGCGAATTAAAACAGGAGGACTGCGGGAACTGCGATATATGTAAGAATCCCCCGCAGTTCTTTGACGGTACTCTAATAGCACAGAAGGCTCTTTCCTGCATCTACAGATTAAAGGGTGGCGAGCCTATCACGATTGTTATAGATGTTCTTAGAGGTGCTAAGAATGAAGGTGTGTTGGAGAAAAACTATCAGAAGGTAAAAACCTATGGAGTTGGTGCCGAAATTTCCTGGAGGGACTGGCAGCAATATCTTATCCAGCTCATCAACCTGGGTTTCATAGAGATCGCCTTTCACCATCACAATCATTTAAGATTAACTACCCTTGCCAAACAGGTACTTTTTGAAAATCAAAAGGTAAAACTTGCCAAAGTTCCTGAAAAGATCTTAAGCACCCCTGCAGAGACCGCAGAGAAAGAAGAAAAAGCCTCCACCCTCTTTGAAAAATTAAGGCAGCTGCGTCTTCGTATAGCAAGGGAAGAAGATATTCCCGCCTATCACATCTTTAGTGACGCGACGCTTCGGGAAATGGAAAAAGAACGTCCTATGACAGATGAGGATTTTATGCAAATAAGTGGTGTGGGTAAAAAGAAAATGCAGGATTATGGTTACCAGTTCATCAAGGAGATCATCGCCTTCAGTAAAAAGAAAAGAAGCGGAAAAAAAACCAAAAAAAGCAATACCTATAAAGAAACACAACAGCTTTTCCAGGAAGGTTTAGGTGTGGAGGAGATCGCTCAAAAAAGAGGCCTGGCCTCGACGACCATCTATTCACATCTGGCCAAACTATATAGTGATGGGGAAATTTCAAATCTTGAAAAGCTCATTGATCGGCAAGACCTTGAAGCCGTGAAAAAGGCTAAAAAACAATTAGATGATCCCGAAACCCTGAAGCCTTATTATGAACATTTCCAGGAGGCATTAGACTATGGAACCATAAGATTGGCGCTGGCTGTTTTGGAAAAGGAAGATTCTTAATAATTAGCTGCACTTTTTCTGCTGTTAACCTCAGTGGAAAGGTCCAGGACGGCTATTACTTAAAATCTATTTTATTTAATATAAGTCCAGATGCCGGGGCAATGAAGGTCATAGTCATCTCACTCTCCGGCTTCAGGCTGTCTTGAATATCCTGAAGTGTCACCTCCCCTTTTCCCAATTGGATCAAAGTTCCCATCATTAGGCGTATCTGGTACCGGAGGAATCCGCTGCCTTTTACAGAAAATATATAACTGGTTTCCGGGAAGAAATTTGCCGTGTATAGCTCGTTTTCGGAAATGCCACAAACTTCTACAAGCCTTGTGAGTTTTGTTTTTTCTGAAGGGCTTACAGTATAGTTCTTAAAACTGTGCTCTCCCTGAAACATGGCAGCTCCTTTTTTCATGAGTTCTATATCCAGGTCATCCTGAATGTTTGCCATTAACGGGGCGCAGAAAGGATGGTTTTTGCTTCCGAAGGAAAACAAGTAGAGGTACTCTTTTTGCTTTGGATGCTGGATAATATTAAAAGCCGCATCTACTTCTTCAATCGAAAGCGCGCGGATATCTGGCGGCAGATTCTTATTGAATACCTGAAGAAAGTCTTGTAGATCCTGCAAAGGCTCCTCATATACAAACAGTTCAAAAGCAGCCTCGTTGGCAGAGACCATTGCATCTGTCCTGCTTGATCCAAGGATCTTGGTTTTTATATCTGGCAGTACAAACTTTAAGGTCTTCCTTATAAGGCCTTCCACGGTCTTAAAATTTGGCTGCCGCTGCCAGCCGTGAAGCCTGTAACCAAGGTACTGGATCTTTACCAGGTAATAATATCGGGATCTCTGCAAACTTGTGTCTTTAACTTAGATTCAATTATTAGTTTTGCAGCGCCAATTGCGTACAGTACTAGAATTCCTTATTTATTTGCAACCTCAATCTCCTGGAATAATCCTCTTCCAGCCATTCCCTGTAGTTTTTGGTGCTTTTACTTATGCAATAAGAATATTGTTTGATCCTCGAGGAAATATCATCTTTTAACTCCTTGGCAAGGATACGGGCGTCAAAAACATCTTCACTATTCTCAACACACATTTTTACATGCTGCTCCATAGACCAATCCAGGACAGTTTTTGACTTTAATCCTTTTTTGATCACTTCGTCATAGGCATCTTCAACATCAAAATCTACATTATCTGAATTTGCGAATTGCTTCCGTAGATCTGGCGGCATAACATACTTAAATTCACGCTCTATTTCTTCATCACTAAGAAGGTTCTCAAAATAGAAGTCTGGTGCCCGGAAAAGCTGCTTCCAGTCTACCGGGGCACTCCAATGTCCAAACCTTGCCATATTATTTCCCAGGTCTATCACGGTGAATTCATCCTTACCCGGTAACACCCTGGATCCTCTTCCAATCATTTGGAAATAGAGGGTAAGGGATTTTGTAGCCCTGTTAAGAATGATGGTCTCTACTGAAGGTTCATCAAAACCGGTTGTTAGTATACTCACCGAGGTTACAATAGCATCTGGAGTATGTTTAAAGCACTTCAGGATTTGCTTCCTGTCCTGTTTACTGGTGGTGTTATCAAGATGCCTTATAGGAATACCTGCATTTCTGAAGGTTTCATATACCTCTTTGGATGTATTTATCCCATTATTAAAAATGAGGGTTTTCTTGCCTTTACTTTTCTCCAGGTAAGCATTTAGCAGCTTCTCCTGCATTGTCATGTTGGAGTAAAGCTCTTCTGAAGATTTTACGGTATAATCTCCATTGATCCCCACCTTAAGGGATTGCAGGCCAACATCATAACTATAAACATTTGCCCTGGCCAGAAATCCTTTTTCGATAAGGGAGGTAATGGAATCTCCCACGATCAACTCCCTGTAGTTATCCTTCATTGGGAGTTTAATATTGGAACTAAGAGGTGTCGCTGTTACTCCCAGAATAAAACAACCCGAGAAGAATTTAAATAGTTTTCTAAAGGAATTGTAATGGGCTTCATCGATTATCACCAGGCCAATATCCTCAATCTCCAGTTTTTCATCATGAAGACGATTATTAAGGGTCTCTACCATGGCTACGAAGCACATATAATCTTCCTGGTCTGGCAGTTCCTTTACCTTGCTGTTTATGATCTTGTTGAGCACTCCAAACTCTGAAAGCATTTTGGAGGTTTGCCTGCAAAGCTCTATTCTATGAGTAAGAATAAGCACCTTTTTATTTGTGCGCTGAATATACTCCCTAACTATTTGGGAGAAAATAACCGTCTTTCCACCCCCGGTAGGCAACTGGTATAAGAGGTTATACCTTTGAGGATGTGCGTCAATAACCTTGAAGATCTTGTCTATATCTACCTGCTGGTAATCATAAAGGGTTTTATCATTCTTCTTTGCTTCAAGTCCAAAAGTTTCAACGCTCATATATCTCTTATCTAATTTGCAATTTTGCAAAAATAGCAGATTTTTAGGCTATAATAAAATCTTTACTCCTAATTAAAATTTTGGCTGTTAAAATTATCGCCTATCTCCCTCTAATAGTGTATATTAGGTGAATTTCCTGCCGGGTGTTCTTTTATAGACCCTACCTCTACAAAAGGTATATTGTTAAGTATTTACCTAAATTTTCCCCTCTGCCCCCCTGTCTCCAGGATGCCCAAAATTCTTAGTTATGGAAGGGGAAAGATTTGCTGAACAAAAAAACCTGTTAAGGGGCTGTGTGCTTTTAAATGACCTTAAGGAACACCAAATTCAAAACCTACTTGAATTATTCCACGAAGAGACCTGGCCTAAAAATACCTGCATTTTAAATAGCGAAAAGCTGTTTTTTCACTTTTTTATAATTCTCTCTGGCAGGGTAAAAATGTATCAGGTGGAAAAAAATGGAGATAAAGAAGTGACGTTGTTTCTTCTCACCCAAAATGATGCTTTTGATCTCTTTTGCCTTATAGACGGCTGTAAACATCATGTATATTATGAATGTCTTGATGAGGTTAAGGTTCTTGCTGCTCCTATGGAAAAGTTACGATTATGGTTAAATTCCCACCCGGTGGTATATAAAAACTTACTTACCTATACAGGCAGGCATTTACGTTTATTAGAAAATTTTGTTACAGATATTTCTTTTAAAGATATCCCAACCAGATTAATTAAGCTCTTGCTTAGAAACATCAACAGCACTTCAAATCTTCACCTAATTAATGATCTCTCCAATAAAGAGATAGCATATTTAATTGGGTCTACCGGTGCAGTTATAAACCGCCATCTTCAAATATTGAAAAAAAATGGGTCAATTAAAACATCCAGGAACAGCCTGGAAGTAAAAGACTTAAAATTTCTTCAACATCTCTTAAAACCATAGATAGATCAAATGTTTTTATAAAAGACATTTTGATATAGATTCAAAAATTAACAATTTCAGTGAAGTAATACTACCCAGGTAGTATTACGGACCATAGCTTCAAATTAACTTTATGCATTATTAATTTTAAACAATTTCTAATGAAAAAAGTTATTCTATGCCTGTTACTTTTTGGTTTTTTAACCACTGGGCAGGCGCAAAAGGTAATAGAGCTGGAGGTACTAAATCTTCCTGATGTTATGATGGTAAAAGTTGGTAAGGATGCGACGGAGTATAAAATCCAGGAACTTTACGAAAATGAGTTTTCCAGTAATTCAATTGGTTTTATAAAGGAATTTTTTGATATGAAAAGATATTTAGCTACTGTGAAAAAAGAAAAATATGATTCATATGAGATCACCTTTAAAAGTAAAAGAGGGAACGTTTTGGCCTTCTATGACAAGAATGGTGAATGGATCAAGAATTTCCAAAATTTTAAAAACGTAGAACTTCCCAGAAATATCACTGAATATCTTGTAACAGATTATAATGGCTGGACTATGATCAGGAACCGCTATAAAGCAAAAGGAAAAGAGGATAAGATCGATAAAGAAATTTTCGTAATAACCTTAAAAAATGGTAATAAAAAGCAGACCCTGAGACTAGACGCTGAGAAAGAAACGGGACTTGCTACCCATTATAAAGAGTAATTAAATGGCACCATTTTTTATGGCAGGTATCTCGGCAGGAAAATCCGAACCAGCCATTTAGAATGGTGTTTTTATTCAAAAAGATCTGATGATAAATATCTGTCCCCCCTGTCGCAAACAATACTTACCACCACGCCTTCCTGAAGTTCATCGCAAAGTCTTACAGCAGCAGCAGTAGCTCCACCACTGCTCATCCCAGCAAATATCCCTTCATCATTTGCCAGGCGCCTTGTCATTTCTTTTGCTTCCTGCTCATTCACCTCGAGGATCCTGTCCACTTTCTCAGGAACAAATATTTTGGGCAAATATTCCTGCGGCCACTTTCTTATACCAGGAATTCGGGCATCATCTTCCGGCTGGACTCCCACAATTTGGATCTCTTTATTTTTTTCTTTTAGAAAGGTCGAAGTGCCCATAATGGTACCGGTGGTTCCCATTGAAGAAACGAAATGGGTGACCTCTCCTTTTGTATCTCTCCAAATCTCGGGGCCGGTGGAATTATAATGGGCTTTCCAGTTGTCATCATTACTAAACTGGTTGATCATAAAGATATTCCCTTTTTTCATCTTTGCTTCAGCATGATCCCTTGCGCCTTCGATACCACCTTCAGCAGCTGTAAGGGTGACTTTGGCACCATAGGCCCGCATTGTTTGAACCCTCTCGATGGTAGAATTCTCGGGCATTACCAGCTCAAGATTCAGTTTAAAGATACCCGCAATCATAGCCAGGGCTATTCCTGTATTACCGCTGGTAGCTTCTATCAATTTTGTTTCTCTTGTAATATCACCCCTTTCAAGGGCACTTTTGATCATATTATATGCAGCACGATCCTTCACACTCCCCCCGGGTTTTGTCCCTCAAGTTTAAGATAAAGAGAAACTTTTGGATTGCTTATTAAGGTAGTGGTTTTTACAATGGGAGTATTTCCAATTAGGTCCAGTATGGAGTGGCTCATGATTTTACAGAGTTTTGGATTTTTATTTGAGGGGTGTGTGAAACAGTGGAATTTTGGGGTACAGATGAAGTAAGCCAAACGTTACCACCAATAATACTATTTGCTCCAATAGTAGTCTTACCACCAAGGATTGTGGCATTTGCATAAATAGTAACATTATCTTCTATGGTTGGGTGTCGTTTTTTATTTCGAAGACTGCGTTCTACACTCAGAGCTCCCAGGGTCACTCCCTGGTAGATCTTTACGTTATTTTTTATGATGGTAGTCTCTCCAATGACCACTCCTGTCGCATGATCTATGAAAAACGGGACCCCAATTTCTGCACCCGGGTTTATATCTGTTCCTGTAAGCCGGTGCGCACATTCACTCATTAACCGGGGAACAAGTGGCAATCCAAACTTATTAAGCTCATGGCTTAACCTGTAGATTGCAATCGCAAAGAAACCGGGATATGCTAGATATACCTCCTCCAGGGAGTTTGCAGCAGGATCATGTTCTGTAATACATTTGGCATCCCGGTTCAATTTCTCAAGGATAGCAGGAAGCAACTCCAGATAATTGTCCCAAACTTCCTTGCACGGCATACCGGGTTCCCAGCAAACCAGCTTCGCAAGTTCTTCAAAATCCTTTTCAAGTTTATGAATGTTTTCCTCTACAGGGGTCGCGTTATCAAATAAGGTATAGAACAAAAGATTGGTAAAATCCTCTGTCTTCTCCTTAATGGCATACCTCAGGTTTGGCACCTGCTTTTGTTCCTGGATTAGCTCCACGATCTTCTTGCGGGACATCTTTCTTCTATTTTATATTCAAATTTAAGCTTATTTGCACAAAACATAGCTTAAGAAAACTATTTAATCCAGGCTTAATAACCAGGCAGATTTTAATTTTTAAAGGGAAATAATTAACACTTAAACTGCTGTTAAAAATTTATTAATCAAAATCCATTGAGAATCTTTTCCTCCTACTTTAGTGACTTATTAACCATTTAAATATATGTATCATGGCACAGAATCAAAAATCTGACAAAAAGCAGGATCAAAAGCAGGATCAAAAGAAATCTGCTCCAGGAAAAAGCGGATCTCAGCAAGATCAAAAATCTGCACCTAAGAAATCTCAAAAGTAAGAAAGCGGTTTTAATTGAATCTAAGGCTGTCTGAAAAGGCAGCCTTTTTCTTTATAATTAAATTTTATTCATTGGCTTGCATAATTACCTTTGCAGGTTAAAATCGATAATTTGAAAGACCTCTATATTTTCCTCAAAAGTATTTTCGGAAAGTAAGTTTTGGTTGGCTCCTTACCTTCCTTTCAAGCTTTGGACAAACTTTCCTCATTTCCCTTTATGTTCCTGAAATTGTGAGGGATTTTCAAATTACAGAGGGAACATTTGGTGCCATATATGCAGGTTGTACTGTAATTTCCTCGATTATAATGCTTACGGTAGGTCACACGGTCGATCATAAACCTGTTAAGATTGTTACCGCTTTTACCATCCTAAGCCTTGCAGCTTCCAGTATCCTCCTGGGATTTTCTTATCATATTGCCTTTCTTTTCATTGCGATAGTAGGCCTGCGCCTTACCGGGCAGGGATTGCTAAGTCATATAAGTATGACGGTGATCTCCAAATATTTCGATAAAAATCGCGGGAAAGCCCTAAGTATCTCCTCCCTGGGATATTCTATTGGAGAAGCTATATTTCCACTTGTAATTGCTTTTATAATTGCCTGGTTTGATTGGCGAGTTGCTGCAATTGCCAGTGGAATCGCATTATTAATATACCTTATAAGGCTTAAATTCACCAACCTGGCCGATTTCGATAAACAACTTTCGTTGGAAGGGAGGCCTTCAACCCTTTCTCTTTTAAAGGATTATAAGAAAGTGGTTTTCGAAAAGAAATTCGGGATTATGATGCCGGCTAGTTTTACACTTAGTTTTACGGTTACGGCAATATTCTTTTATCAATATGTTTTTGTAGTGGACAAGAACTGGAGTGTACAATTGTATGCTACTTTTTTTACCGTATATGCAGCAACAAGGTTCGTATTCTCCATCTTTGGTGGGATATGGGTGGACAGGTTTTCAGCAAAAGTGCTTTTTAGGTATTTCCTTATTCCGTTTACAATAGGAATGCTGCCTTTTGCTTTTATGAGCAGCATCCTGGGAGCACTCATTTTTCTCATTCTGGCAGGCATTACGGTAGGGATGAGCGGGACAGTTCAAACCTCACTCATTGCAGAGATGTATGGCACAGCCAAAATGGGAGCAATACGTAGTGTTTTCACTATGTTCATGGTTCTTAGTACCGCCCTGGGACCTCTCCTTGTAGGGTTTTTAATAGACAGCAATGTGAGCTTTACTAGCATCATGCTTATTCTCGCAGCGGGAATGGCACTGGTAACGATTAACTGCCAGCGTATAAAATTTGCTGAAAGATCATCTTATTAGGCTAAAGTGACCTTTTATTGGCGCGTATCCCTCAATCTGTATCTCGTACCAATAATCATCTGCCGGTAAGGGTTTATTGATAAAAGTCCCGTCCCACCTGAAATTTTGTCCACTGCCAGATTTTAATAATTTCCCATACCGGTCAAATATCCTGACTTCTGAAGAGCTGAAATATTCTATTCCGGGAAGCTGAAAGTAATCGTTGTAACCATCATTATTAGGAGTCATAAACTGCGGCACCACAATGTGCGGAAACTCCCGAACTGCCATATTACACTGCTGAAGGTCCCTCACAAAGGCGGTATAGACCCCACCCTCTATAAAATTAAATTTATTGGAACGCTGAAAATTAATACCATCCAGGGAGTACTCAAATAAACCTTCATTGGAAGCTATTATTGTAACCGAATTCCCATCTGATAAAATTTCTTCTATTCCTGCAACTGGAACTTCCCTTACCTCGATCTTTTTCTCCACCGTGCATCCATTACCGGTAGTAATAACCACTGTGAAAATCCCGGTAGTTGTTACCTCTATGATACCTGTGGTTTCTCCCGTACTCCAGGAATAACTCATATTATCTACCCCCGCCTCCAGCTGCAGGGAGCCTTCACCGCAGTAATATTTTATTTCATCCTGAACCTGTGGAAGTGGAAACACTATATAATCTATTGCGGTACGCGGGCCGGGAGCACAGGAGCTGCTACTTAAAGCTTCTGCATAATAGGTTCCTGTATTAGTAGGATCATAGGTGCTGCTTCCTTCCTCAAGTAGATTTCCTCCAATAGCAGCATCATACCAATTCACAGTTTCCCCTGCTTCAACATCAACTTCCAGATAATTAATTTCATTTTCACAGGTGGTTACATCACCCCTACTCACAGGTGCCAGGGGAGTTTCTATAACTTCTATAAAAAATGAATCGGAAGCTGAACTGCAAAGATTATTTGTAAGATTTGAAGGATCTTCAGCCACCTTTACCCGATAATAAGTGGAAGTGCTTACAGCCGGTGTATTAAATGAAGCTCCGGTTTCTCCGTTTATATCTGTCCAGTTTTGATCATCCACACTTTCCTGCCACTGAAAAAAATGCTGATTATAGACTGTGAAATCTGGTGTTGCAGTTAAAGTCGTTGAGACAGGTGTATCTTCTTCACAAATGGATAGGGTGGAATTAGGGATATCTGGAGCAGAAACCGTGGTTAGATCTCCACAAGATCTAAAGACAACATCATCAATAGCAAGATCATTGCCACAGCCACCCTCTCCTTCATTGAACATTTTTAGGATCACCGCCGCCTGCCCGGGTTCCGTTTGAAAGGTCAATCCATATTGCCTCCATTGAGGGGAATTGGTGGAAGCTATATTCCCGGTAGTTCCACTCCTGAGAAGGAAATTGTCTGTCTCATCCCAAATCTCAAATCTTACATTTACAGGGATTCCTCCATTTTCACAAACCCCACTGCTGCGATCATACACATTCATCAAGTAAGCTGAAAATTCATAGGTTGTATTCTCGCAAAGACCTGAAACCGGGGTCCTGTAAAACCTGCCGGCATTGAAGTCGGCATTTACAATCAGGGCCCTGCCTCCCGACATATTTGTATTTGGCAAGTTCGAATGCCAGGAGCCGTTGTTAACTCCAATTCTGTCTGAAACGGTATACTGCCCGTCATTTGGATCCCCGGTTACGAAGTTATAACTGGTGACGCCGGCAGGCAACGGATTTCCGGTACCGGTACCACTTCCAAAATCCTCAAAAAAAATGGGATCACCCTTACTTCCTGAACAAAACCCGAGCTGGGCCAGGACCGTTTGTGCGGTGAGTAGTAAGATAAGGGACAGGAGGTATTTCATTTCTTCAAAAGTAAGCCATACAAAAGGATATATGCTTCCATCATAGAAATATCTATGGTTTCTCCCCTCCAGCTTTTACTTACTTAGTAAGGTCTGTCTCTCGTATGGTCTTTTCCAGCTTTTCAGTAAGCTCAAGCAGCCACCTTAATTGCTCATAGATCAATTGGGCTTCCTGCAGTTCCTTTTCACTTGTTCCGGGATCTTCAAAGGTGCCCGTACCGCTAAGATTACCGGTTAGTTTATTATATCGTACATCAAAAAAAGCCCTTGCTTCCTGCTGCCTGAAGATATCCCTGTTTTCATCCAATTCCTTTTTATCGAGTAACGAAACGCAGCGATCAAGGTTATCCTCAATATTCGAAGTGAAGGAAAGAAAATGCGAGGAAGCTTTAGTGGTTGGATGATTTTGAATGTAGGTTCCCATGGACGCCAGGGAAAAAAGAAAACTGTGGTTAAGAACAGTGATCTCATAGATCTTTTCCAGATTCTTTTGTTTCCGTTTGGGTTCCTGAGTCATTCTTTGGAAAGCAGCACTTAAATTACCCATCCCCAGAAATGCTTGTTTTCTTGAAAGTTTGTAGGAAGTAGGCAGTTTTCCTTTCTTTTCATAAAAGTGCGTAACCTCCTTTAGATAATCTTTATTTGCAGTGAGACTTTCCACAATAACCTTTTTTAAGCCAAAAGATTCCCAGGAAGGCCACAATAATATATTACCTATAGTGGCAAGGCCCGCTCCAATAAGAGTATCCACAACCCTAAACTGTATAACGTTAAAGACATTTGGTTCCAGCAATGCGTATATAAAAACAACACTTAAGGTGACAAATAAGGCCGATGCCTTGTAGTTCTTTTGGACCATCGCAAATGCCAATACCAGGGAGATCACTGCCAGGGAAGCATATATCCTTAGATCCTGGGTGATAAATACAATTCCAATGGCCACCGCTGCGCCTATTAGGGTGCCTATTGTCCTTTCTTTGGACCTGGTTTTAGTTAACCCGTAGTTTGGCCTCATTATCACGATGATCGTAAGTAGGATCCAGTAGGCATTTTGTAATGAAAAATATTCGCCAATGGCATATCCTGCCATAACTACCACGGCCAACCGCAGGGAATGTTTAAAAATAGCAGACCTGAAGCTAAAATTTTCCAGGAGGATCTTTGGGTCATATTCCTGCGGGGTAATAAACCTGGCCACTTCATCTCTTTTGATCAACCTAAGCTCCTTAAGGTCTTTCCTGGACAGGAGGCGCTCAATCTTATGGATTTTTTCTACCTGTTGTTCCTGATAATTATACAGGTTTTGCAGCATTAGAAAACCTTCATCTGCACCCCCATTCCCGTCTTTTTTATAATTTTTTAAAGAGGCCTCAACAGCGGTAAGAGCCTGTTCCATATTTTTCGAAATTGAAACTTCCCCTGTTCTATGAATATTTAAAGATAGCTCTCTCATTCTTGCTACCATTACCAGGATAAGATCCCGAAAAACCAGTATTTGTTTCGGTTCTTTTTCCAACAGCCTGTCCATTTTTTCATAATTTACAGGATTGGCCATTGCCAGCTCCAGCATATCAACCAGCTGTATGAAAATTAATAATCGTCTTCTTTCATAATTGGAGCTACCGGAATTTTTTCTTGATGAAATAAGAATAGATCTAAGGGTCTCGTGATTCTCATTGAGTTCGCTTTGCAGCTCAATTAATTGCTTCAGGAATTTGGACCGGCCTTTTGGACCGATGATTAGATGTGCGCGGGTTTCCAAATACTTTGCGGTGAGATCAAAACTTTGGGCGAGATGCTGGTCTGTTTGCCCTTTTGGGTTAATGAGCTGCCATAGGAAGGTCAAGCCCAGGTACCACAATCCCCCTACTCCAATTAACAGAGCTCTTTCATACAGTTCCAGTACTGTAGAAATATTAGCAAAGCTTAAAACCAGTGCAAATAATCCTGAAAAGGCAATAAGCGAAGCCCTGAATCCAAATACCGACAAATATGAAATACTGAACATTACCAGGCCCAATACAGGCAATCCTGCCCAGGATTCTTTGATTAAATATCCGCCTGAAAGACTGGCAAGAACGGCCAGAAGTGCAGAGAGCAATATCCCGTAATTTTTATGTCTTTGGCTACCGCTAACATCGCTTGGGGAACTAAGAAGGGCTCCAAGAGCCAGTGCAAGACCAATTTCAAATCTTTCCATACTTACAGCCACTATTATTGGGAGGGTAATAGCCAGCCCAAGGATCACGGCCTTAGCGAAATCTGTACTTCGAAGGAAACCCGTAAGGCCCTTATAGTAACCGTGTAATTGGAAGGTCAAAACAGTATGATATTCTATAGAATTATGCGGCAAAGGTAGGTGCATTTGAAAGGAAGAGCGTTAATCTTTTCTCAAAAATTGTGGAGAGGAACATTACGAGATAATCTTCATTTATCTTTATAGTATCCTGTAAATTCAGGTAATAATGAAAAAATATCCGTATGAAATCCTAAAATATCATTCATAATGAATAGAAGTATACTATTAAAAGAACGCCCTGCCGGAAAACCTGTCCTTGATAATTTCGAGCTCAGGCAGGAAGAAATACCAACTATAAATGAAGGAGAGATCCTGCTTAAAACCCTCTACGTATCTGTAGATCCATATTTAAGAGGTAGGATGAGAGATGAAAAGTCCTACATCGATCCTTTTAAATTAAATGAACCCCTGGAATCGGGAGTTATAGCAGAGGTAACTGAATCCAGAAATCCCAATTTTCGGAAGGGAGATTATGTTTCAGGTATGCTTCAATGGAAAGAATATCAGGTTACCAATGGAAACGGCCTTAATAAAGTTAATAAAGAGCAGGCGCCTTTAACAGCTCACCTTGGAATTCTTGGCCTTACAGGAATTACAGCCTACCTGGGGCTTGAAAAAATAGGTAATTTAAAACCTGGTGAAACCCTCTTAGTCTCTGGTGCTGCAGGAGCTGTAGGTAGTGTGGTGGGGCAAATTGGAAAGATTAAAGGCTGCCGGGTGGTGGGAATTGCCGGGACAGATGAAAAGATCTCCTGGACTATTGAGAAATTAAATTTTGATGACGGTATCAATTACCGCACTTCAGAAAATTTGAGGAAGTCTATCGCCAATGCCTGCCCTAATGGAGTAGATGTCTATTTTGATAATGTAGGAGGCGAGGTTCTTGATGCTGCGCTTGCCAATATCAATAAATTTGGAAGGATCATTAATTGTGGTGCCATTTCTTTATATAATGAGACAGAAATCCCTGTTGGTCCAAGACCTGAAGGTATTCTTATCAAGAAAAGTGCTCTCATGCAGGGTTTCATTGTGCGGGATTATGTCAAGGAGTTTGGTCCTGCCATCAATCAACTTTCAAAGTGGTTCCAGGAGGATAAATTAAAGTATTCTGAAACCCTAATAGAAGGGTTTGAGAATATACCTCAAGCTTTTCTGGATCTTTTCGAAGGAAAAAATCAGGGTAAGATGGTTGTGAAGGTATAACCGAAATAAATTACAACCTGAAAAATTTTGTCAAATTAAATCCATAAAGGATATTATTGACATAGATTTTTCAGGCTGTTTTTTTATATTTCATTATCTATTTCCAAATAGACATTATCTATTTCCAAATAGAATTTCCAGAGATCTTTTTCCAAACTGTACCATTATCAGTTTTAAGGATTTTGGCAGGATTCAGAATTTCAAAAAGGATCTCCCCATCTGGGATCTCATAACTAGGTTCAAAGGTGAGGATAACGGTATTACCCTCCATTTCATACTTTCCTCTCCAAATTATGTCTGTAAGCATGATCTCTACAACATTGTTATCATAGAAATCTACCTGTTGGTGGCAATTGAGGAAAAATCATCATCGGGTTGATTTTCCAGGCATTCTTTTTCAGTACTAAAGAACAGGTAGACAAAGGATTTGTTCTTCAACATGTTGTCCTTTGCCGGGGGTGCTACTCGGGAACAGGCTGTAGTTAAAAATAGAAGTGCCAGCGCAATAGTAATTTTTCTTTTCATGGTGCATGGTTTTTAGTAGGGCTGGTTTCAGCCATTAATTTACTGAAAAACAGAGCAGCACAAAAAATTCAAATGCAAATTTTTGTATAAAAATTCCCACAAAAAAGTCCTGATTTTAAGTCAATTTTAGAACTACATAAAAAAACCGCACTGTATAACAATGCGGTGAAGATTAATAATATCTCTATGTTTTTATTGCTCCTCGAGTTTTGCGCAACCAACCGGTATACTCGCATAAGCCTCAACTCCTGATACTGATTGTACTGTTTGCGGAATTTTTGAGTCCTGTGCCACTCCCTGTATTACATAAGAAAATTGGGTAAAGTCAACATCCTGCATTCCAAACTCTTCCTGTACGGCTGTTCGTAAACTATCCAGGCTTATAGTACGTTGAAATTGCAGCTCCCCGTTTACATTGGTTCTGGGATAAGTATCCACATTAGGTTCAAGGGAGGATGGCCCCATATGGAGAGGGATCATATGAATTCCCCTATCACTATTTGAAACTTCTGTCACATCCACAATTCCATCATTATTTGCATCAGCATTTTGACCCGGGCATTGTGTTGAGCCGGTTTCAGCAGTTTGCAGGTGCTGCATATGCATCATATCTGGCGCCAGGCCTTCAGCAGTAACTACAATTCTCATTAGGCTACCTTCCACACGAAGGTTAACCGTACCACTAACCTCGGTACCGGCATTTGTTTCAGTATTGATGGAAGTTATATCTCCTGTAAAATTTCTCACTTCCACTTGTTGTGTAGCAAGAGTATCTGTAGCCATGTTTGTTTGTACAGGATCATCTACTTCCCTGCCGCGGTTTTCATCCTTACAGGAGCTAAAAACCAGGATAGCCCCAAGAAAGATCAAAGAATAATATTTTCTGAATAAATTAATTTTGTAATTCATAACAAGTTATTTTTAAGCTTTTATACAATTTACGATTTTAGAAACGGAAGAAAAAAAACCTGAACTGTTTTATGAATAATTAAACATTTATAATCAATCTTTTTGGATAAAACTGAAAGGCATTTGCTCCTGGAATCCAGAACCCATAATAAATGTAATCATCTGGCTGTCGCTAAACCTCTGCTGCCAAACAAGAAAACTTGCGGTACTAAACCTAACCCGGAAAGGGCAAATTTGAATTGTTATTTTATTGAAAGTGACCTGGAAGATTGTTTTGTGTTTCAATTGGTCGACTATTTTTACAAAAAAAGTGTCCGGGAGAAGAACAGTCTATATCCTGTTACGGCTTTACAAAATTCCAGGGTTCTACATAATACCAATCATTCTCAAACCTGAAATATGCAATGCCTGCAGGGACTATGTTCTTTCCCGGACACCCATATTATTTTCCTTAGTAGGAATTTTTGTCCTCTATTTTTGTGGTGGCTGCGAAGGCCTTACCTCTATTTTACTTGGCAGGGTTCGCGGATTCATCTTAATTAAATTCACTACAAGATCCCCTATATCCTCTTTTTGGATCTTCCAGGAATCCTTATCTGAAGGTTCGTGGTCATTGAAATGAGTTGCTACAGATCCCGGCATAATGGTGCTCACTTTCACACCGTGATTACGTACATCCAGCATAATTGCCTGGGTCATACCCGTAACCCCAAATTTACTCGCGTTATAAGCAGCCCCTCCTTCAAAGAAATTGGTTCCTGCAAGGCTGGAAATAGTAATAACATATCCCTGTGTTTTTCGCAAGGCAGGAAGGGCAGCTTTAATACTGTAAAAAACACCACTAAGGTTGGTATCTATTGTTTCCTGCCAGTGTTCAATACTAAGATCCTCTATAGAACCAAAATGTCCTATGCCTGCATTGGCAACCAGGATATCCAGTTGTCCCCATTTTTCCAGGATAACGTTAACAGCTTCTTTTTGGCTTTCATAATTTCTAACATCGGCCACCAATCCAAGTACTTTACCTCTTCCCAGCTGGGTTAGCTGCTTAGCGGCTTTAACTGCAGAGTCTTCGGTGCGGCTTGTTATAGCCACCCTCATATCAAGATTTAAAAGAGCCTCTGCGACCCCATATCCTATTCCCTTACTTCCTCCAGTGATAAGAGCAACTTTACCTTCAAATGATCTCATTTTCAATTGTTTTTCATTTATCAATAAAACTAATGAAGAAGCTATTGTCACTAAAATTTTTAACTCTAATTAATTGTTAATTGTTATAATGTTCACAAGGGTTTGACGGCAAAATTTTCTTTCGTGTATTATTTTTCATTCTTATAATAAATAATAGCTAAAAAAGTTTTGATAAATAGATAAAGAAGTAACTTTGCAGCTCTTTAAAAAACCTGAATCAGTTAAATAATGCTGAGGAAGATGAACAAAGTTGAACTCTATAAACCTATAAAAGTTGAAAAATCCAAAAGGAAAAAAATTACTAGATAAAATACAACGTGACCTAATGCGCAATGGTCTAATCATCAATACACTGGTACAGGACCTAAAGGATCTTCGTCCCTATGCCGTGGAAGACCAGGACCCTTTACTTGCCAAAGTAATAAGGCTTACTTATGAGCATGTTGAGGAATACCAAACCTTTGAAATTCCAATTCCAGATGATGAGCCTTTGGATGAGCTTGAAGAAAATACTGTCCCACAGGACTCAAAACCTGAAGAAAGCCTGGATTACCTTCTCTCTCTTATGAGTGATACCTCTATAAAGAATAATGAAATGGACCTACGGGAATATAGCCGTGCCCTACAGGAATATGCTGAAGAAAATTAACAGGCTGGACCCAGGTCTTATCTACTAATATCCCCCTTTCCGGAAAAATTTCGTAAAACCGCAGGTTAATGAAGAAGAAGGATGAAAAATCCAAAAAGAAACCGCGATGGCGTTTAATGCACCAGTATTACAGCTACACCGGTTTCTATAAGTTTGTAGGAAAAAGCGTCAAAAAGGCGATAATTCCTATTCTTATTGTGGTAGCTGCAGTGCTGGCACTGGATTTCTATGTTCTCGATCTTAATAAGGTATTGGCAACGGTCACAGAAACTTACCCCCCTGCAGGTATAATTTTAGTGTTTCTGTTATCTGAATCTGTCCTGGGTCTTGTACCTCCAGAACTTTTCATTGCCTGGGCAGGTAAATCCCTGTATCCCATTTTTTATCTTTCCCTCCTTGCTGCTGCCTCTTACGTGGGAGGAATCATTTCTTATTTCATAGGAGTTTCAATCACTAAAATACCTGCTATTCACCGCCAAATGGAGGTAAACCTTGCCAAACATATTAAAAATACCAGAAAGTGGGGCGGTTTCTTGATCATCGTAGGTGCACTGCTACCAATACCTTTTGCGATTACCAGTATTGCGGCAGGATTCATCCGGTTTCCTTTTATGAGCTACCTTATGTTCGGCCTGTTACGATTTGTACGATTCTATTTGTACGCCCTGGTTATCTTTGAAATGGTATAACCCTTTCCCCTTAAAACTTAAAATATTTATAATAGTACCTGCTGCCACTTCTTTTTCCTTTATTTTTAAATACACTTTAAAAAAATCAGGAAAATGAATGACAATTTAAAGAAAATGGCCCGTGCGGGATACGTCGCCAAGGGAAGCGTTTACGGCATAACAGGAATTCTTACTTTCCTGGCTGCCTTCAACCTTGGAGGAGAGAAAACAAGTCAATTAGAAGTTTTAAAATTCCTGGATGAACAACCCTTTGGAAATGTACTTTTGGCATTATTAGGGGTAGGTCTTATTTTCTATGCCGCCTGGCGTTATACCCAATCTATTGAAGACCCTGAAGGAATAGGAGAAGATAAGAAGGGAAAGGTAAAAAGAGTTGCATTTTTTATAAGTGGCACTCTCTACCTTGGCCTTGGTGCCATGGCGCTATGGCGTGTCATTGGGTCTGGTGCGGGATCTGGAGGATCTGGATCTGGCAATTCTGCGCAAAATTCCTCTATTCTTGACAGCGAAAATGGTTTAATAGCACTGGGAATTATTGGAGCAGCAATTGTAGGTACAGGCATCTATCAATTCATAAGAATCTATAAAGCAGATTTCATGAAGAAATTTGACTTTGAGTCCATAAGTGAAGAAAAACGCCGTAAAACCATAAAAAATTCGGCTTATGTGGGGATGGCCTCGCGAGGAGTGCTTTTCCTAATAATAGGTTATTTTGCTTTACATGCTGCTATAACTTCGAATCCCTCAGACATTAAAACAACCAGGGATGCATTTTCCTTTCTGGAAG
The DNA here is from genome assembly GCF_006159205.1 of Antarcticibacterium flavum. Lineage (NCBI taxonomy): Bacteria > Pseudomonadati > Bacteroidota > Flavobacteriia > Flavobacteriales > Flavobacteriaceae > Antarcticibacterium > Antarcticibacterium flavum. Next base: position 70,763 of record NZ_CP040812.1, on the reverse strand, counting down.
ATTCCTCCTATGGCGCCTGGTTACTCGGGATCGTGGCTGCAGGGCTTGTTGGTTATGCCGTGTATATGTTTATGATGGCCCGGTACAGGCACTTCAGGGGTTAAGCTCCTTTACTATTTTATTTTAAGGAACTTAATTCCAAGGGCTTTTTCAAGTTCCCATATGCGCCTTAGTTCCTTTTTATTGACCAGGACAAGTGAAATACCTTTCTTACCGGCACGGGCGGTCCTCCCGCTCCTGTGAGTGTAATAATCAATTTGATCTGGCAACTGGTAATGAACCACAAAAGCAAGATTATCTACATCAATTCCCCTGGCAGCCACATCTGTAGAAACAAGGATTCGAAGTGATTTATTTTTGAATGCCCGCATCACCTTGTCGCGGTCTTTTTGCATCATATCTCCTTCAAGAAGACCTACCTCATAGTTTTTGGCCTCCAGTTGTTTTGCCAGCACCCTTGCAACCGCCTTTGTCCTGGTGAAGATAATCCCACGATGCTTTCCCTGGGATTTAAGGAACTGAGCAAGAGTATCCAGCTTATTACTGTCATCTCCCGTTACGAACTGGTGCTCGATCCCGGTGTTTACGGCTTCAGATTTGTTTATATGCACCCTAACCGCATCCCCGGCAACGTACTGCTCAATAATTTCGTCCAGCTCCTTAGGAATTGTTGCAGAGAACAACCAAATATTTCGGTTTCCACTGGTCTTCTTCAAAATACGTGTAAGCTCATCTTTAAATCCCATACTCAACATCTCATCTGCTTCATCGAGCACCAGAGTATTGATCCTGGAGATATCCAGAGCTTTTTTATTCAAAAGGTCAAGAAGCCTGCCGGGAGTTGCTACTACCACATGTGTAGGCCTACTCAAACGGGAAATTTGGATATCTATCTTTTCTCCACCGTAAACAGCCTCTGTGAAAACTTTTTGAGAGTACTTTGTAAATTTAAACAGCTGCCGGGCTATTTGCTGCCCAAGTTCCCTTGTAGGTGCCAGGATCAAAGCCTGGATGTGATCTTTACCGGGGTCAATACGTGAGAGGATTGGCAGGCCAAAAGCAGCTGTTTTTCCGGTGCCTGTTTGTGCCTGGCCCACGAAGTCCACATCCTGGTGTGAAAGAACGGGAATAGCTGCTTCCTGGATTGGAGTTGGATGTTTAATCCCCAATTCCTCCAGGCCTTTTATTAGATCATCTGATACTCCAAGTTCTGTAAATCCCATATTTTTTAATTTTAAAAGACAAAGGTACTGGTTTACTAATTGCTAATAAATTTTTTAAATTTTGAAAAATCCGTTAAATAACCGCTAAACCGAAACGAAAATTCTTGAATTGATGGAAAGATGGCTAATTTTAGATTATTAACCATTAAAACTAAAAATATGTCGATCTTAACTATCATATTAAATATTTTGCTACCACCTCTGGCTGTCTTTTTGAAGCATGGGCTGGGTGTAACATTTTTAATAAGCTTATTATTAACCGCACTTGGTTGGCTCCCCGGGGTAATACATGCCTTTATTGTAAACGGCAGCAGATAAAGAAAATGAGGCTGTCTGAAAAGGCAGCCTTTTTTGTTGGAAATAATTATGGATAGTATTATTTTCATGCTATGAACAAGAAAGTTGTATTTAAGACTTACTCACAGGACCAGTTAAGTCTTCTTCCGCCCAGCTATGATGATTTGGTTCCTAAGAATCATCCTGTCCGAATTGTAAATACGATTGTTGATCGCCTTGATATCTCCGCTTTAGAAAGGAGCTATAAAGGAGGTGGCACTTCCAGCTATCATCCCCGGATGTTATTAAAAGTGACCATTTATGCCTATTTGCGCAACATTTACTCCTCTCGTAAGATAGAGCAAGCCCTACAGGAGAACATACACTTTATGTGGCTTAGCGGGCAAAGCAAACCAGATCATAATACCATCAATGATTTTAGGGGAAAACGCTTAAAAGGAACTTTTCAAAACATTTTTAATCAGGTTGTAATTTTATTGGCAGAACAAGGAGTGCTATCACTTAAAGAACTTTTTGTGGATGGCACCAAGATAGAAGCCAATGCTAACCGCTATACCTTTGTGTGGGGCAAGTCTAACAAGACCAGTAAAGAGCGAATCAAAAAACAACTTAAAGAACTATGGAAATATGTTGAGAGTGTCTATGACCAGGAGCAAATGTTGCCTAATGAACCTGATTTTGAAGCCATCGATCCTGAAAAAGTTGCTCAAACCATTGACACCATAAACCAGGCCCTGAAGGACAAAGAGATTGACAAGAAGGTCAAACAAAAGCTCAATTATGCCAAAAAGAACTGGCCACAGAACCTACAAAAATATAATGAGCAGGAGAAGATCCTGGGAACAAGGAACAGCTACAGCAAAACAGATCCCGATGCCACCTTTATGCGGATGAAAGATGATTATATGCAAAATGGGCAATTAAAACCCGGATATAACTTGCAGGCTTCAACCAATAATCAGTTTATCGTTAACTACTCCTTAGCACAAACTACAGCTGACACCACCACTTTAAAAGATCACCTGCAAAAACATATTGCCTCCTATGGAGAAGCTCCTCAAACTCTTACTGCCGACGCTGGTTACGGCAGTGAAGAAAATTATGTTGATCTAGAAGAGAAAGAAGTTACTGCCTATGTGAAATACAACTACTTTCACAAAGAACAACGGGATAAAAAGCACAGAGAAAACCCTTTCCATCCCGATAACTTGTTTTACAACCAGGAAACAGATACTTATTACTGTCCAATGGGGCAGGCGATGAATAAAATAGAAAGCTACGAAAGTGAAACTAAGAATGGTTTTAAACAAACGATCCACAAATACCAGGCTCAGAATTGCCTTGGCTGCCCGCTGCGAGGCAGCTGCCATAAAGCAAAAGGGAACAGGACCATCGAACGCAATCACAACCTAATTCGCCTAAAAGAAAAAGCAAGAGATTTGCTGCTAAGTGAAGAAGGAATAGCACATCGTAAGCGCCGGTGCTGGGATGTGGAAGCTGTCTTTGGAAATATCAAGCAGAACATGGGTTTCAAACGGTTTATGCTCCGGGGAATGGATAAAGCTACCACTGAGATAGGACTCATAGCAATGGCACACAACCTCAGGAAGTTCAGTGTAGCCTAAAAAGACTATATCCTTGACTTTCTATTAATTTTTTAAAAAGGAGAAGACCAAACAAATCATTAAATAACCTAAAAAGAGAAACCGCCTAAAAATTACTTTTTAGACGGCCTCATTTTTATTTCAAATTCCTATTCCCTCTCCTTCTCTGCAACTTTCTTTTCCCATTTCCAGGCGCTTTTAAGAGCCTGTTCAAGGCTGTTCTCTGCTTTCCAGTTAAGAACATCATTGGCTTTAGTAGTATTGGCGTAAGCGGCAATCACATCTCCTTCCCGCCTGGGAGCAATCCTGTATGGCAATTTCTTTCCCGTGGATTTTTGAAACGAATTGATCACTTCCAAAACAGAGTTTCCATTACCGGTACCAAGATTGAAAACATCATAATTACTATCACTCTTATCATCCATAAGTCTTTCAAGGGCTACCACGTGCGCCTTTGCAAGGTCCATGACATGAATGTAATCCCTAATACACGTACCATCTTCTGTGGGATAGTCATCTCCAAATACTGAGAGTTGTTCCCTTTTTCCAATGGCAGTTTGAGTAATAAATGGAACCAGGTTTTGGGGCGTGCCTATGGGCAACTCTCCAATTTCAGCACTGGGATGAGCTCCAATGGGATTAAAATAACGAAGGGAAATTGCTTTAAGATTGGGATGAACCTTACAGGTATCCCTAATGATCTCCTCCCCTATTTGCTTGGTATTCCCGTAAGGAGATATTGCAGGTTTAACAGGTGCATTTTCTTTTATAGGAAGTTCATCTGCCTGACCATATACAGTACAGGAAGAACTAAAAATAAAATTTGATCTTTCTTTCCTGCTTAGCTGCTTTAAAAGATATATTAAAGTGGAAAGATTATTTTCATAATATAACAAAGGATTTTCTACACTTTCTCCTACAGCCTTGGAGGCTGCAAAATGAATCACTCCCTGGATATCCGGATACTTTTCGAAGAATTCTACTACCTGTTCTTTATTCCTCAGGTCTATTTTTTCAAATTCGGGGGTTTTTGTGTAATCTTGGCAATTCCTCCAAGTACATCTATTGAGGAATTGGAAAGGTTATCAATGATCACTACATCATAATCCTGTTCCAACAATGCAACTACCGTATGGGAACCTATAAAACCAAGACCCCCGGTTACTAAAATTTGAGCTTTCATTTTAAATTTTTAATGTGGCCCGCAAAATATGAAAAAGCCCGCTACTACCGGTCCTTTATACTTCAGGAATAAAACATTTTTAACAATTTTTTACAAGTTATCTCCTTTGTAATAATTTTAGTTTCGGCGGGCTTACTCTCTACATAAAAATTATCTTTGCACTAAATTTGAAAATATGAGTTTGGAAAACCAGATCAGGGTTTTTAGATGGGTGAGCATACTTGAAGGAATATCATTCCTGGTGCTTTTGTTCCTGGCAATGCCCCTAAAATATTTCTTTGATTTACCCCAAATGGTACAGGTAGTGGGAATGGCTCACGGTATACTCTTTATCGCTTATGTAATGGGCGCCTTTTGGATGTATAAACCCCTTAACTGGAGAAAAAGAACTCTTATAATTGCCATTGTATGTTCTGTTGTGCCATTCGGGCCTTTTTACATAGAAAATAAATACCTATAATTTTGGAAGAATTTTTCTCCTTTGAGACTATATTTTGCTACCTGGAGGAAACCTTTGTCAACCAGGGAATGAACCCCATAGCGGCCACTTACCTTAGCCTGGCCATTAATATTACCGGGCTGGTACTCCTGGTGGTACTAATCAACTACCTTACCCGGCGATTTGTAATAGAGGCTTTTAAATCCTTTACAAATAAAACAAAAACAACTTTTGATGATTTTCTTATCAAAACCAATTTTCCTAAATACGTTGGGCAAATTCTCCCACTCCTTATTATTAATGCTACCGTCCCGTACATTTTAATAAATCACCAATTCACTCTTGGGGTGGTCAAGCTCATTTTAAAGATTTATGTTATAGTGCTGGTGGTATGGATACTGCGCAGTTTACTAAGGACCACGAAAAACTATTTAAAGACCCGGGAGGAGTACAGGGATAAGCCTATAGACAGCTATATACAGGTAATCATCATCTTTGTTTGGGTAATAGGGATTATGTACATCATAGCAGTTCTTACGGGAAGGTCTGTAATTGAATTTGCCATATCCCTGGGTGCAGCATCAGCCATTCTTCTTTTGATCTTCAAGGACACCATCCTGGGATTTGTAGCCTCCATACAGGTATCTGTAAACGATATTGTGAGAATTGGAGACTGGATCACCTTCAGTAAATATGGAGCCGATGGTACTGTGACCGAGATAAATCTTGCTACAGTACGGGTTCAAAACTGGGATAATACTTATACTACCATTCCCACCTACAGCCTTATTTCAGATTCTTTTCAAAACTGGAGGGGAATGCAGGAATCGCCGGGTAGAAGGATAAAACGTTCTATCTACATCAAACAGAATTCAGTAAGATTTGTTACTCCAGAAGATCTCAAAAAATTCGGAAAAATATCATTGATCGCACCTTTCCTGGACCACCGCCAAAAAGAGATAGATAAATATAATTCCAACAATAATATTGACAAATCACTTCCAATAAACGGAAGGAATCAAACCAACCTCGGGATCTTTAGGAAATATGCCGATGCCTACCTTAACGAACACTCGGCCATTCACAAAGACATGTATATCATTGTGCGTCATCAGGCACCAACGGCACAGGGAATTCCACTGGAGATCCTATGTTTTAGCCGGGATAAACGCTGGCAGAATTTCGAATATATCTCTGCCGATATTTTTGACCATCTCATTGCTGCGGTTTCTTATTTTGACCTGAAGTTATTTGAGTCACCATCTGGCGATGACATAAGGGCCTTTTTGGATTCTTCTTCAGCAGGCAATTAGGAAATATCCGGGTTTGGCAAAGTCCGTGAATTAAAATGCCATTAATATGCTATCTTTTCAGAAATTAAAAAGAGATTAACTATTACAGTTGGTATTTTAGCTGCCATTTCTCTCCAGGAGATATATAATGAATCCTTCTATGAAATTAAAAAGTTTCTTGCAAAGTGTCGGGCTGGTAGCCATTATACTTACCCTTCTCCCATTTATAGCTGCCGACTTCTGGTGGATAAGGATCTTTGATTTTCCACATACCCAGTTAACAGTGCTCACTTTCGTTGCTTTGGTAACCTACTTTTATAAATTTGATATGAAATGGGTACAGGATTATGTTTTTGTCGCGGTGCTTACCGGTTGTTTTTTATTTCAGCTAACCAAAATATGGCCTTACATCCCGCACGGGAATTATGAACTTATGGAGGCAGATGCAACCCAGGATAGGCCACAGGTAAAATTTTATATAGCCAATGTTCTGCAGGATAATGAGAATCCAGATAAGCTAATTAAAGATCTTACTGATAAAGACCCTGATCTTATTCTCTTAATGGAAACCAACACCAGGTGGATGCAGGATGTAAGGCCTGCTTTGGAAGATTATCCACACCGGGTGGAAGTACCCCTTGACAACACCTATGGAATGCTACTCTATTCCCGTTTACCCCTGGTTGATCCTGAAGTAAAATACCTTGTAGATGACAGCATTCCTTCCATTCATACCAGGTTTTCCCTGCCTGCAGGAGAGGAAATTAGGTTGTATTGCATCCATCCTACTCCACCAATGCCACAACACACCCCCTCTTCAACAGACAGGGATGCAGAAATGATGCTGGTGGCAAAAAGCGCTAAGAACAGTGAGATGCCGGTTATAGTAACAGGGGATTTTAATGATGTTGCCTGGTCTCAAACCACTCGCCTTTTTAAAGATGTAAGTGGCTTGCTGGACCCCAGGATTGGCCGTGGTTTCTATAATACTTTCAACGCTAAGAACCCTGTAATGCGATGGCCCCTTGACCACTTCTTTGCTTCAGATGATTTTAGATTAGTAAATATTGGGTTGGGTGCAGATATTGATTCAGACCACTTTCCCGCAGTTTTTGTGGTAAGCCTGGAACCTGAAAAAGCGAGGGAACAAAAACGCGAAGAACCGTCAGAAAAACAGAAAGAACAGGCTACGGAATCTATACAGGACGCCAGGGAAGATAAAGAGGAAGAAAAGAAAAAAGAGGCGGAAGAAAAGCAGGATGGATAAATTCTTTATCCTGCTTTAAGGAGATTAGCTGCCATCTCTCAACCTGTCCTTCACAAATTCTACCTGCGTTTTACCATGAGGTTTAGGCTTGCCATCCTTTCCCAAACTCACCATAATAATATTTTCTATGGTTATAATCGTAGTGCGGGTCATCTTATTTCTCACCTCGCACCTAAGGCTTAGGGAAGAACTTCCAAAATTGAGTACCTCTATTCCAATTTCAACAATATCCCCCTGTACGGCAGAACTTTGAAAATTGATCTCACTCATATACTTTGTCACCACCTTTGGATTCTCAAGCTGAATTATAGAATATAAAGCACATTCCTCATCGATCCAGTCAAGAAGCCTTCCTCCAAATAAAGTACCATTTGGGTTAAGGTCCTGCGGCTTCACCCATTTACGAGTATGAAAATTCATTTCTTTTATTTTAATTATTAAAACATTTCCCTACCTGAAGCAATGATCTCACTATGATCAAAAGCAAGCTCGGGCAGGTTGGAAACAGGAAACCATCTTGCTTCTCCTGCATCATCGCCTCCTTTTACCTCTTCTACCCTTTCCAGGACTCCAAGGAAAGCGATAGAAATGATCCTGCCACGGGGATCACGGCCGGGGTCGCCAAATGCTTTGATTTGATAAAGCTCCTTTGGCTTTAATCCTGTTTCTTCATCCAGTTCGCGTTTGGCACCTGCTACCAGGGATTCATTCTCTTCAAGAAAACCACCTGGCAACGCCCATTGGTTTTTAAAAGGGTCATTTTTTCTTTTTATAAGTAATACCCGCAGGTCTTTTTCTTCTCTTACAAATACTACTGCGTCTACCGTTATTCCAATATCCTGTTTTCCCATTTACTCATATTTATTTATGTATACTGTCTTCTTATTAACAAACTCTCTAATCCCATGAATAGATAATTCCCTGCCATATCCGGAGATCTTTGTTCCCCCAAACGGCAACCGGGGATCACTTTTAACCAGTTCATTAATAAAAACGGCCCCGTCATCAAATAAAGGCACTAAGGCTTCAGCCTTCTCCAGGTCATCTGTAAACAACGATACGCCAAGACCAAATTGAGAAGAATTTACTAATTCCACCGCCTCTTCATAAGTAGAAAAGGTAGTGGTACTAATCACCGGGCCAAAGGTTTCCTCAGCAAATACAGGCATATTCTTTGTCACCTTCGTTATAACGGTTGGCTCAAAATATGTCCCTTTTCTTTTGCCTCCACAAAGGACTTTTGCACCTGCTTTTACTGAATCGTTGACCTGTTTCTCAAGATCCCTGGCCAGGTCTTCCCGTGCGAGAACACCAATAAAAGTATCTTCCTTCATAGGATCTCCACTTTTAAGTGCTTTGACCTGTTCCAGAAAAATCTCCATAAAATCCTCTGCAATCTCCTCCTGCAGCAATAATCGTTTACCGGCAATACAGCTCTGGCCGGTGTTTTGGAACCGGGCCTGTACACAAGTCTCTGCAGCCTTCTTTAGGTTGGCTCCTTTTAATATAACCAGCGCATTGTTACCTCCAAGTTCCAGGACAGATTTTTTGATCTCTGCTCCAGCAGTACTGGCTACAGCACTACCTGCCGGGGTACTCCCTGTGAGAGTAACTGCTTTGATACGACTGTCTTTGATCACATTCTCAACCTTATCGCTGCCAATAACAAGGTTTTGGAAACATCCCTTTGGAAATCCAGCTCTTTCAAATACTTTTTGAATGTTTTCAGCACTTTGCATAACATTGCTGGCATGCTTAAGGACTCCAATATTTCCAGCCATAAGTGCCGGAGCCGCAAATCTAAACACTTGCCAAAATGGATAATTCCAGGGCATAACCGCCAGAACAACCCCCAGAGGTTCATAGGAGACATAACTCTTTACAGCATCTGTTTCAATTTTTTCTGAAGCAAGGTGAGTTTCAGCGTTTTTTGCATAATACTCACAAACCCAGGCACATTTTTCGACTTCAGCTATAGATTGTTTGATGGGTTTTCCCATTTCAGCAGTAATAGTTTCAGCATATTCCCGGGTATTTTTCCTTAACTCTTCAGCAGCCTTAAGCATAAGGGCTGAACGTTCACTAAAACCGGTCTTTCTCCAGCCTTTAAACCTTTCTGCGGCATCTTCAAGTACCTTATCTATTTGCTCTTCTGAATATTCCCTGATGCTGGCTATTTTATCCCCGGTAAAGGGATTGATTGATTCTATCATTATAAACTCGAATTTCTTAAAGATAAAAATTTGAATACCAACCCCCGGAACGATTAAGAGGAATTTAACTGAGGCAAAGATCCGGGGATGTTAATAAAGCCGTTTAAAAGTATTGGGCTCTCCCCAATTAAATGCTATTTTAATAAGTATATTTAAGAAACTCTACTCTTATGAACCAGCGAGACCAAAACCTACTGCGATTACGACCAGAAATTCCCAATGCGAAAGTTTCTTCAAACATGAGCAGGGATGAACAATTTCAAAACAGGACCCTGCGGCCGGTAACCAAACTGCAGGATGGACTCCTGGTTGAGGTATTTAGAAATTATATCTATAAACATAAGAATACTTTCTATGGCTTTAATGTAGAAAAGAAGATGGGATTTATTGAAAACGCAATTCAAAGGGATATAAAATTCAGGAATAGCCTTAAGGGAATCATTATTGGCCAGTTTACCCTGGATGAATATGAGATCTACATCCAAAACTCCTCCTCGTTAAATAAAAGAATGATGAATATTGTTAAGGAGCGGCTCCTGGGTAATCTTCAGTTATTAGAAGACCAAAGCCTGTATAAGAAGGCCTAGGATTATAGTAAAGGCAAAGCTCATTAGGGTGCCTATAAGAACATATTCTGTTTGTTTACGGGCACCTGTTTCAGATTTATCACTAAACCTTAATATGGACTTGGCGGCTATTAGAAATCCTATTGCTGCAAAATTATTAGTTAGGATAAAGGTGAGGACCAGGATTCTTTCAAAGATTCCAATGTACCTGCCTGCGGCTTCAAGGCTATTTTTTTTATAAGTAATTTCAATCTCATTTTGCCACCTTTGAGTGGCTTTTCCAATAAGATAGCCTGCAGGGAAGACCACAATAAGATATGCTCCTGCAATAGCCAGGATTGCCGGAGAATTAAGTATGCTCTTTAAGCCGGGAAGCACAAGGGAAAATCCATCTATAATATAAAGCCAAACCAGCAATAGGATAAGGAGATGAAATAACTGGTCCAGCAGGAAATATTTTAGATTATCCTCTGTTTGTTTTAATTTCCACCAGTCTATAAGATAATGGGATACGCTTATAAAAAGTGCCAAATACCACAGGTCCAGCCGCTGAATAAATAAGAGGGTCAAAACTCCTGCAAGCAGTGAATGTATTATAAGATATACAGAAGTGCCTTTATGTTTTCTTTTATGGCTTATCCACGACGTTGGCTGCAAAACAAAATCTGTTATAATATGCGCCAGGAGTAATTGTATGAGGATCAAACTATTTTCCATCCAGCAACTTTTTAGAGATCGCCTCTTTGAATCTTTCCAGCAAGAGCGCAACAGCTTCCCACCCGGCAGCTTTTTTGCGCTGGTTCACTGCAGATTGGCTTATTTTAAGAATAGCTGCAATTTCCTTTTCCTTTAAGCCTTTCAAGGAATAGTAAATAACCTCTGCAGAGGCAGTACTCCATTTATCGGTTATAGTGTCCAGCAATAATAATGAAGTCCTGAATTCCCCATTAATATCTTCATTGGGAGTTGTAAGTGCGGTTCTTCTGTTCTCATTTTTCATCTCGTCCAGGGTTCGGCCCGAAAACTGAAAAGCCTGGCCATTAGACTCTGCAATGGCTTCCCTTTCCAGATCCTGGCTTCCAATACCTATTGCAACTTTGAAATCTACCGGGATTGCTTGTGCCCTGGCCGTTCCTTTATCTCCTCCTAGCCTGTTAACAGCTGTTTTCAATTGAAGTACCAGGTGCAGGGAATCTTCAGGTATTTTTAATATACCCTGAAAACTATCTCCCCTGTAGATCTTGAAATTTACTTTTTCTTTGCCATAGTCATCCTGAATAGAATTAAACTCGGTTTTTAAAGTATCCAGGGTTCTTTCCAACAGCCGGTCCTCTAATACGGAAGAAGCTATTATATCTGCTGTTATAACTGAAATCATTTAGTAAATATATAAAAAATTAGGCTTGAACCTTATATTTCTTTGAAATAAGTTTACAGCCTTATAATAAAGGTTTATAAGTATATAGGCTTATAATTATTTTAAAAACTGATCTTTCTGCGGATATTAAAGTTTTGTAAAATATTCTTGTAGATGCACAATGATAATTACATTTAATAAAAACAATAAAAAATGGCAAACAGAAAGATACAGGCTTTTTATAAAAGTCTTGAAAAAATACAGGATCTTATTGATAAATACCAGGATAAAATGGATACCATTCGAGAATCCATGGAAGCCAACGATGTTCATACAGATTATGATGAGGAAGGAAGTAAAGGAGAGCTCCTTGGAGACTTTGAGCGCTATGCCACCCACCTTGACCATGCTCAAAAAATGAAACAAACCTTAAACCGGGTAGACAGGGAACATTATTCTGAAAGTATAAAATTTGGCAGTATGGTGGAAACAGATGATCATTATTATTTCATTGCCGTTCCCCTTGGAAATATTACCCTGGATGACGGTAGTGGGGTAAGTGTAATTTCCACAGAGGCTCCTATATATCAACATTTAGAAGGCAAAAAGAAAGGTGATAGTTTTACATTAAAGGATAAGGAGGTAGAAATACTTGATGTGCATTAGATCACTCAGGATATTCCACTCGTAAATGGAATATATTCTTGAGCTTTTGTTTCAAGATCTTCTTTACCAGCTGTATTTCCTTAAAAGTAATATCGGCATTAAGGAATTGCTGTTCTTCCATTTGTTTGTTCACAATTTTTTCCACAAAATCATTGATCTTACCCGTAGTAGGCTCCTTAAGACTTTTACTCGCAGCCTCTACGCTATCACACATCATTAAAATAGCAGTTTCTCTGCTAAATGGCGTAGGCCCGGGGTAACGAAAATCGGCAGCAAGTGCGAGATCATTCTGTTGTTTTTCCTTCATATAGAAGAAGTAAACAGTTGTAGTACCGTGATGGGTCCTGATAAAATCTATAACCCTGTCTGGCAAATTATTCTTTTTGGCTATTTCTATACCTGTGATCACGTGGCTTATTATGATCTCTGCACTTTCTTTAGGTGACAACTCATCATGCGAATTAATAGAACTGGCTTGATTTTCTGAGAAATAGGTGGGATTTTCCATCTTTCCGATATCATGGTAAAGGGCTCCCACCCTTACCAGCATGGCATTTGCTCCAATCTCATTGGCACAGGCCTCGGCAAGATTGGCAACATTTAAGGAGTGATGGAAAGTTCCCGGTGCTTTTTCTGATAATTCCTTGAGCAGGCGGGAATTAGTATCAGACAGTTCAAGCAGGGACATATCTGAAACCAGGCCAAACAGCTTCTCATAAATATAAATGAGCGGCTGGACAAATAAAGTAGCAAGCCCACCTAGAACAAAGGTTAAAAATATCTCCCCATCCAGATCCAGGATATTTCCCTCCTGAATAATAGTGAAGGCGAAATATACGATGATATATATGGAAGTGATTTGTCCTACAGATATGAATAAATTAGCCCTCTTATAAAGTTCAGATACTGTCAATATGGTAACTATACCGGCAATAATTTGAAGGAACATATATTCGTAGCTGTTGGGTACCACAAATCCCAGGATAAGTACTGTGATCACGTGTGTGAATAATCCCAGCCTGGAATCGAAAAATGCTTTAAGGGTAAGAGGCAGAATACAAAGGGGGACTATATACACATATCTGGGTTCAAATCTTACCACCAGGGTGGTAAGAAAGACCATAAGTAATAAGTTGAAGAAGATAAAAGTGATCTTTACATTGTTGTCATAAATATCCCGGCGGTATTTTCTAATGAAAAGCAAAAGCATTAAGAGTGCCAGGCACACCAGCAGCGAATAACCAAATATGATCCAATTGTAACTAGATTCACTCCAAAGTTGTGATTCATATTCCTGTTTAAGGGAATTTAAAATATCCAGCTTCTCCCCTTCTACGATCTCTCCCCGGGAGATAATGATAGTACCTCTTTCTATACTTCCCCTGGTATAGGATATCGCATTAAGTTTACTGTCGAGTTCTCTTTGAGTAAACGCCCCGTCGAAGACGACATTAGGTTCAATAACCTCATAGAATAACTCCAGTAATTCAGGTTTAAGGGAGGTAAGATTGCTCCTGTTTATGTTTGTGTTCAAATAATCTGGGATCTCCTCCTGCAGGAAAATTTGGCCGTAATTGATCTCCTCTGCAAAATTTCCTCTTTTAAGATAGACAGGCTGGTCATCTTCCATCCTGGTATCATCCTGGAGTACTCCTATCCCATATAATTCATCCAGTAATTTCTCAACAAAATTGGAGATTACCTGCTCCCGGCGATCCAGGATACTATCGCTGAAAACTTCAGATATCTTCTCCTCTGCATTTGCCTTAACCTCCTCCACAACATTATCATTGAAATTGTAGTAGGGAATGTGATTGGAAATGATCTGGTCCTTTTCCTTTACAATTTCATCATCTGTCTTTAAAATAGCAAAATCAAAGGGAGCGTACAGGTTCTCATACTGCCAGGGTTTTCCACGGGTTATTTCATATTTAAATTTTCCTCCTTTTGGTAAAAGATATACTATAAGAACACCGGTGAGTATAAATAAAAAAACCTTGTAGAATAAGGCCTGGTTTTTATAGAAGTTGTTTATGAAATTATTCATCTAAAAGATTCCTGTTAATCAAAAGTAATAAAAAAACATCATGCAAGCTGTTGCCTTGGTTTGTTCTTTATAAAATGATTAAATTCGCAACAAATGAAATTCAAATCATAACGTCATGAAAGAAGTTGTTATAGTAAGCGCTGCGCGTACTCCAATTGGAAGTTTTCTTGGAAGTTTATCTACTGTTCCTGCCACGAAATTGGGGTCAATCGCCATAAAAGGTGCTCTAGATAAAATAAATCTGAAACCTGAACTTGTAGATGAGGTTCTTATGGGAAATGTTGTGCAGGCTGGTCTTGGACAGGCTCCCGCAAGACAGGCTGCACTTGGTGCAGGCATTCCTTATAACGTTTCCTGTACAACTGTAAATAAAGTTTGTGCCAGCGGGATGAAAGCCGTTATGCAGGGTGCACAGTCTATCGCCCTTGGAGATGCAGAGATCATTGTTGCCGGGGGAATGGAAAATATGAGTATGATCCCTCATTACCTGCACCTTAGGAATGGCCAGAAATTTGGGCCTGCAACTATGATTGACGGCCTTCAAAAAGATGGATTAAGTGATGCTTATGACCAAAGTGCGATGGGAGTATGTGCAGATGCCTGTGCTGTAGAACATGAATTCTCTAGAGAAGATCAGGATGCCTATGCCATTCAATCCTATGAGCGATCTGCCAAAGCCTGGAAAGATGGTAAATTTGATAACGAGGTGGTCCCGGTAGAGGTCCCTCAACGTAGAGGTGAGCCTGTTATCTTTAAAGAGGATGAGGAATATAAGAATGTAAAAATAGATAAGATTGCCTCTTTACGTCCTGCATTTTCAAAAGATGGAACAGTGACAGCTGCCAATGCATCTACAATAAACGACGGTGCCGGTGCTGTTATCCTGATGAGCAGGGAAAAGGCCGATGAACTTGGATTGAAATCCCTTGGAACTATAAAAGGGTTTGCAGATGCTGCCCAGGATCCCAAATTATTTACCACTTCCCCTGCCAAAGCATTACCCAGGGCCCTTGACAAAGCAGGAATTTCGAAAGATGATGTGGATTTCTTTGAATTCAATGAAGCCTTCTCTATAGTAGGACTTGCAAATATGAAATTGATGGGTCTTACAGATAAAAATACGAATGTTAACGGTGGGGCTGTATCTTTGGGCCATCCCCTTGGCTGTTCAGGAGTAAGGATCATAATTACCCTACTTAGCGTACTGGAGCAAAATAATGCCAAAACCGGTGCTGCCGCAATATGTAATGGTGGCGGGGGAGCTTCGGCAATTGTAATTCAAAGAGACTAAGTAGAACCCGGAACCTATTCTTGATGCAATACGGTATTTGCAACCTTAGTATTGTGCCGGTAAGAAATCTCCCGGCCGATACCGCTGAAATGGTTACCCAGCTCTTATATGGCGAAAGTTTCAAGATCCTCGAAGAAAGGGGTAAATGGAGCAGGATACGTAATGCATTTGATTCGAGTGAAGGCTGGATTAACAACAGGCAACTATTTAAGATTCCTGAAGAAACCTTTATAGATCTCCAGGACAGTGCCCCTATTTATTCATCAGATCTTATTGAATTCATCACCGAGGAAGCGGGAAATCTTATGGCCATACCCATTGGATCCCTGCTTAATTACGCTTCCTTGCAGGATTTTACATTTGAAGGTAATATTCTTTCGGGTAACGGTGACAGGAAAGCTTTGATCGATACTGCCTTATTATACTTAAATACCCCATACTTATGGGGAGGGAAAACCCCATTTGGAATTGACAGCAGCGGGTTCACCCAGATGGTTTACAGGCTTAATGGCTATCATCTTCTTAGAAATTCAGCACAGCAGGCTACCCAGGGAGAGGCTTTGAGCTTTATTGAAGAAAGTGAACCTGGAGACCTTGCATTCTTTGATGATGCTGAAGGAGTTATTACTCATGTGGGAATCATAATGACAGATAATTATATCATTCATGCAGATGGTAAAGTAAGAATAGACCGTCTCGACCATTCGGGTATATTTAACGCTGAGCTGCGCAGGCATACCCACCAGCTTAGGGTCATTAAGAAGATCCTCTAGAATTTTAATTTTCTGTATATAAAAAAGAGGCCGTCTAAAAAGTAATTTTTAGGCGGTTTCTCTTTTTATGTTGTTTAATAATTGTTTTGCTTCTCCTTTTTATAAAATTATAGAAAGTCAATGATATAGCTCTTAGGCTACACTGAACTTCCTAAGGTTGTGTGCCATTGCTATGAGTCCTATCTCAGTGGTAACCTTTTCCATTCCTCGGAGCATAAATCGCTTGAAGCCCATATTCTGCTTAATATTTCCAAAGACAGCCTCTACATCCCAGCACCGACGCTTGCGATGTGCTATACCTTCGTCACTGAGCAGTAGATCCCTTGCTTTTTCTTTCAGGCGGATTAGGTTGTGATTGCGTTCTATAGTTCTGTTCCCCTTTGCTTTGTGGCAGCTGCCTCGCAGAGGGCATCCAAGGCAATTCTGAGCCTGGTATCTATGTATTGTTTGTTTAAAACCATTCTTAGTTTGACTCTCGTAGCATTCTATTTTATTCATCGCCTGTCCCATTGGACAGTAATAAGTATCTGTTTCACGGTTGTAAAACAAGTTATCTGGATGGAAAGGGTTTTCTCTGTGCTTTTTATCCCGTTGTTCTTTGTGAAAGTAGTTGTATTTCACATAGGCAGTAACTTCTTTCTCTTCTAGATCAACATAATTTTCTTCACTGCCGTAACCAGCGTCGGCAGTAAGAGTTTGAGGAGCTTCTCCATAGGAGGCAATATGTTTTTGCAGGTGATCTTTTAAAGTGGTGGTGTCAGCTGTAGTTTGTGCTAAGGAGTAGTTAACGATAAACTGATTGTTGGTTGAAGCCTGCAAGTTATACCCGGGTTTTAATTGCCCATTTTGCATATAATCATCTTTCATCCGCATAAAGGTGGCATCGGGATCTGTTTTGCTGTAGCTGTTCCTTGTTCCCAGGATCTTCTCCTGCTCATTATATTTTTGTAGGTTCTGTGGCCAGTTCTTTTTGGCATAATTGAGCTTTTGTTTGACCTTCTTGTCAATCTCTTTGTCCTTCAGGGCCTGGTTTATGGTGTCAATGGTTTGAGCAACTTTTTCAGGATCTATAGCTTCAAAATCTGGTTCATTTGGCAACATTTGCTCCTGGTCATAAACGCTCTCCACATATTTCCAGAGTTCTTTGAGTTGTTTTTTGATACGCTCTTTGCTAGTCTTGTTAGACTTGCCCCACACAAAGGTATGGCGGTTAGCATTGGCTTCTATCTTGGTACCATCAACAAAAAGTTCTTTAAGAGAAAGCACTCCTTGTTCTGCCAATAAAATGACGACCTGATTAAAAATGTTTTGGAAAATTCCTTTTAATCGTTTTCCTCTAAAATCATTGATGGTGTTATGATCTGGTTTGCTTTGTCCGCTAAGCCACATAAAATGGATGTTCTCCTGCAGGGCTTGCTCTATCTTACGAGAGGAGTAAATGTTGCGCAAATAGGCATAGATGGTCACTTTTAGTAACATCCGGGGATGATAGCTGGAAGTACCACCTCCTTTATAGCTCCTTTCTAGAGTTGAGATATCAAGGCGATCAACAATGGTATTTACAATTCGGACAGGATGATTCTTAGGAACTAAATCATCATAGCTGGGTGGAAGAAGACTTAACTGGTCCTGAGAGTAAGTCTTAAATACAACTTTCTTGTTCATACCATGAAAATAATACATCTTAGAATTATTTCCAACGAAAAAGGCTGCCTTTTCAGACAGCCTTTTCATTTAAGGAGATTCTCTTAATTTCCTCCGTTCAATTTTTGCTGTAGAGCTTCAGCTTTATCTTCTTCCCCAAGTTGATAATAGATGTTCATCGTTGTACGAATAGCATCTGTATTCTCAGGGTTGTTCTCCATTACTTTTTCAAGGTAAGGAAGAGCTTCTTTATAGATCTCTTTTCTTTGTTCTGCAAGCTCATCATATTTCTTGGTATCTGCTTTACTCATACCAAGGCTGTTCATTTGCTCCACAAGAGCCGCTTCCTTTGCAAGAATAGCAGCAGCTATATTTAGTCTTGCGTCTGTCATTGAAGGGTCAATTTCAAGAGCTTTTTTATAATATTCAACAGCCTGCTCGTTATCTCCTACTTCAAAAGTAGTAACACCAAGGTTGTAATAAAGAGTAGCATTATTAGGATCTCTTTCAAGAATTCCTTCCATTATGGTCTTATACTTTTCTTTATCTCCCATACGGTAATACATATCTGCCTCAGATTGTAAAAGGCTTATATCGTCTGGATTGGCTTTCTTAGCTTCTTCCATGGCAGCAATTGCCTCGTCATCATTCCCCTGTGCTATATGGATCAATGCAATATTCTTTGCGATCTCAGCATTTTTAGGCGGTGATTTACGATCCTCAGGATTAATATACTCTCCTGTTTTTACCATAAGGTCCCTTTGTGACTGGGGCATAGACTCCTCTTCTCCGGTTGCTTTATTCACCGCAATATACTCTGTTTCAATTCCGGTAAATCCAAGGTCCCTTAGCTCTTCATAATACTCAAGGGCGGTTTCATATTCCCCTGTATTAATTAAGTTTGATGCGGCATAATAAAGATAAACTGTATCCTGTGGGTTCATTTGGTACCCTGCATACAATTTCTCTGCAGCACCCTTATAGTTCTCTGAATTTTGATCATTGATCGCGCTTTGCACCAGGGCGTTGGTTACACCAGAGAGCCCCTCTGCGGCTTCCTGCTCTTCCCCTAATTGCTCAGCCTGTTTAAAGGCCTGGGCTGCTGTTCTAAGGTCCTCGACAGAAACATTTTCCCCGGTCCCCAGATAAGCCTTTCCTTTATAAAGATAAAAATCAGATTTAAAGCGATCATTAACGCTGGATAAATTAGGTTCTGCCTGCTGCAACAAAGATTTGGCTTCAGCATAACTTCCTTTATCTACTGCCTTACCGGCGTCACGAATCTCTTTTTTCTGAGCAATCGCTACCACCGTTAGGAATGATAATGCAATAGTTAAAAACTTCCTTTTCATTGATTTTGGTTTTATGATTATTTACTCTTCACTATCATCTGCAATAGTTGTGCCATCAACAATTTGATCAGTGTCATCGGGTGTTACGGCGTCTTCCAGGTCAACTTCTCCCTCTTCATTCTGCATTACTTTTGCCACAGCGGCAATCGCATCATTCCCCTTAAGATTAATAAGTCTTACACCCTGGGTTGCTCTTCCCATAACTCTCAAATTATCCACACTCATTCTTATCGCAAGGCCAGATCTATTGATGATCATAAGGTCATCATTATCTGTCACATTTTTGATAGCTACAAGTTCGCCAGTTTTTTCTGTAATTGAAATAGTTTTAACACCTTTTCCACCTCGATTTGTGATCCTGTAGTCCTCAAGCTTGGATCTTTTACCATATCCATTCGAAGAAACCACCAGCACATCGGCTTCAAGATCATTCACCGCGATCATACCAACCACTTCATCCTTATCATTTGCAAGGGTAATTCCTCTCACCCCGGAAGCATTTCGACCCATTGGCCTTGTCTTGCTTTCCTCAAATCTAATAGCCTTACCACTTTTTATGGCCAGCATAACCTGGCTATTTCCTGTAGTAAGTTTGGCTTCCAGAAGTTCATCATCTTCTCTAATGGTGATGGCATTTATTCCATTCACCCTTGGTCGGGAATATTGCTCCAGAGAGGTCTTTTTAACCTGCCCTTTTTTGGTTGCCATTATTACGAAGTGATTATTGATGTACTCCTCATTCTTAAGGTCCTGGGTACAAATGAAAGCCTTTACTTTATCGTCTGGCTCAATATTGATAAGATTTTGTATAGCTCTACCTTTTGATGTCTTGCTGCCCTCCGGAATCTCATATACTCTCATCCAGAAACATTTTCCATTTTGGGTAAAGAACAACATATACTGGTGATTGGTTCCTGCGAAAAGATGTTCCAGGAAATCCTCACTACGGGTAGTGGAACCTTTTTGGCCTACCCCACCCCTGTTTTGAGTTTTATACTCATTAAGGGAAGTCCTTTTAATATATCCTGCATGAGATATAGTGATAACCACCTGCTCATCTGGGATCATATCTTCAATACTAAGGTCGCCTCCTGCATATTCTATTTGGGATCTTCGCTCATCACCATACTTCGCCTTTATCTCCAAAAGTTCATCCTTGATCACCTGCATCCTTCTTTCCTTGCGTTCAAGAATATCTTTAAGATCCTCGATGGTCTTTAATAATTCATCGTATTCTGCACGAAGTTTATCCTGTTCAAGACCGGTAAGCTGTCTTAAACGCATTTCTACGATTGCCTTGGCCTGCAATTCTGAAAGCTCAAACCTTTCAATTAATTTATTACGGGCCTCTTCCGCATTATTGGAAGACCTTATAAGTGCGATTACTTCATCAATATTATCTGAAGCTATGATCAAGCCTTCAAGGATATGCGCTCTTTCTTCAGCTTTTCTAAGTTCAAATCTTGTTCTCCTTACAACCACATCATGCCTGTGCTCTACAAAATGGTAGATCATATCCTTGAGATTCAGCATCTCTGGACGGCCTTTAACCAGGGCAATGTTGTTCACACTAAAGCTGGTTTGAAGTGCGGTGTGCTTATATAAGGTATTCAATACAATATTTGGGATCGCATCCTTTTTAAGGATATATACGATCCTCATCCCATTCCTGTCAGATTCATCACGAATGGACGCAATGCCATCTATTTTTTTCTCATTGACAAGATCGGCTGTTTTTTTGATCATTTCAGCCTTATTCACCTGGTAAGGGATCTCTGTAACTATGATGGATTCCCTTCCATTGACTTCTTCGAGACTGGATTTGGCACGAACTACAATCCTTCCCCGGCCAGTTTTAAAAGCTTCTCTTACCCCGTCATATCCATAGATGGTACCACCGGTAGGAAAATCTGGTGCTTTAATATGAGTGATCAATTCATCGATCTCAATATCATGATTATCGATGTATGCCACTGTCCCGTCAATTACTTCTGAAAGATTGTGAGGTGGCATATTTGTGGCCATACCAACGGCAATTCCACTAGCCCCGTTCACCAATAAGTTAGGCACGCGGGTTGGAAGAACTGTAGGCTCCTCCAGTGTATCATCAAAGTTTAACCTAAAGTCTACGGTTTCCTTATCAATATCGGCCAGCATGTCCTCTGCGATCTTGCGCATTCTTGCTTCTGTATAACGCATAGCTGCCGGGCTATCCCCATCTACAGATCCAAAGTTACCCTGCCCGTCTACAAGCATATATCTAAGGCTCCACTCCTGGGCCATCCTAACCATGGTATCATAAACAGATGTATCACCGTGTGGGTGATACTTACCTAATACTTCTCCCACGATCCTTGCAGATTTTTTATGGGCCGTATTTGATCTTATACCTAATTCATGCATCCCGAACAAAACCCTTCTGTGAACAGGCTTTAGCCCATCACGAACATCAGGCAGCGCACGTGACACAATGACCGACATCGAATAATCGATGTAAGCCGATTTCATTTCATCTTCAATGTTGATAGGAATTAATTTTTCTCCTTCAGCCATATTTACCAGTTTATTTTAGTTCTAAAATCTAACGTGCCAATTTACGCAATTTGCCAATGTTTTATGGGGAATCTCCCCCTGTTTTGACAAATTTTATTAACAAAAATTTAGGCCGCGGTGGTTAATAAGTTCGTTACCTTGAATTTTGATTATTGGAAGTTATTTTGTCAATTAGCTTAGAACATATTAAAAGGTATAATTTTTGAACCTCTTACTATGAATAAAAATTAAAGAGAAAGGAATTTAAGATGGATGATAATTTTTCACCCAAAGTTAAAGATGTCATAGCATACAGCAAGGAGGAAGCTCTAAGGCTGGGCCATGACTTTATAGGAACCGAGCATTTAATGCTGGGACTCCTGCGTGATGGGGATGGTAAAGCTATAAATATATTGAATGCTCTTGATATAGACCTTAGTCATTTGAGACGTAAAGTAGAAATATTAAGCCCAGCTAACCCGGCTGCAACCGGAGTGTCCAACGAGAAGAAGAACCTGCACCTAACCCGGCAGGCAGAGCGTGCATTGAAAACCACGTTCCTGGAAGCAAAATTGTTTCAAAGTTCTTCCATAAACACCGCTCACCTACTGTTGTGTATTTTAAGAAATGAAAATGACCCTACGACTAAACTTCTTAATAAACTTAAGATCGATTATGACGGGGTTAAAGATCAATTTAAATATATGATCACCAATGAAGATGATTTCCTTGAAGCTCCAAGGGCAGAATCCTTCAGCGACGAGGACAGCAGCACAGATGATGCTACCAAGGATAACCCCTTTAGCAGCTCCGGTGGTAAAACTAATAAAAAATCTAAAACCCCTGTTTTGGATAATTTTGGCCGTGACCTAACAGCAATGGCTGAAATTGATAAGCTTGACCCCGTAGTAGGAAGAGAAAAAGAAATTGAGCGTGTAAGCCAAATCCTTAGCAGGCGTAAAAAGAACAACCCATTACTTATAGGAGAACCCGGGGTAGGTAAATCTGCAATTGCAGAAGGACTTGCTCTACGCATTGTGAAACGGAAGGTTTCCAGGATCCTTTTTGATAAAAGGGTAGTTACTCTGGACCTTGCCAGCCTCGTTGCAGGTACTAAATATCGCGGACAGTTTGAGGAACGTATGAAGGCCGTGATGAACGAGCTTGAGAAAAATGATGATATCATCCTGTTCATTGATGAGATACATACCATTGTTGGAGCCGGTGGAGCCACAGGCAGTCTTGATGCCAGCAATATGTTCAAACCTGCTCTTGCAAGAGGTGAGATCCAGTGTATTGGTGCCACTACCCTGGATGAGTACAGGCAGTATATAGAGAAAGATGGGGCGCTTGAAAGAAGATTCCAGAAGGTGATAGTAGAACCTACAACCGTGGATGAAACCCTCGAGATCCTTAATAATATAAAGAACAAGTATGAGGAACATCACAATGTATCTTATACTGAAGAGGCCATTGACGCCTGTGTAAAGTTAACAAACAGGTATATGACAGACAGGTTCCTGCCAGACAAGGCTATTGATGCCCTGGATGAGGCCGGGGCCCGTGTTCATATTACTAATATCGAAGTTCCAAAGCAAATCCTTGACCTGGAGCGTAAACTGGAAGAAGTACGTGAAAGCAAGAACGCCGTTGTAAAGAAGCAAAAATATGAAGAAGCGGCTAAGTTAAGGGATGATGAAAAGAACCTGGAAAAACAGCTTGCTGTTGCCCAGGAGAAATGGGAAGAGGAATCCAAAAAACATAAAGAAACAGTAACCGAGGATCATGTGGCAGATGTTGTTTCTATGATGACAGGAGTTCCTGTGAACAGGATCGCACAAACAGAGATCAATAAACTGGCAGAATTGCCTAAACGCATTAAAGGAAAAGTAATTGGCCAGGATGATGCTGTGAATAAAGTGGTAAAAGCCATACAGCGTAACCGCGCAGGACTTAAAGACCCTAATAAACCAATTGGTTCCTTTATCTTCCTTGGACAAACAGGAGTTGGAAAAACCCAGCTTGCAAAGATCCTTGCAAAGGAACTCTTTGACAATGAGGACACCCTCATTCGTATTGATATGAGTGAGTATATGGAGAAATTTGCCGTATCAAGATTGATTGGTGCCCCTCCGGGATACATTGGTTATGAAGAAGGAGGCCAGCTTACTGAAAAGGTAAGAAGAAAACCATATGCAGTACTCCTCCTGGATGAGGTTGAAAAAGCTCACCCAGATGTATTCAATATGCTACTGCAGGTACTTGATGACGGTTATCTTACAGATAGTCTTGGAAGAAAAATAGACTTTAGGAACACAATTATTATTATGACTTCCAATATAGGATCCAGAAAACTGAAGGATTTTGGGCAGGGAGTTGGATTTGGTACAGCTGCCAAACGTTCTCAAATTGATGAGAATGCCCGCAGCGTAATTGAAAGTGCACTTAAAAAAGCATTTGCTCCAGAGTTTCTTAACAGGATAGATGATGTTGTGATCTTTAACTCTTTAGAAAAAGAAGATATTCATAAGATCATTGACATTGAACTTAGAAAGCTTTACGAGCGTATAGGTTTGATAGGTTACACCCTTACATTAAGCGACAAAGCAAAAGATTATATTGCTGAAAAAGGTTTTGATAAGGATTATGGCGCAAGGCCCTTGAACCGGGCTATTCAAAAATATATTGAAGATGCACTGGCAGAGGAGATCATTACCTCAAATCTTACTGAAGGTGATAAGATCTTTATGGATCTGGATGAATCTAAACAGGAACTTACTATTAAAATAGAGAAGGCCGCAAAAGAAACAGAATCTTAGATTCCCAGGATAAATTACTTAAACAGCTCCTTTTCCGGGAGCTGTTTTTTTTATGGAAATTTCCCTCTTTAATACCCACATTAGCAACCTTTTTTTCTTACGAATTAGAAAATTAAATACTACATTGCAGCATCATATTTTCCCTACAAATTTATGACTGAAGATATAATTAAACTGGACTTTGGAAAAGTTTGGTTCAAAGATAATGTACTCATTGCAGAGCTCAATGAAGGAATTCTCCTTGACGTGGAGCAAAACCGAAAATTGTTGGAGATGGGAAAAAAAGCTTTTTCCAACCGTCCATATGGATATGTTTCATTTCGTAAGAATTCCTATGCCGTCAATCCAATGGTTTACCTTGAGAGTGCCAGCACAACAAATCTAAAGGCGATCGCCGTAGTTACTACAAACGAAACGTGCAGGCAAAATGCTATTTTGGAAAAACAATTTTTTAAAGACCGCAATTCCTTTGAGGTTTTCGAAACCCTGGAAGAAGCCCTCAATTGGTTGAAATTTAAAGTAGATATTTAATCAAAAAGTATTTCCTCCCCTATTTCCATTCCTTTTAGGAATTTCCTGGCATTTTGAATATGGGTAGCCATAACCTGGTCTTCCTTGACTATAGGCACCAGCTCTCTAAAGGAGCCTACAAATTCTTCAATAAAACGGGATGATTTTGCAGGTTCTCTAAAATGTAAGGCCTGGGATGCATTAAACAGTTCAATGGCCAGGATCGTGGTGATATTATCCAGCACCCTAAGCACTTTAGTAGCTCCATTTGCTCCCATACTCACGTGATCCTCCTGCCCGTTTGAAGAGACTATTGAATCTATACTTGCGGGCATAGCATACATCTTGTTTTGGCTCACTATACTGGCCGCGGTATATTGCGGGATCATAAAACCACTGTTCAAGCCCGGGTTCTCCACAAGGAAAGTTGGTAAACCCCTAAGACCCGAAACTAATTGATAGGTTCGGCGTTCAGAAATATTGCCGAGTTCTGCCAGGGCAATAGCCATATAATCAAGGGCCAAAGCCAGGGTTTGACCGTGAAAATTGCCACCTGATATAATTTTGTTGGCCTCTATAAAAATATTGGGATTATCTGTTACTGAATTGATCTCGGTCTTGAAAGTTTTTCTAACAAAAGAGATCGTGTCCTTCGTTGCTCCATGCACCTGTGGGATACACCGAAATGAATAAGGATCCTGAACAATTTCCTTTTCTTTTGCAGCTATTTCACTGCCATCAAGAAACTCTCGCAGTCTTTCTGCTGTTTTGATTTGCCCCCTGTGCGGCCTTACCATATGGACCAATTCATCAAAGGGAGACATATTACAGTCAAATGCGTCTACAGAAACCGCTCCAACCAAATCTGCCAGGTAACATATCTTGTAAGTTTCCAATAGAGCATAGATACCGTGGGCACTCATAAATTGTGTTCCGTTCAAGAGAGCAAGTCCCTCTTTAGACTGCAATCTTAATGGTTCCCATCCAAACTTCTTCAGGATTTCTTCCCCTGGAAGCACCTCGCCTTTAAAATAAACTTCCCCTTTGCCTATTAGGGGAAGCGATAGATGTGCCAGTGGCGCTAAATCACCAGAAGCTCCCAGGGAACCCTGTTCATAAACCACGGGCAGGATATCTTCATTATAAAAATCTACCAGTCTTTGAACAGTTGTTAATGCCACACCAGAATTGCCATAGCTTAAGGACTGTATCTTCAGCAGCAGCATGAGCCTTATTATAGGTTTTTTAACCTTGGGTCCGCTTCCACATGCGTGGGACATTACTAAATTTTCCTGTAGCTCAGTAAGGTTTTCCTGGGATATCTTAACATTGCAAAGGGAGCCAAACCCGGTGTTGATCCCGTAGATGGGTTTGTCATTTTCATTGATCTTCTTATCTAAAAAACTGCGGGACTTTTCAATATTTAATCGCGCCTCATCACTTAACTCCAGTTTTTTATTGTTCTTAATGATGTCATATATAACCTGCAAATCCAGAACTGCCGAACTAATATAATGGTAGGGTTCCATAAAAAAATTAAATTTTTTGATTGCTTAACATCCAATATACTGGAAAGCTCCATAACGAATAATATGAATACAGCTTATTCCATTCATATTAAACCCCTTTGCAACTTTCCCTGCAGTTGGTTAAACAATTGCTAAAATAAATTAATATAAATCAATATTAAGAAGAATCTTCATCATTTTTAAATAGCTCAAGAATCGCCTTTCCTATATAATTTGTTATATCACCCGCAATCATCCCTTCATAGCTCAATTCATTTGCTGCAAGATCTCCCGCCCTGCCGTGGAGCCAGGTTCCAATAATCGCTGCTTCCAGAGGAGAATAACCCTGGGATATAAAGGCGGTTATAACCCCGGCCAGCACATCTCCTGCTCCTGCCGTTGCCATACCGGGATTCCCTGTATCGTTAATATACATTTCATTACCCGATAATATTATGGTATGAGCATCTTTAAGGACCATTACCAGCGAGTATTTATTTAAAAATTCCATGGCTTTATCCAGTTTGTCCAGGTCATCCTCCCAATCTCCAATAAGCCGCTGCAGTTCTCGGGGATGTGGCGTTAATACAGACTGGGGCGGCAACAGTTTTAAAAATTCCTTGTTTTTGGAGAGCATATTCAAGCCATCGGCATCAATTACCATAGGAAATTTAATTCCCTCCAGAAGGTTTCTAAAAGCCCCTGTAGTGGTACCCGATGTTCCTGCCCCCATACCAAAGCATACTACTTCCGGTTTGAGATCATATTTAATATTCATTATTTCCTTATCTCCCTCATCCATTATTACCATAGCCTCAGGCAATACAGTTTGAAGGATCTCGTACCCACAGGATGGTGCATAGATACTCACCATTCCAGCCCCACTTCGCAATGCTGCTCTTGCTGTAAGGGAAATACTTCCAATTTTGCCATAGCTACCTCCAATGATAAGACTATGACCGTAAGTACCCTTATGCGAAAATTTATCCCTTGGACGATACATATCCAGAATTTGGATATGATCAATAAGTTTTGCCCTCACCGGGAGAGAGGAGAGGAAATCCTGGTCCAGGCCAATATCCAGAACCTCGACTTCACCGGCATAACTTCCGGTTTGCGGTAAATAGAATACAAGCTTAGGAGACTGAAAAGTAAGGGTTAAATGAGCTTTAATAATGTCATGTCCGGTTTTCGGCATCTTATCAGCAAACAGTCCCGAGGGCATATCAATGGCAATGACGAGCGCACTGGACAAGTTAATCTTGCTTATGAGTGAAGCCACCCACCCTTCAGCAGGGCGATTAAGGCCAATTCCAAAAATTGCATCTATCACAATATCTGTTTCAGCAATTTCAGGTATTTCATCTTCACTTTTTATGGATACAGGCCACGGCCTGCCGAGCTCTTTTAATTTATTATAATTGATTAAAAAGTCTTTGGACCTATTGCGGGAATAGTCGACAATGAATACCTCTACATTATAACCCTCGCCCAGGAGAAGCCTAGCTATCACCAACCCATCTCCCCCATTATTTCCAATGCCCGCAAATACTTTTATCGGTACCGGGCCGGGCTCCAACCGGGAGATGATCTCTTTAAAAGCTTCAGTCGCGGCACGCTCCATAAGATCTGTAGAGGTGATCTCCTGCCGTTCAATTGTTTTCTCATCTGCTTCAGCTAAATACCTGACGTCGTATATATTCATAACTATGGTCCTTGGTGGTGTTGTTCAAATATAAAACTTCTGCCGCGGCAATCCTTCAGCAATATTAAATTCCTAATAATTGTCGTGGAAATTACCCTATATTCAGCCTGAAATAGATAAATTTGCCCAAATTTTAATCAAATGAAAGAAATCGCTCTTACAGAAGTTCATAAGGCTTTAAATGCCAAAATGGTCCCATTTGCAGGATATAATATGCCCGTCTCCTACGAGGGTGTAAATGCTGAACACGAAACCGTGCGTAAAGCAGTTGGGGTGTTTGACATATCTCATATGGGAGAATTTCTTGTTACCGGGGAGAATGCACTGGCCCTAATCCAAAAAGTTTGTAGCAATGATGCCTCAAAACTTGTTGATGGGAAGGCACAATATACCTGTATGCCTAACGAAGAAGGAGGAATTGTGGATGACCTTATCATTTACAGGATAAATGCTGAAAAATATTTGCTGGTAGTGAATGCTTCCAATATTGAGAAAGACTGGAACTGGATTTCCCAGCATAATACCATGGATGCCCATATTAGGGATCTTTCTGATGAATATTCTTTACTGGCCATACAAGGCCCAAAGGCTGCAGAAGCTATGCAGTCACTTACAGATATAAACCTTTCTGAAATGAAATTCTATACCTTCGAGGTTGCTGAATTTGCAGGCGCAAAGAATGTGATCATTTCTGCTACAGGTTATACAGGTAGCGGTGGTTTTGAGATCTATTTCAAAAATGATGACGCAGTTCAAATATGGGAAGGGGTTATGGAAGCCGGAAAAGACTTTGGCATCAAACCTATAGGCCTTGCCGCAAGGGATACCTTAAGGCTGGAAATGGGGTATTGCCTGTATGGGAATGATATAGACGAGACCACATCCCCTATCGAAGCCGGTTTGGGCTGGATCACTAAATTCACCAAAGATTTTATCAACCACGAAGCCCTTAAAAAAGAAAAAGAGGAAGGCCCAAAACGTAAACTTATAGCATTTGAACTGGATGAGCGTGGAATTCCACGCCAGGGATATGATATTGTTGATGAAAATGGCAAGATTATTGGCGTAGTGACATCGGGCACTATGTCGCCTTCATTGGATAAAGGAATAGGACTGGGTTATATACCGGCTGCAATGGCAGATGCCGAGGAGAAGGTATATATCCAGATACGTAAAAAGGCTATTCCTGCTTCCCAGGTGAAGCTGCCTTTTTATAAAGGATAATACTATTGAAAAAAATATTGATCTTAGGAGCAAGCGGCTTTATAGGGAATGCCTTATATAAAGAGCTTTGCTCCTATTTTGATACCTATGGCACCTACTCCAGCAATGCTGGCCCCTACAGCGGCAACAGGAAATTCTTTGCCTTTGACCAGGAAGCCGAGGATATAAGCGTATTGCTGGAAAACCTTCGTCCTACCATTATTATCTCTGCTCTGCGCGGGAATTTTGACGCCCAGGTGCATACTCATTTTTCCATTATCAATTACATAATGCAAAATGACTGTAAACTTATTTACATCTCATCTGCCAACGTTTTTGACGCTTTCACCAATTACCCTTCCTATGAATATGATAAGACTTTGTCACAAAGTGTTTACGGCAGGTTCAAGATCAAGATCGAGAATGCGTTGCTTAGACTTCCCAATAACAAATACAATATAGTACGCCTCCCTATGGTTTTTGGTTCCAACTCCCCGCGAGTCCTGGAGATCAAGAATAAAATAGAATTTGGAGAAGCCATTGAGGTATTTCCAAATGTGGTGGTGAACGCCACAGAGATCACCCGTGTTACCCAGCAAATCCATTATATAATTAACAGGAAAAAGCAGGGTGTCTTTCATCTTGGAAGCAATGACCTTACCCATCAACACGATCTTATCCTGGATATAGCCGAAACCCTGGGATATAAGAACCCCTTACTCAAACAGGTCTATGATTCCAATTATGACAGATTCCTGGCGGTCCTGCCCAAGGATAATCTCCTGCCTAAAAACCTGCAGATCTCTGTACAGGATGTGGTGAGATCTTCTGTGATCGTTTGAGACAGGAGCTTCTATGGCACAAATTAGCTGTTCTCTTTTGTATTGTGTAACTTTATGGACTGCATACACAAAATTTATCCTAAAAGATATACAATGAAAAAATTATCAGAAAACGAAATAAGTGAGAAGCTAAAAGACCTTGAAGGATGGTCTTATTCCGGCAACGGGATCCAAACCTCATTTGAATTTGAAAATTTCAAGGAAGCTTTTACTCTTATGACCCGTATTGCTTTTGAAGCCGAAAGCCAGCAGCATCACCCAAACTGGTCAAATGTTTACAATCAACTTGAAATTACTTTGTCCACTCACGACGCCGGTGGTGTTACCGAAAAAGATTTTGAACTGGCACGTGCTATTGAGGATATTGTAAATTCAGATTAACGAAGAAGAAAATCACAGGGACGTTCCTTTTTTTTAATAAAACTGGAACGTTTTTTTTATTTTTACGCCACATTTAAAATTTATATGGGAAGAGCATTCGAATTTAGAAAAGCACGTAAAATGAAGCGCTGGTCTGCAATGGCAAAAGCCTTCACTCGTATTGGAAAAGATATAGTAATGGCCGTGAAGGAAGGGGGGCCAGATCCAGATACTAACTCGCGGCTTAGGGCTGTAATTCAAAACGCCAAGAGTGTCAATATGCCTAAGGATAATATCGAAAGGGCTATTAAAAGGGCAAGTGATAAAAGCCAGGGGGATTACAAGATCGTTCTTTTTGAAGGTTATGCTCCCCACGGGATTGCTGTTCTTGTTGAAACAGCTACAGATAATAATAACCGGACTGTTGCCAATGTAAGAGCACATTTTAGTAAATGTGATGGGAATCTTGGCACCTCAGGTTCTGTTGAATTCATGTTTGACCATACCTGTAATTTCCGAATCAATGCTGAAAGGATAGATCCTGAAGAACTTGAACTGGAATTGATCGATTTTGGGGCTGAAGAGGTTTTCAAGGATGAAAATGATATCCTTATATATGCTCCCTTTGAGAGTTTTGGAGCCATTCAAAAGGAACTGGAAAACCGTGAAATTGAGATCCTGTCTTCAGGATTTGAAAGGATCCCACAAGTCACTAAGAAATTGTCTCCTGAAGAAGCAGCAGATGTTGAGAAACTCCTGGAAAGGCTGGAAGAGGATGACGATGTACAGAACGTATACCATACAATGGAAGAAACCGAAGATTAAGCTCTTCGGTTTCTTTTTTAAAAATTCTCTGCTACTTTTCCCTGGACCCCGTCGTAGAATTTCAGGATCTTCCTTAGATCTTCCTCTACATCATCAGTTGGATAAAATGGTTCAGAAAAAGTTACCTGTTTTTTAGCATAATCAAAAGCCACCCTAATTACCGGCACATTAGCTGCCTTTGCTATATAATAAAATCCTGTTTTCCAACGCTCTGTTTTCTTTCGGGTACCCTCAGGTGACATCGCCAGGCGAAATACTTCTTTCTGCTCAAAAATTTCAGCAATCGCGT
This sequence comes from Antarcticibacterium flavum, assembly GCF_006159205.1. Lineage (NCBI taxonomy): Bacteria > Pseudomonadati > Bacteroidota > Flavobacteriia > Flavobacteriales > Flavobacteriaceae > Antarcticibacterium > Antarcticibacterium flavum. Next base: position 38,956 of record NZ_CP040812.1, on the reverse strand, counting down.
CCACCTTTTTTTGATTAGGAGTACGGTCCAGAGGTGTGCCTCCTACCCATCTGAAATACCATCCAAAGGGAGGCCTGAACAATTCCTTTTTGGCCAGGAAATTAATTTCCCGTCTTAATATCCTTCGCACCATTAGGCCTATTAAAAAATCAAACCAGCTGGTGTGAGGGGCAACGATCACAACACACTTTTTTAAAGCAGGATCTATTGTTCCTATAAGCTTCCACCCCATAAGACGAAAGAAGATAAACCGGTAGAGATATCTCATTACCTATCCTATCTTCTCCTTAACCCCGGCTGTTCTTTTATCTCTTGTTGCTTTTGTAGGTTCCCCCTGCGGCGTTTCTTTTCCTCGATCAACAGGGAAAGTTCCCGCCCGGTTTGACCTTTAACAGAGGTATTCTCCTCTGCCCTTCTTATAAGGTATGGAACGACATCCCTAACAGGCCCAAAAGGAAGTAGTTTGGCAGTATTATACCCTTTTCGGGCAAGATTATAACTTATATGGTCACTCATTCCATAGAGCTGGCTAAACCATACGCGATCATCATCTATTTTAAGGTTTTTGTCTTCCAGGATCTGTAAGGCCAGGTAATTACTTACCTCATTATGAGTTCCTATAAATACAGATATATCATCTAAATTGGCCAGGCAGTACGATAAAACTCCATTAAAATTAACATCTGTAGCTTCTTTATTCTCACAAATTGGAGAGACGTATCCCATTTTTTTGGCCCGTTCATTCTCCTTTTCCATATAAGCCCCACGCACAATCTTAGCACCCACCCTAAAGGCATTTTTCTTTCCTTTTTCATGTAAGTCCTGCAAGTATTGCATACGATCCCACCTGTAACACTGGATGGTATTAAAAACAATAGCCTTTTCCTGGTTGTATTTCATCATCATTCTTTCCATTAGCTCATCTGCCGCTCCCTGCATCCAGGTTTCCTCTGCATCGGCCAGAACACTAATATCGTTTTGATATGCTGCTTCACAAATATTCTCAACACGCTGTTGTACCCGCTTCCATTCCTCTTCTTCTTCCGGGGTTAATGTTACCCTGGAAGTCACTTTTTCCCATATAGCGAAACGGCCAATACCCGTTGGTTTAAAAACTGCAAAAGGTAATTCCTTTCGTTTGGCAGCAAATTCAATGATACTTATCTTCTTTTTCATTGCAGCATCAAACTGCTCCTCCTGCTCCTTCCCTTCTACCGAGTAATCAAGGATACTGTGAAGTTTTTTGGTGTACATTTTCTCAATTGTTGGCAGGCAATCATCTGTAGATTCCCCTCCACTAAATTGATTGAAAATAGTACTTTTAATAAGTCCCTCCACCGGCAGGTGCATCTTTAATGAAAAACGGGTTAAAGAGGTTCCTATTTTAACCAGGGTGGGCCTGTTGATCATTCCAAATAGGAAGAGAGCCCTGTTGAGTTCGTCGTCAGATTTTAACTTAAAAGCTGTCTCGGTATCATTGAAAATCTTTTGTGTGATCATTATAAAATTATTAATACAACAAAGATAAATATTGAGAAATGAATTTTTATTAAAATTCTCCTTATTTTCGACTTTTCAAAATATAGCTCAAACCTTATAAAATATGACTTTGGACGCGCAACTGGCACCGGTTTTTTATTCTGAAGATGGTTATGCACAACTAAATAACTTTTTAAGTTCGAAATCACCTTCTATCATCTTCATTTTAGTTGACAGTAACACCAGGGAACTTTGCCTTACACGACTGCTTCAAAAATTGGAAACTACCTGTGTGACAGAAGTTATTGAAATGGAAGAGGGAGAACAAAACAAGAATATTGAGACCTGTACAGGAATTTGGGAAGCTTTAAGTGAGCTGGGAGCAGACAGAAAGGCACTGCTCATAAACCTGGGAGGTGGGGTGGTGACAGACCTTGGAGGTTTTGTGGCCAGCACCTTTAAACGCGGCATAGACTATATCAACATCCCTACTACCCTGCTTTCAATGGTGGATGCCTCGGTTGGCGGAAAAACCGGAGTGGACCTGGGTAACCTTAAGAACCAAATTGGAGTGATATCTCAACCGGAGATGGTCATTATAAATACCACCTTCCTGGAAACGCTGCCAGCAGTAGAAATGAGAAGTGGCCTGGCAGAGATCCTTAAACATGGCCTTATTGCCAGCAGGGATTACTGGCATAAAGCCAATGACCTTGGCAAACTTACCCTGGATGATCTTGAAAGCATAATTGCAGAATCTGTTGAAATCAAAACAACAATCGTTAAAAAGGATCCCAGGGAAGAAAATTTAAGAAAGACACTTAATTTTGGTCACACCTTTGGCCATGCAATTGAATCATTTTACCTGGACCACCCTCATAAGAAACGCTTGCTTCACGGGGAAGCTGTTGCTGCAGGGATGATCATTGCAGCATACATATCAAACCATTTAACTTCCCTTCCCCAGGAAGACCTGGAAGAGATCACAAATAACCTTTTAAACAGCTATCCTGTTTCAAATATGGAGCGGGAAGATTACGAACCCATCATGGAGTTAATGAAATTTGACAAAAAGAACTCCCATGGAAAGATCAAATTTGTACTTCTGGAAAAAATTGGGAAAGCCGTAATAGACTGCGAGGTCCCTCAACAACTGCAAACAGAGGCACTTGAATACTATAATAATCTTAAAAAGAAAGAATAAGGATTGCGGTTCAGTTTTATTTTTTTAAATTATTTCCTCAATTGGTTATAATCCAATTTTTATTATAATTGCACAGTCAAATAATAGTTATGAAAAGAGTCATTGTAGATTACAAAAAACTTACACCAGAGATCCTGAGCCTTCTAGTAGAGAAATATCCCGATGGTTATGATGATGACCAGATCATCTCCTTTAAAAATGCTAAAAATGAGACTATTGAAGCTGTTGAAGTGAGGACAGAGGATTCAATTTATCTTGTGAAGGTAAGTACAAGACTGGAGAATACTATGGCCAATTATGATGAAGATGATTACGATGATTCAGATTTTAATGAGCCAATTGTAGATATTCCGGAAAAAGAAATCGAGGAAGAAGCAGATGAAGATGAGGAGGATAAATTATAAAAAATCATTGTTGTCCGGTTAAAGAGTCTGGACCGCTTCCGCCGCCAGAATATAGAACCTGGACTAAAATCTGAATCAATGGAAAACAGCGCTTTACCCAATTCTAAAAAGCCCGGATTTTCCTAAACTCTTTTAGATCAAAACCATCCCCGTGTTGAGGTTGACGCGACACCAATGATAAAAAATAAAACCTGCATAAAACCCTCCTGTCTTACAAGGTGGTTTTATGCAGGTTTTTATATTAAAGAACTTTATTTTATGCGTGCTGTTCTTCGTGTTTACCTTCTTTAATTTCCTCAATTACTTTTGCATTAAATGCAGGAAGATCATCTGGATTCCTGCTAGTAACAAATCCCTGATCCACAACTACTTCTTCATCAACCCAATTTGCACCTGCATTCATAAGGTCTTTTTTAATAGAGTGAAAAGAGGTCATTTTTCTACCCTTAACCACATCTGCACTTATTAGGGTCCAGGCTGCGTGGCAAATGGCCGCCACAGGTTTCTTTTGCTCAAAGAATTTTCTAACAAAAACCAGGGCATCATCACTTCTTCTCAAATAATCTGGATTTATTACTCCCCCGGGTAAAACTAATGCATTATAGTCTTTTGGGGTAACTTCATCCAGAGTGTAGTCAACATCATATTCCTTTGACCAGTTGCCTTCATTCCAGGCTTTAATTTTTCCCGATTCCAAACTCACAATATCCACCTGGAAGCCTTCCTTTTCCATTGCTTCTTTAGGTGATTTCAATTCACTTTCTTCAAATCCATTGGTAGCCAAAATGGCTATTCTCTTTTTCATTTTTCCTGTTTTTAAATTAAAAAATTCAGTTTTTTAAATTTACAGGATATAGGCGGGACGACGTCTTAAGAGGTTTATAAATTAAGCGGGTGCTACGTTAAACCTTTATTAATCATCGGTTTCACACTCTTCCCTTTCCCTCTCCACGTCTATAGTGGCTTTAATTCTTTGAAGCAGTTTATGGTCCTCCTGTAGTTTTACGTTCTTTTTTTCCAGCTTTTCCAGCTCCTTAAAAATTGCTGGCTCACTAAACCTATTAGGCCTTATTCTTTCATTTTTATGCAAGGCATATTGTACAGTAAATTCTGCTCCAAAAAACATAATGAGGCAGGTGTAATTTACCCACAATAGGATAAGAACAATAGATGAAGCCCCTCCATAGACAGAGCCGGGATTGCTTTGACCAAAATAGTAACCCATGAGAAATTCACCTATAAGAAAGAGAATAGTAGTTAAGGCAGCACCGTAAATTGTGATCCTCCATTTCAAATGAATATCTGGCAGCAATTTAAAAATAGCTCCAAACAGTACTGTGATAAAAACAAATGATAATACATAATTAAGGATCTTCAAACCAACAGTCGTAATTACGGGAGCCGTATCTCCAATATAATCACCAAGTATGGCGACCAGAGCTGATATTACCAGCGCCATTAACATTAAAAAGCCTATTGCCAGCACCATTCCAAAAGATATAACCCTGTCCAGGACCATTCGCATAAATGTCTCTTTTTTGGCTGCGACGTTCCAGATGTTGTTCATGGATTTTTTTAATCTGAAAAAAACCCCGGTTGCTCCAAATAATAACATAGCCACACCAAAAACAATTGCCCAGGTGGAGTTTTCTGTGATTGCAGCACTGGTGATCATTCCTTCCACTGCTCTGGCTGCATCTGCCCCAATAAATTCAGTAATCTGGTCGGTTAGCTTACCCTGTACAGCCTCTCTTCCAAAAAAATAACCTGCTATGGAAACAACGATGATCAAAAGTGATGGAAGAGAAAAAAGAGTGTAATATGCTATAATAGCACTCTCTGCCCAGGGATCATTACTGTTCCAGCTGAAGTAGGTCTTTTTAATAAGACTGAAAAAGGTTTTAATCTTCCTCATAATTTGTAATGAGATTGAAATAACCTTAGATGATGCTTCTCATGCCCGGCAATGATAAAACCGGCAGCAGCTACGCTTAACTCCCCCCACTGGAGACACCTTTCTCCTTAAGCATGGTATTACTGAAACTTTTAAATAAACAGATTCCAGATGCTCTAATGGCTTTATATTCTTCAAGAAGATCTTCCCCTTTTCTTTCCGTGGCAAAAGAGGCAGGTACATAGGAGTCCTGGTCAAACCCGGGCAATGGGGTTTTATCTCCCCTGGAAATACACAAAGCCCTATATTGGAAAATTCTCTCGGTATCAAAAAGATGCTGTAAAACCTGGGCCACAGTCCATTTCCCTGGCGCATAATGTTTTTAAGATCATCTTGATTGAGACCCTCCAAAAATGAAGACATTTCTTTTCCCTGCCCGTTTAACAGGCTTAGTAGATCATCCTGCGGCAATTGGTCTATATACTTTTGGTAATAAGCAGGATATTCCGAAATTGGTAAATTGGCAAGGGTCATATAATAAGACTTTCGTTATTATTCATATAACTACAAGATATAAAAAACCCCCTTCAACACTAGATATCAAAGGAGGTTTAATATAAGTTTAATAAAGTTACATACTCTTGAAAATAGAATGCATCAATCTTTTCTTATCATTCATACTTTCTTCAAGAGAGATCATTGTCTCTGTTCTGTAAACCCCTTCTATATCGTCCAGCTGGAAAATAATTTCCTTGGCATGTTGCGTATTTCGTGCACGTATTTTACAAAACACATTGAATTTGCCTGTAGTTACGTGAGCAACAGTAACAAATGGGATATCATTAATACGTTCCAATACAAATTTTGTTTGGGATGTATTCTTCAAAAATATACCAACATAGGCAATAAAGGCATACCCCAGTTTTTCATAATTAAGGGTAAGGGAAGAACCAAGTATAATTTGCGCTTCTTCCATTTTTTTCACCCTTACGTGAACTGTTCCTGCAGAAATATTTAATTTTTTTGCTATATCTGTAAAAGGGGTGCGGGTATTCTCAATTAGCATATCGAGAATTTGATGATCTGTATCGTCTAATTTGTACTTTGCCATAACTCTTAACGTCTTTAAATGAAAAACAAAATTAATACAAATTCAATAAATAATTAGTAACGATTTTCAGTTATTTGCATATTTTATAATTAAAACTTCATTTTTAAGAAGAAGATTATGAACTATAACGTTTTCGCTGACCTCTCCTCCATCTGAAAGCTTAACTTCTTTTTCCTCACAGTCAATTTCCTTATGCCCATAAAATTTTAAATTGGCTTCTATCTTTTCAATGCAGGGTATGAATTCTATTTTATTATCCACCAACTCTTCATTGTATTGAATGGCGATATCGACTATTTGATCCTTCAGGAGTGCTCTTCGTAAAATAACATCAAAGAACAGCTTCTCATTTTGAGGTATATTGAAATAATCCTCCTCACTTTTAGTGTTTATCTTTTTTGCAGCAATGACCTCCAGGGCAGTAATTAAAGCCTGTACAAGAAACTCCCGGACCTTTTCCCGCTCGTAGTCATTATAATAATGTCCTGCTTCAAACAGGATGGTGGGAACATCGAGCGATTGAAACGTATCGCCTGTGCAGTTAATATTAAAAGCATCGCTGTACCTGCCAACCATTCCGGGGATTTTTTCCTGAAGTCGCTCATTCATCGCTACAATCACTTTCATAGATGCTTTCCTTGAAGGCGTGACGCTCCTCTCCTCATTCATTGCGGGAGTTAAAAACGAAATAGTAGCAGGTAAGGGTTTTGGGCCGGCACTAAAAATAGTACGTTGGTCGTGCAGATTAAAGCAATAATGAGGCTTAAATTCATTATATACCTTTCTCAAGACTTTGCTTTCTTCCTCTTCCCGGTTGTGGGCATCCCTGTTAAGGTCAACTCCACGAGAATTTACTCTTGTATAAGCTCTGGCGCCATCTGGATTGAGCATGGGAACAAAACAAATTTGAAGCTCTTTAAGAAGGCTTTCAATATATTCCTCATTAGCAAATATCCTGAAGGACTTAAGAATATCAAAAACCGCTTTTGTAGTGGTAGATTCATTCCCGTGCATTTGTGACCATGCAAAAATTTTTATTTTACCATTGCCCACAGTAATTCTATGGATAGGTTCCCCCATATGAGATTTCCCAACTTCATAAAATTTAAAAGCTGAACCAACTTCGTGAATAGCCTTTTCTATATGATCAAAATTAAGGTAACGGCCCTGGAGCCTTTCTTCCTTATAAAGTGAATAGTTTACAATGAAATCCTCATATGAGGTAATTGATGTTTTTTCCATGTTTACAAAAGTAAATAAAGCAAATTTTACAATTGTAAACAGTCTTAAATTCTAATTATGTTTAACTTTGTAAACAACTGAAAGCTCCTGAAACAACAAATAGATCATAGGTGTTGGGAAAAAATCCATGCCGCCAATAATTGATACTTAATTTGCTTAATTTTAGTTGTTTATATATGCTTATGTAGACCTTTAGTTTATTTTAAAAACTATATGTTTACAATTGTATGCAGATGGACTGGTTCTTATTTATTACATTTGTAAACAGAATTAAATTGAAACATAATTTACAATGGTAAACAGTGATGAGTTTAGCAACAGGTTGCAAAAAGTGATGGAATATTATGATCTTTCTGCCGCTGCATTTGCAGATGCGATAGATGTGGGCCGCTCTTCTATTTCACATATTATCTCGGGAAGGAATAAACCCAGCCTTGATTTTGTTCTCAAAATAGTTCAAACTTACCCCGAGGTAGAACTCTATTGGTTGCTGAATGGGAAAGGAAGTTTTCCAACCGATGTATCAAAGCAAGAACCTCCTAAAGCCTCCCCCTCTGTTGCTACTCCCGCACCTTCTTCCACCCAGGAAGGTGTTGCTCCCCCAGGCAATTTATCAGCCACTCCTGCCTCTGATACAACCCGGACAGGAAAAGAAATAAAAAAAATAGTAATTTTTTACACTGACGGTTCTTTTGAAGCCTTTGAAAATTGAATATTACCCTTGAAAAGCTTTATTTTGCATTTAAATCCAGGGAGAGTTAGCTCTTGTTGCCCCTGGACCCAAAAAGCCTTAAGAATGAAGTATTTCCCGGTTGTTTTATGTGTTTTAGTGTTATTCACCGGATGTTATTCCCCTGAACGGGATTGTGCCAGTTACAGGACCGGAACCTTTGAATTTGAAACTTACCTCAATGGGGAGATCGTCACTTCAAGATTTGTAAGAAATGACTCTATTGAAATTGATCATTTCCAGGGGAAAACCGATACCTCTTCTGTAAGATGGCTGAATGATTGCGAGTATATAATTAAGAATTTAAACCCGAAGAACCGGGCAGAGAGACAGCCAATTCATATAAAGATCCTTACGACAGGGAAAGACTCCTACACCTTTGAGTACGGCCTGGTTGGAGACAGCCAGAAAGAAAAGGGAGAGGTTAAACGTATTGAGTAATATCAGTTATTTTGCCCGCCTTTTCGTAATAATTTATTTTGCTCCTCCATTAACTCATTAAGATTGGTAAGCAATTCAATATTCTTTGGAGTTTCGACTGTTTTGTCTTTGGGATCTTCAGATTTTCTTCGAAACCTGTTCATTAATTTCACCACCAGGAATATGGTCATCCCTATAATCAAAAAATCTATGAGTGCCTCCACGAGGGCTCCATATCCTATTGCTATCTCCTCTACTGCAGGGGAAACACCCGGCTGTTCTGCAACACCTTCCCGCAGGACTATTCTCCTTGAAGCGTAGTTAACCCCTTCTGTCATCATTGATAGTGGCGGCATTACGACCTGTTTCACGAGCACATCTACCACCTTATTAAAGGCGGTACCTATGATGATCCCCACCGCCATATCTATCATATTGCCTTTTACAGCAAACTCCTTAAATTCCTTTAAAAACCCCATTACTCATCAAATAATTTTGTCTGGCTTTCCCCCTGGGAACTTTTTCTTATCTCACCTTCTGCAAGGTTTGGTGTGTTACTTTCCACTGTTTCCTCATCCTTCACCTCCAGCTCCTCGGTAGGAACAACTTCAGGTTCATAAGGTACGGGATCCAATAGGTTTATTTGTTTTAATTTTTCTGTAGTCAACTGGTTTCCAAGCGCTTTAATCCCTTTAACTGAAATGAATTCTTCAAGATTTACCACTTCATTTGCCCGTTGATCTTTACCTCTCGCTTTAGTAAAAACCAGCTCTGCCTGCGGGATATAATCTGTTGAAACCAATTCCAGGAATGATTTCTCGTGGTCACCTATAAAAAGCTCATCCTTATCTGGATTTTCAATTAGAAAACGCTTCACATAATACTTTTCCTTTTCTGCCTCCCAATATATTGCCGAGATTGGTTTTTTAGGCACCCACTTCTCCAGGACAATTATTTCGTCATCAAACCTTGTGGTAAGTTCGGGCTTTATTGTTTTTGCCACTCCGTTTTGAGTGATAATGAGCAGCCTGTCCTCTCCTTTGAATTCTCCCAGAAGCTCTCCTCTTTCATCTACATTAAGACGCTTTACACTATCATCAAACCAAATTCTGCGAGGCTTAAGGGTTGAAACACCTTCTTCCTTGAGTTCAATTTTCTTGACCGCATACTTGGTTACAATATTTCCTTTCACATTTCGGCCCTTGATAAGCATATCTGCAAAATCCACTTCAAACCTTAGCTTCTTAATGCTTCCCACCTGTCTAAGGTATACTGTAACAACTTCTGCTTCACCATTAGGATTGGCAGAGAAATACAGGATCTTTGAATCTTTCTTGCCCTGGGTTACATCATATTCCCTGTCACGGGTAATAGAAGTAACGGCAAATCTCTTAATATAGGAGGAGCCATTCTTCCCGTCGCGGTATACGAGGTTGTAGATCGTTCTTTTATCTTTCTTCTTAAAGACCGCCACATGTATAATATCCTTACCTACAAAGGTTTTTGCATCTACTTTGGTCACCATCATCTTCCCGTCTCCCGTGAAGACTATAATATCATCGATGTCTGAACAATCTGTAACAAATTCGTCTTTCTTAAGGGAGGTACCAATAAAGCCTTCATTTCGATTTACATATAGCTTGGTATTGCGCATAGCCACCTTGGAAGCTTCTATATCATCAAACAGGCGAAGATCTGTCTTACGCTCTTTTCCTGCACCATATTCTTTCTTAAGTCTTTCAAAATATGAAACAGCGTAATCTACAAGATGGTCCAGGTGATGTTTTACTTTGGCGATCTCCTCCTCAAGGGCTTCTATTTTTTGCTGTGCCTTATCGATATCAAATTTAGAGATCCTTTTGATCCTTATTTCTGTAAGCCTTACTATATCTTCTTCTGTAATGGCTCTTTTTAGATGCCCAATATGAGGTTTTAAACCTTCATCTATCGCTTTAATTACCCCCTCCCATGTCTCCTGTTCTTCAATATCACGGTATATCCTGTTTTCTATAAATATTCTTTCAAGGGAGGCAAAATGCCACTGCTCCTCAAACTCATCCAGCCTGATCTCAAGGTCCTGTTTTAATAAACTTAGAGTATGATCTGTAGAGCGCTTTAAGATTTCAGTAACCCCCAGGAATACAGGTTTATTATCAATGATCACACAGCCAAGTGGTGAAATGGAATTTTCACAAGTGGTAAAGGCATAAAGCGCGTCAATAGTTTTATCTGGTGAAATATTTGGGGGAAGGTAGATAAGGATCTCCACATTCTCTGCAGTGTTATCCTCTATCTTCTTGATCTTGATCTTTCCCTTGTCGTTTGCTTTAAGTATAGATTCAATTAAGGTGGTGGTAGTGGTACCGTATGGGATCTCCGTAATTGCAAGAGTATTTTTATCATACTGGGAGATCTTGGCGCGTATCCTCACTCGTCCTCCCCTCATCCCATCATTATAATCTGTCACATCTGCTTCCCCGGCGGTTGGAAAATCCGGGAAGAGTTTAAAGCTTTTTCCTTTGAGGTGCTTTATAGAGGCATCTATAAGTTCCATGAAATTATGAGGAAGGATCCTGGTGCTTAATCCCACCGCAATACCTTCAGCTCCCTGTGCCAGTAAAAGCGGAAATCTCACCGGGAGGTTTACCGGCTCTTTCTTACGACCATCATAGGAAAGTTGCCATTCAGTTAATTTAGGATTAAATAAAACTTCCAGGGCAAATTTGGATAACCGAGCTTCGATATACCTGGGAGCCGCTGCCCGGTCACCAGTTAAAATATTCCCCCAGTTTCCCTGGGCATCTATGAGCAGGTCTTTTTGTCCAATTTGAACCATGGCATCCCCTATACTGGCATCCCCGTGAGGGTGATACTGCATGGTATGTCCAACGATATTGGCTACTTTATTGTACCTGCCGTCATCAAGATCTTTCATGGAGTGCATTATACGGCGGTGTACGGGCTTAAAACCATCTTCCACAGCAGGTACTGCACGTTCCAGGATCACATATGATGCATAATCTAGGAACCAATCCTTGTACATGCCTGTAACACGAATAAGTTGTTCTTTTGGTTGTTCCTCCCCGTTTAAGGGTAAATTATCCTGGTTATCTAGATCCATTTAAGAAATTGCTTTATTTTTTTCCAATACTTTACGCAGGGACTCGATCATTCCTCTTTTCTTTTTCTTCCCTAAAAATGTAATATTGAACCTATAGCTACGTGGGCCTTTCTTGCGACGGCTCCTTATATAAATTTTTAAACTGGCATAGATCCCGTAATCGCTTACTTCAAAATTAATAAGCTTGGATTTTGGAAATTCTGCCCTTTTAACCCTGTATTCCATAAATTTTGAAAAGAAAACCCCATTATTTTTGAAATTCAGGGTTTCCCCATCACTGTCAAAATCAAAGGACTGCGCGATACGATGAAAATAAATGCCAAATAGCAGAAGGAGAATATTGGGAAGAAAGTGACTAAAAGTCATCGCATTCTCGGTTTCTGAGGTGGTCATTATTTCAATATTCACAAAAAGATTGGTTACAAAAGCAGCTACAATTAAAATGTAGATGGAAGGAATAATCTTTGTTTCGGAAGTATTTTTAAACCTCATAGGCTACTCTGCGATCAAATCCAGTTCAACTTTAAGATTATCAATTATGAATTCCTGCCTGTCTGGCGTATTCTTACCCATATAAAAACTCAAGAGTTCTTCAATGGACATATCCTTGTCCAGCATAACAGGGTCAAGACGGATATCTTCTCCAATAAAATGTTTGAACTCATCTGGAGAAATTTCTCCCAATCCCTTAAACCTCGTTATTTCTGCTTTGCCAGAAAGTTTATTGACGGCCTGCTGTCTCTCAAGCTCACTGTAACAATAGATTGTTTCCTTCTTATTTCTTACCCTGAATAATGGGGTTTGGAGTATATAGAGGTGGTTTTCTTTTATAAGTTCAGGAAAGAATTGCAAAAAGAAAGTTATTAGTAAAAGCCGAATGTGCATCCCGTCCACATCGGCATCTGTCGCGATCACTATATTATTATACCTAAGGTCTTCTATGGATTCCTCAATGTTCAGGGCAGCCTGTAGCAAATTGAATTCCTCATTTTCATATACGATCTTTTTGGTAAGACCATAACTATTAAGGGGCTTTCCTTTTAAACTGAACACAGCCTGCGTATTCACATCCCGGGATTTTGTAATGGATCCACTCGCAGAATCTCCCTCTGTTATAAACAGCGTTGTCTCCAGGTACCGTTCCTTTTTACTGTCCCCCAGGTGTATACGGCAATCCCTAAGTTTTTTATTGTGAAGGCTGGCTTTTTTCGCCCGGTCCTTTGCCAGTTTCCTAATTCCTGATAGCTCCTTTCTTTCCCTTTCTGCCTGCAGGATCTTACGTTGCAGCTTCTCTGCAGTTTCAGCATTCTTATGGAGGTAATTATCCAGATGGGTTTTTACGAAATCATTGATATAAGTACGCACGGTGGGAAGTTTGCCTCCCATATCTGTAGAACCGAGTTTGGTTTTGGTCTGGCTTTCAAACACCGGCTCCATCACCTTAATACTTATTGCTGAAACTACCGACTTTCGCACATCTGATGCCTCATAGTTCTTCCCGTAATACTCACGGATAGTCCTTACCAGCGCCTCTCTGAAAGCCGCTAGATGCGTACCTCCCTGAGAGGTATTTTGCCCGTTCACAAAGGAGTGGTATTCCTCAGAATACTGGGATTTACTATGGGTTAAGGCTATCTCAATATCATCACCGCGTAAATGAATGATCTCATATAGTTGATCATCCTCATTTATGCTGTCTCCAAGAAGGTCCTTTAAACCATTTTCTGAATAAAACTTTTCACCGTTAAAGATAATCGTCAATCCCGGATTGAGATAAACGTAATTCTTGAGCATTTTTTCTATATACTCATCACGGTACCTGAAATTTTTAAATATGCTTTCATCCGGGATATAGGTTACCTTGGTACCACGGCGCCTGGAGGTCTCCTCCAGTTCCTCCTCGTTTACGAGGTTCCCTTTTTCAAATTCAGCCGTTTTGGAGCGGCCATCCCGGGTAGATTCTACTTTAAAACTGGATGAAAGTGCATTAACGGCTTTTGTACCTACACCGTTTAAACCAACAGACTTTTTAAAAGCGCGGGAATCGTACTTTCCCCCGGTATTCATTTTGGAAACTACATCAACAACTTTTCCCAGCGGAATCCCACGGCCATAATCCCGCACTATAACCCTTTGGTTTTGTACAGAGATCTCAATGGTCTTCCCGGCGCCCATGACAAATTCATCAATACTGTTATCTATTACCTCCTTTAGAAGTATATAGATACCATCATCTGCCGTGGAGCCATCTCCAAGTTTTCCAATATACATCCCGGGACGCATACGTATATGCTCCTTCCAGTCCAGTGACCGGATATTATCCTCTGTATATTTAGTATCTTGACTCATAACTAGTAGGTGCGGTTGAGTCGCTAATATAAGGTTTACATCAAAAAGTTAAAACCCCGCCTGCACAAAGTAATTAACAAAGCATTAAGAGGAAATGTTGATAGACTTGAGATATTAGATGTGAGACTTGAGATATGAGACTTGAGATCATTGTTGTCCGATAAAAGAGTCTGGACCGCTTCCGCTGCTAGAATCTAGAACCTAGACTAAAAAGTGTGTGGAAAATACTGGTTTAACCTCTTATAAAAAGCTTGAATTTTCCTGAACTATTTCAGATCCAAAACCACCCCCTGGTTGAGGTTGATGTATCTTCTGACTATATATATTAAGGCTTAAGAAAATTTTAAATATTTTAATCGGACACCAATGACTTGAGATTTGAGATTTGAGATAGACAATCGAGCTCATCCTTCTAAAAATCAATCCTACCAATTCCCCAGGTAATTCTAAAATCTAACGTCTAACATCTAACGTCTAACGTCTTATTAAACGTTGAACCTAAAATGCATCACATCCCCGTCCTTCAAAATATAGTCCTTGCCTTCTACCCTCATCTTACCGGCTTCCTTGACCTTTGCCTCACTCCCGAAGGAAACGTAATCATCATAAGCGATCACCTCTGCACGAATAAATCCTTTTTCAAAATCTGTATGTATCACCCCTGCGGCCTGTGGCGCACTTGCCCCTACGGGAATTGTCCAGGCTCTTACCTCCTTAACACCGGCGGTAAAATAGGTTTGTAAATCAAGTAACCTGTAGGCAGAGCGAATCAACTTTGCAGAACCTGCCTCATCAAGGCCAATATCTGCAAGGAACATTTGCCGCTCTTCGTAATCGTCCAGTTCTGTAATATCGGCTTCAGTACCAACTGCAAGTACAAGCACCTCAGCATTCTCGTCCTTTACAGCTTCCCGCACTTGTTCTACAAATTCATTTCCTGTAGTGGCAGAGCCTTCGTCAACATTACAAACATACATCACAGGTTTATCTGTAATTAGTTGTATATTATTAACAAAATCCTCTCTTTCAGCATCTGTAAGCTCAATTGCTCTTACAGATCTTCCCGCTTCAAGGCCCTGCTTCAGTTTTAATAAAGCAGCTTCCTCTTTTTGCGCATCTTTATTCCCTGTTTTGGCAGCCCGCTTTACCTTTTCCAGCTTTTTTTCAACCGTCTCCAGGTCCTTAAGCTGTAACTCCATATCAATAGTTTCCTTATCTCTTACAGGATTTACAGAACCATCTACGTGCACAATATTATCATTTTCAAAACATCTAAGCACATGAAGAATAGCATCTGTCTCTCTAATATTTCCCAGGAACTGGTTACCAAGGCCTTCTCCCTTACTTGCCCCTTTTACCAGACCTGCTATATCCACGATCTCAACAGTTGCAGGCATAACCCTCTCCGGCTTTACCAGGGATTCCAATTTTTCCAGTCTCGAATCGGGTACGTTCACCACTCCTATATTTGGCTCAATAGTACAGAAGGGGAAATTGGCGCTTTGCGCCTTGGCATTGGATAAACAATTAAAAAGAGTTGATTTTCCTACGTTGGGTAATCCTACAATTCCGGCTTTCATATTATATTTTTAAGGATACGGGTTCTACTCTGGGCAATAGCTCAAAATTTTAGGCTATGAGAACAGACCCGAATTTATAACCTGTGTTTTTGCGGCTGCAAAGATAGGCTTTAAAGTTGAAATTGAGAAGATAGCATCAATTATGAAAAAGGTAGAGGGAATCACATTCATATTTTCTACTTTTTGCCTCACCTATTAGGATTTAGTAAAACCCTAACGAAGCTTTATCAAGTCTTAACAGCTTATCATTGTAGATTTGTAAAAACCTAAAAATAAAACAGTTATGAAAAAGTTAGTTTATTTATTGACATTTTTGTTTGTGGGAACCATCTATGCACAGGTTACAGATCAACCCACACAATCAAACAGGGATAATATGGATATGAGGACAGACAGGGCCACATATTATGATATCCAGGAACCATCAGATTATACTTTTAATAATCAAAACTTCAGGTTTACACCAAATGACAGGGGTGACCTTACCGTATCGCAGATAGAAAACGGAACAGAGACCGAAATTGGAAATCTTCGCAGAACTACTGCAAACGGGTATTATATTATGACTTCTACTTCAGACCCTAATGATGTTTCCTTTGGACGCTTTGATGAGCAGGGAAATTTCAGGACCTACAGGTATGACAGTACTACAGATAGTGTACTTGAAGAGGATTACAATATAAGTACTCCAAGAAATATTCGTGGCCAGAATCAAAGCGATATGAGAAGAAACAACCCTAACAGGAACCTTAACAACCAGGGTGTAAATAACAGAAACACCAACAACCGTGGTGTGAATAACAGGAACACTACTACGAATGATCCTATAGATAATAAATAGATCATTAATATGGTATTAATTAAAAACGCTCTCAGGTTTGGGAGCGTTTTTCTATTATAACCGGGTTTTTTTCAGGATTCTGATCTTCATCAGTTTTCGGCACATTTCACAGGATTTTATAAGCTTGTGGGAGGAGAAGTTTTTTTATAACCGTAAATTTGCACCTCAATTATTTACTATGAATAAAGGAATCTATATAGCCACGCTGGAATCCAACAGCGGGAAATCTATTATCTCCCTGGGGCTTATGCGCACCCTTCTTGGAAAAACCACAAAAGTGGGTTATTTCAGGCCTATTATAAATGATGTACCAACTGGAAAAAAGGATAATCACATCGATACAGTGCTAAGTCATTTTGAAGTTGATCTGCCTTACGAGGATGCCTATGCCTTTACCCGTAGCGAGATCATTCAAAAGCGTAATGACGGCCAGTCTGGTGAGATCATTGATACTATCATTCGCAAATACAAGAACCTTGAAGAAAGATTTGATATTGTCCTGGTAGAAGGAAGTGATTTCTCAGGTGAAGGCAGTGTCTTTGAATTTGATGTCAATGTTTTAATTGCCAAGAACCTTGGGCTCCCTGTGATCATTGTTGCAAGCGGGCAGCATAAAACCAAGGAGACCTTGATGGGCAGCCTGCAAATGGCCTTTAATGCATTCATTAACAAAGATGTAAAAGTGCTGGCCATGGTAAGCAACCGCATACAGCCAGAAAATCTTGAAATCGCCCTAAACGGGATGAGGGAATTCCTGCCAGATGAGGTGGCCGTATTTGCCATTCCATTAATAGACACTCTCTCCAATCCAACTTTAAAGGAAATTATCACGGCACTTAACGGTAAGGTTCTATTTGGACACGATTTTCTTGATAATCAAACAGGTAATTTTAATGTGGGTGCAATGCAATTGCGCAATTACCTTCACCATTTAAAGAATGAAAGCCTGGTCATTACCCCGGGAGATCGTGCAGATATAATCCTTGGAGCCCTGCAGGCAAATATTTCTACCAATTATCCAAGGATCTCGGGGATCATCCTTACCGGGGGCATCACTCCCGAAGATTCCATAATCAAACTTATCGAGGGACTCTCGCAGGTTGTTCCAATTATATCTGTTGAGGATGGTACTTTCAATGTAGCAAATAAAGTTGGAGCAATTAAATCCAATATTTATGCAGATAGTGTTCAAAAAATAGAAACTTCCATAAGCACCTTTGAAAAATATGTTTCCCTTGATAAGCTGGCCGAGCAGCTCATAAATTTCAAACCAAAAGGTATCACTCCCCGAATGTTCCAGTACAGCCTGGTGAAGCGGGCCCAACAAGCAAGGAAACATATTGTCCTGCCCGAGGGGACAGATGAAAGAATACTTACAGCAGCGGCAAAACTCATAGCCATGGACTTGGTAGATATCACCTTACTGGGAGATGAGGAGATCATAAAAAGTAAAATTATGAATTTAGGTTTAGTGCTTGACCTGGAGAAGATCAAAATCATAGACCCCGTTAAATCTGTACATTTTGAAGATTACGCCCTCACCTATTATGAATTAAGGAAGCATAAGAATGTGAACCTGGATATGGCCCGCGACAGGATGAGCGATGTCTCTTATTTTGGCACGATGATGATCTATAAAGGTCATGCCGATGGAATGGTATCGGGTGCCGCCCATACTACACAACATACTATTATACCTGCTTTACAGTTCATAAAGACCAAACCCGGGGTGTCTGTGGTTTCTTCTGTATTTTTTATGTGCCTTGAGGACAGGGTTTCAGTTTTTGGGGATTGTGCCATTAATCCCAATCCCACGGCTGAGGAGCTTGCAGAGATCACAATCTCTTCAGCAGAAAGCAGTAAGGCTTTTGGAATAGAACCCAAAATAGCAATGCTCTCCTACTCTTCGGGAACATCCGGGAAAGGTGAGGATGTAGACAGGGTAAGACAGGCCACAGAGATCGTTAAAAGCCTGAGGCCAGATCTAAAAGTAGAGGGCCCTATCCAATATGATGCAGCCGTAGACCTAAGTGTAGGACAAAGTAAATTACCAAATTCTGAAGTTGCAGGACAGGCCAGCGTTTTGATCTTCCCAGATCTTAACACCGGTAATAATACTTATAAAGCGGTACAACGGGAGACGGGGGCCCTCGCAATTGGACCTATGCTCCAGGGGCTTAACAAACCGGTTAATGACCTTAGCCGAGGCTGTACTGTAGACGATGTTTTTAATACTGTAATCCTTACCGCCATCCAGGCACAGGGAATTTAAATCTTAGAAATGAACAAAATACTTATTATAAATTCCGGTAGTTCCTCCTTAAAATTTCAGCTTATTGCAATGCCTGCTGAAGAAGTACTGGCCTCAGGGCTGGTAGAGAGAATAGGACAGGAAAATTCAATGTTGCATTATAAATCTGGTGATTTTAAGACTTCTGAAGAATTTTCAATCCCCGATCATTCTGTAGCCTTAAAAAAGGTAACAAATTATTTACTGGATCCTGAAAAGGGTGTTATTAAGGATGCTTCAGAAATTCCCGCAATTGGGCACAGAGTGGTTCATGGTGGAGATGCTTTTTCGGAAACCATTGAGATCGATGAGGAGGTGAAATCTGAAATTAAAAAGCTTTTTTCCCTCGCCCCGCTCCATAATCCGCCAAACCTTAAAGGGATCCAGGTCGCTGAGGATATTTTTCCTGAAGCTAAACAGGTAGCTGTTTTTGATACTGCCTTTCACCGCTCCATTCCAGATTGTGCCAATACTTATGCCATTCCCCTGTCCTTTAAACAGGATCATAATATCCAGGTATACGGTTTTCACGGTACCAGTCATAAATATGTGACAGAGCAGGCAATCGAAATGCTGGATAAGAAAAATTCAAAGATCATAAGCGTGCACCTGGGCAATGGCTGTAGTATTACTGCTGTGCAGGACGGCAAAAGCGTAGATCATTCCCTTGGTTTTGGACCGGTGAATGGCCTAATCATGGGTACCCGGAGCGGTGATATTGACCAGTCCATTATTTTTTATATGATTGAAAAACTGGGATATTCAGCTAGAGAGGTAAGCGACTTGCTTCATCACAAAAGTGGGATGTTGGGACTTACCGGCTACAGCGATCTTCGGGACATTGAGGCAGAAGCAGAAAAAGGTAACCGCAAGTGCCAGCTTGCACTGGAGATGAATGCCTACAGGATCAAAAAATATATAGGTGCTTATACTGCCGCTATGAATGGCCTGGATGCGATTGTTTTCACAGCGGGGATTGGTGAGAATAGTGACATACTTCGCTCCCTGGTTTGTAAAGACATGGAGTACCTGGGTATCGAGATCGATCCCGAAAAGAATGTAATTCGATCAAAAGAGAATAGAGCGATCAATCGAGAAAATGCAAGGGTAAAAGTGCTAATTATTCCCACCAATGAAGAACTTGAAATAGCCAAACAAACATATAAACTGGTTTTTTAACACTTAAAAATTCCGAATCGCAGAATCGCTTTGCAACCCGCTCTGTCTCTGGATTCTGCGATTTGGACTTATCATATTACTGAAACTTTTTGTCAACATTTTTTTGTTAGTAAATTTATAATTATTTGATTTACATACATATAGCAACTTTTAGTTGTAAACTTTCTTCTCATTAACACATCTATAACAGTTTATTTTTTTCTACTTTAGTGCTTTCCAATAAAATGATTTAACTAACCTAAATCGTCATTCAAAAATGAAAGTAGAAGCACCAAAAACCCCCACCCAAACCTATTCCCAGGAAGAAGCCTTCCAAAAGTCATTGACCTATTTCAAAGGAGATGAACTTGCAGCCCGAGTATGGATCAACAAATACGCGCTAAAGGATTCAGACGGGAATTTATATGAACTTTCCCCTCAGGATATGCACGTGAGGATCGCTAAAGAAATTGCGCGAATAGAAAGTAAGTATCCAAATCCTATGAGTGAAGAGGAAGTGTTGGGGTTGCTGGAAGACTTCAAATATATCGTACCTCAGGGAAGCCCTATGGCAGGAATTGGGAATAAATATCAAATCGCTTCTTTATCCAATTGCTTTGTAATTGGAAACGGGGGCATGAGCGACTCCTACGGCAGCATCATGAAAGTAGACCAGGAACAGGTACAGCTTATGAAACGTCGCGGTGGAGTTGGTCATGATCTTTCTCATATACGTCCTAAAGGTTCTCCTGTAAAGAACTCTGCTCTTACTTCTACCGGTCTTGTACCTTTTATGGAGCGGTATTCAAATTCAACAAGAGAAGTTGCCCAGGATGGCCGTCGCGGTGCTCTAATGCTTTCAGTTTCAATCAATCACCCCGATGCAGAGGATTTCATCGATGCAAAAATGACCCAGGGTAAGGTGACTGGAGCAAATGTATCTGTACGTATTGATGACGATTTCATGAAGGCGGTTAAGGACAATAAGTCTTACACCCAAAAATTCCCTATCCATAGTGATAATCCTAAATATACTAAAGAGCTTGAAGCTAATAGACTTTGGAACAAAATAGTTCACAACGCATGGAAATCGGCAGAGCCTGGCATTCTTTTCTGGGATACCATCATTAAAGAATCTGTACCAGATTCTTATGCAGATCTTGGATATGAAACCGTTTCTACCAATCCTTGTGGAGAGATCCCGCTTTGTCCATACGATTCCTGTAGATTACTGGCTATAAACCTACTTTCTTATGTAGAGAATCCATTTAAAAAAGAAGCATCTTTCAACTTTGACCTGTTCAAGAAACACGTTGCTGCTGCTCAAAGAATTATGGATGACATCATAGACCTGGAGCTGGAGAAAATTGACGATATCCTTGCCAAAATAGATGCAGATCCTGAAAGTGAAGAGATCAAGGGAGTTGAGAAAAACCTTTGGTTACAAATAAGAAAAAAGGCTTACGAAGGAAGAAGAACCGGAATTGGTATTACTGCAGAGGGTGATATGCTTGCAGCTCTTGGAATTTCGTACGGCAGCAAAGAAGGTATAGACTTTTCAGTAGAAGTTCATAAAACTTTAGCTATTGAAGCCTACAGAGCATCTGTATATGCAGCCAAGGAAAGAGGAGCTTTTAGTGTTTATGATTCTGAAAGAGAAAAAGACAACCCGTTTATCCAGCGTTTAAGGGAAGCCGATGAAAAGCTTTATTTTGAAATGATGGAGTATGGCCGCAGGAATATTGCACTTCTTACCATTGCCCCTACCGGGACAACAAGTTTAATGACTCAAACCACTTCGGGAATAGAGCCTGTTTTCCTTCCTGTATACAAGAGAAGAAGAAAAGTAAATCCAAATGACAAAGAAGCCCGTGTAGATTTTGTAGATGAAACCGGAGATTCCTGGGAAGAATACGTGGTATTCCATCACAGGTTTAAAGAGTGGATGCAAATAAACGGGTATGATACAGATAAAAACTATACTCAAAAGGAACTGGATAAATTAGTTAAGAAGTCACCTTATTACAAAGCTACCTCCAATGATATAGATTGGGTAAGCAAGGTAACCATGCAGGGTGCTGTACAAAAGTGGGTGGATCACTCCATAAGTGTGACAGTAAACCTTCCAAATGATGTGACAGAGGAGCTTGTAGGACAGCTTTACCTAAAAGCCTGGGAAGTTGGTTGTAAAGGGGTAACTGTTTACAGAGACGGTTCAAGAAGTGGAGTATTGATTTCCAACGAAGAGAAAAAAGAAGAAGGATCCACATCTTCAATTTTCCCGACAAAACGTCCCGCCATCCTTGAAGCAGATGTAGTGAGATTCCAGAATAATAAAGAAAAATGGATTGCCTTTATTGGTATCATTGATGGAAAACCATATGAGATCTTTACCGGTCTTGCAGATGATGAGGATGGTATCCTTATCCCAAGATGGGTAAATGAAGGCCTTATTATTAAAAATAAGGATGATGAAGGAAACTCAAGATATGATTTCCAGTATGAGAACCAAAGAGGTTATAAAACAACTATTGAAGGACTCTCTCATAAGTTTGATCCTGAATTCTGGAACTATGCAAAATTGATCTCAAGCACTCTTAGACACGGGATGCCAATTGAAAAAGCCGTAGACTTGATCAACAGTCTGCAATTAGACAATGAATCCATAAACACCTGGAAAAATGGTGTGGCAAGAGCCCTTAAGCGTTATGTTGCAGATGGTACAAAGGCAAAAGGCCAGACCTGTGCAAATTGTGATTCCACCAATCTAATTTATCAGGAAGGATGCCTTACCTGTACAGATTGTGGATCTTCAAAATGTGGATAGATTAGTATTGAGATATTAGAATTGAGTATTGAAATTTAATCTATAAATAAAAAGGGAGCCAGTTTAAAAACTGGTTCCCTTTTTATTTATAGGTATTCTTATTTACTTATTTCAACTCAATATCAGTACACCCCAACTCTCACCTCAATTCTCAATACTCATTACTCACTTCTCATTACTCAACAATATACATCTCGTTACTTGCCTTTATGTAAACCTGTGGATTAAAAGTTGATTCAAAACTGTTTCTTACCATATCCAGTTTAAGGTCAAGCTCGGCAATACGGGTTTTTAAATTCTCATCCCCTTATATTTATTGATAAGGCTTTTATACTTGTCAAGGTTCTCGAGGATCCTGAAGGTTAGCGTACCAAATCTAATTTTAAGGTTTTGAACAGCCACCATTTGGTTGTAATATTCCTGTTTCCAGTTTTCAGGATTTTTATTCTTTTCCTCAGCGATCTTATTCTCGGCAATTTTGGAAATATTGAGGATATATTCTGTTCGTTTCTTGGCATCGGTCTCATCTGTGAAATTCCTCTTGAAATCTGCACGGTTAATGCCTAAAATTTCCACAATATTCTTTTCCATTGCTTTATCCTGCAATTCCTTAAGTTCATCAAGGCTCTTAGTTATAGCCTTCCATTCTGTTTCAATAAGATCCTTATCATGAGTGAACTGGGAAACAGTAGTGGTAAGCTTAAACATCTTTAAACTCTTCTCGCGTAGCTCACGATCACGACGGCCAAGGGAATTAATGAAACTCCCAATCCCATCAAAAAGACTGCCTGCAAACATTCCTGTAAAAGGTGTACCCTCTGCCAGGTTACCGGTAACATTCAGGATATGGCTTAGTGCATTTAACCTTGCTTCATCCTTTTTGTTATCCTCAATATATTTTTCAAATTCCTTGAACCAGGCCGCATACCCCTCATAGGTCATGGGATTGCTCACCTTATCCAGGGTGGTATAGAATTCCCTGGAACTGTTGAAAAGGTTAAGGGGTTTAATTTCCCTCTCCATAGAAGCGAGGTTGAGGACAGCAGAGCTGTAATTATATTTATATACAGAAACCACATTTTTATCAAGTTCAGATTGTTTTTCCTCCAGGATCTGTACCCGTTGTACCAATTTGTCCACCTTCTCTGTGGCACTACTGGTATTTTTTAGACTTTCATCCAGGGTTGAAAGCTTGCTGTCTATTTGCTTTATTCTAAAATCGAGGTTCTCCCTTTGCAGGGAGCGCTCCCTGTTCAATTCAAGCAGGACAAGGTCTGTCACACTTTTATTATCATTTATTATCCTTGGAATCTCCCCCGGGGTCTGTGAAAAACCGGCAATGGGAAGTAGTAAAACAATTAAAAAAATTCTGGTAAGAGGATTTTTCATCATATAGTTATTAGTCGTTAGTTATTAACGGAATAGGCTTTATCATATTTTATGCCGATTTATTCTGAAAACCTATTCCTACAGCAGAAAAAAGGTTCTGTATGCCGTAATTTTCAATTTCTGCCAACCCTGAGCAGCAACGGAAAAGAAACTTCAGCTTTTTCCCCAAAACTTTCTCGCAAGGGGCCGGCAATCTTCTCTACAGGATCATAATGGTTTGCACGTTGAAAATGGCTTACGGCACTCCATGTTCTTAGATACCCCAAAAGCTGCTCAAGGGTCCAGGCATACCTTATAAAAAATTGCGGAGCATTAATTTCTTCAAAAGGAAAGGGGATTGTCTTATATTCCTGTTCAAGGTATTTTCTTTCTACATCCCAGTATGGGCCTACGGTATTTTTGTAGAAGTCGTCTACAATCTCATTGATTTGGGAATTTGCCCTAATTAAACCGTATCCGGTAATACAAATTACTCCCCGGGTTTCAGCACCCGTTTTACCTCCCTGTAGAAATCCTGAAACTCAAACCAGTGTACAGCCTGCGCTACTGTTACAAGATTAAAAAATGAACCTGGAAAATTTGTTCTTTCAGCCGGAACAGCAGTATAATTAATATTTTCCTTCTGCTTAGCCTCTGCTATTTGTTGCCTGCTAATATCTGTGGCTTCTACCCTCTCGAAATAAGGTGCCAGTGCGGCTGCGAGTTGTCCATTCCCTGTTCCACAATCCCAAAGCTTCCCCGTGTTATTAACCAGTTGAATCAAATACTCAATTAGTTCTTGAGGATATTTGGGCCTGTATTGGGAATAATCCTTGGGACTATGAGAGAAATTATCTTTCATTATAATTTACCTTCTATGCCATCTACGGGTGAACCACCATACACCCGCCTGCAGGATGCCCGTCAAAGCCGCTGCCCCTGCAAAATTTATTATTGCTGTAAGAACTCCAAAGCTATAGTTATCCCTAAAGGTGGTTGGTAGTTCAAACCGGTTTACAAATTCCTGTAAAAAATATCCATAGATTATATAGGCAACAAAAAGAAAGATATAAGTAAAGTAAAAAAATTGATTGGCTTGTGTAGTCCACTTGTGGAAAATGGCCACGCTTACAAATACAAGCCAGGATAGCCAAATACTTAGGTGGTAGAGCGATATGCTTCGCTCTACCCTACCTGCATCTGTTAATGTCCCCAGAACATCACCGGCCTGAAATGCTGAGATCACAGGATAGAACAGGATCACGATCAATACAATAAGAAGCAGGTGATGTTTTTTCATAGGAATACAATTATTTGTAATTGGAGATAAAAGTATTTTTCAATTTACCCACAGGCCAATCTATAAAAAAAATTACGTTTCGGCTGTTAACAAATAACTAAAATTCTGTATATTAGGGAATAACAATTATTTTGAAAAAGAAATGAAAACAAAAATTAAAACTCTAATTCACTTACCTTTACTTTGGATGCTTCCCATTGTATTGCTGGTAAGCTACCCTATGGTGCAAGCACAGCAAATACAGGATCAATTCAACGAGTATAAAGGTGAAGTGCGCGACAGCCAAACAGGTGATGCAGTATCCTCTGCCTTCCTGTCCCTGGATGGATCTAACATCTCTACGGTAACCAATACCGAGGGAGAATTTTCCCTGAAAATTCCGGTAAGAATAACAGAGGGTACGGTTACGGTATCCAATCTGGGTTACAAAAGCAAGACCATTTCCCTGGAATATTTTAAAAAGGAAAATACTATCATTGAACTTGATGAAAACTTTGAAGAACTTTCAGAAATAAGTGTCTTTACTGCCAATGACGCCAAACAGCTTGTACAGACAATGCTTTCAAAAACCGGAGATAATTATATAGATGATCCCACCCTGATGACAGCCTTTTATAGAGAAGCTATAAAAACAAGATGGAGAAATGTCTCTCTTGCTGAAGCTGTTGTAAGGATCCATAAAAAACCTTACACCTCTATGGGAAAAGATGATATCTCCCTTGTAAAGGCAAGGAAGAGTGCCGATTATAAAAGGTTGGATACCCTCGCCCTTAAGTTAAGAGGTGGGCCTTTCAATAACCTTTACAGTGATGTAATGAAATATCCAGAATACCTGTTCAGGCCCAATGAACTCAATGATTATACCTTTAGCTTTGATGAACCAACCAGGCTAAATAATCGATATTTATATGTGGTTAATTTTGAGCAAATTAATAAAGAACTGCCATGGTTCTTTGGAAAGCTTTTTATAGATGCACAAACCTCTTCCCTGGTTAAAGCTGTTTATGAACTTAACGTTGATAACAGGAATGTTGCCAGCCAGATGTTCGTAAGGAAAAAACCTTCCGGGGCGCGGGTACATCCTGTAAATGTCCAATATGAAATAGATTATCGCGAGAGTGATGGTAAATGGTATTATGGATACGGTAGTGCACAATTGGAATTTGTTGTGAACTGGAAGCGTAAATTATTCAACACAAAATATACCGTTAACAGTGAAATGGCTGTTACAGACTGGGAAAGACGTCCTGAGGAAAAAGTTAAAAAAGATGACACTTTCCTAAGTCAAAGCGTTGTGATGGCAGATGATGTTTCAGGATTTACAGATGTAAGATTCTGGGGTGAGAATAACATCATTGAGCCCGATAAATCCATACAAAATGCCATTGAAAAGATCCAACGGCAAATTGAGAGAAGTAACTAAAAAAGGTTAAATATCTACAAAATAAAAGGTTTTCCTGAAGAACTTAAGTTCGCTAGGAAAACCTTTTTATTTTTTCCTTCTTTTCTTTTTCGGGATCTCCTTACGACCGTAAAGCTCATTTAGTGCTTTTAGCTTTTTACGTAGAACCGGTTTCAATTTCCCCTCCTCCATTCTCCACGTCCAGTTTCCCTCTGTGCTACCCGGGATATTCATTAAACCTTCACTGCCCAGTCCCAGGATATCCTGCATTGGAATAACAGCGAGTTTAGAAACAGAAGATAGTGCCAGGCGATGAAGAACCTCGTTTACATTCTTTCCGGTAACTTTTGTGCCACTAAACTTTTCAAGGTGCTCCCTGGCCTCTATATCTGCTTCTTTATACCAGCCTTTGCTGGTGTTGTTATCATGCGTGCCGGTGTAAACAATACTATGGGGGCTATGATTAAAAGGCAGGTAAGGATTTTTCTTTTTTTCTTCTCCAAAGGCAAAGTGCAGCACTTTCATACCGGGAAAATTATATTTTTCCAGCAGCCTGTATACCGGCTCATCCAGAGAGCCAAGATCCTCAGCTATCAAGGGCATTTTTGGAAATTCCTCCTTAACGATCTTAAAAAAGTGGGTTCCGGGCGTTTTTGCCCATTTCCCGTTAACTGCTGTTTTTTCACCTGCAGGCACCTCCCAGTAAGCTGCAAAAGCCCTGAAATGATCCAGCCTTACAAGATCAAAAAGCAGTAAGTTTTGTCTTATTCGTTCGATCCACCAGTCATAACCTTTGGTTTTTAGAATCTCCCAGTCATACACAGGGGTACCCCATAATTGCCCTGTTTTGCTGAAATAGTCTGGAGGAACACCTGATAGAAATTTTGGCTCCTTCTCACTGTCCAGTTTAAAATAAGATTGATGAGCCCAAATATCGGCACTGTCATGGGTGACATAGAAAGGAATATCTCCAATAAGTTTTATGCCATTCTTATGAGCATAGGTAATTAATTTTTTCCACTGGCTGAAAAAGATGAATTGAATGAATTTAATCTTTTCTATTTCTTCTTTCAGTTCTTCTTTAGCCTTTTTAATAGCTGCCGGTTTACGGTCCCTTAAACTTACCGGCCAGGTGGACCAGGCACTCGTATGATCTTTTGATATAGCTCTAAACAGCGCATAATCCTCCAGCCAGTAGGAATGGGTCCTGGCAAATGAAGAATACGCTCCAGGTTTTCTTTTAGTTTTAAATGCAGAAAAGGCCGCATCCAAAAGTTCTTCTTTAAACTTCCTGGCCTTTTCAAAGTCTGTTTTTCCCGAAGCCGATAAGCCTGAAGCTGTAAAATCCTTTAAATTTAGATATCCCTCATCCTCCAGATCTTCAGGGCTTATAAGGAGAGGATTCCCCGCAAAGGCAGAATCACTGCTATAAGGCGAATGATTATATTTTTTATAAGTAGGATTTAAAGGCAATAGCTGCCAGTATGTATTACCCGATGCTGCCAGGAAATCAATGAATTTATAGGCCTCAGGTCCCAGGTCGCCAATGCCAAATGCAGAAGGCAGGGAGGTAATATGCAGGAGAATTCCGCTACTTCTTTCTAATTCCATTTATTTGTCTTTCGCACTTTTAAATAATACAACCGGGAATTGCTCCAAATGTGATGTAAGTTCAAGAGATCCTTGATTGTCTGAAAATTCATTTGTAAATATATTTTTCCAGGTACCTGGATACCCTTTGGAAAGAACAACCTTTAAGTCTTTTATTCTTTCAATGTCCACTGCTAAATTGGAAGGGTCAAAAAGTTCATTTACCAGCGCCGGTACAACTACTAAAGAATAATCATTTTTAAACCTCCTGGAGAAAGCGACAAAATTCCCTGAATTCTCTCCCGTTACTTCGAGTGGGATATATTCTCCAAGTGTGAATAGTTCCTCATTTTCCCTGCGATGCTGCAGTGTTTTGAGCATAGTATACATTTTCACCTCTCCGGTTTTAAAATTAGTGGTGAGCTCTTTTAAACTATCCTTACTAACCTGCAAATTTTCAAATTTTACCAGGAACTCCTGCCTTAAGTCATAATCCACAGGCCGCCTGTTATCTGGATCTACAAAGCTTAGGTCCCAAAGTTCTGTCCCCTGGTAGATATCGGGGATGCCCGGGGATGTAATTTTGATCAACAATTGCCCCAGGGATTTTACTGCTCCCAAACCGGCGATTTTTTTCTGAAATGGATCAAAAGACTTTCTAAAGGTATCATTATGAAGGACCTCCTCAATAAATTTAAAAACATCATTCTCATAATCTTCATTAGGTTCGGCCCAATTGGAGTGAACCTTTGCCTCTCTTAAAACTTTTTGCAGGTATTCACAGGTGCGGGTGAGAAAATCATCTTCCTGCCTGTAAGGCAAACCTGCAAGTAAAGTTTGATATATAAAGTATTCCTCGTTCGCCCCGGGACCTTTTTTATTTTTCCTGATCCCGGCATTGAGTTCTTTCCATTCATTTACTTTTTCAAACCATTCCCGCGGTATCTCACTTATAACATTCAACCTCATCCTGGTATCTTCTCCCCTTTTGGTATCGTGAGTGGCAGTAGCATTTATAGTATAGGGAAATTGTGATCTACGGGCTATCATAGCCTGGTGGAATTGATCTATTGTTATACCAAAGTTCTCTGGAGAATCTCCAACTTCATTGTGGGAGACAAGCCTGTTATAAATATAGAAGGAAGTATCCTCCACCCCTTTTGCAGCCAATGGACCGGTAAATTGCTGGCATCTTTGCAGGAAATAAAGCATACTCTCCTTATTTCTATTAACCTTACCAAGAAATAGATCTCTTATATAATCAAGTCCCTCTTTATGCTGCGGCGAATGCTCTACGGCATTACCGTAAGCTGTTTGAATGATCTCTGCCTCAGGCTTTGTTAAAGGATATTTTCCAGGGTAGATCCTGTAAACCGGAAATCCTGCAAGAAAAATACTCAGAATCTCCTTCCACTCCTGTTTGTTATACGAGTTATTGGAAGGAAGAAGTTCCTTATATTCCAGTAAATCCCAAAGATTATTAAGTTCACCTCCCATTCGCTCCTTAAGAATGAATAATTTCTTTTCGTAAACCAGCGCCTCATAATCGGCAAACTTTGGCGAGATCTCCTCATAGGCTTTGGAAAAGAACCTGTCATTCCTGGTGTTGGTAAACAAATGATTGACAGTGGCAAGAAAATCGTATCCACTGGTGCCTTCAACAGGCCAATCCCGTGGCAGTTCTTCTCCCGCTTCAAGAATTTTTTCCACGATAAGGTAAAAGTCTTTCCCCACCAGGTTTCTTAGTGCCTGCAAATATTGCCTTGGATCGTACAGCCCGTCTACATGATCAATTCTTAACCCTTGTATAAGGCCTGCATCGCACAATTCTTTAATATAAAGATGATATGCATTGAATACCTCCTCTTTTTCCATGCTAAGACAAATTAGGTCATTGATGGTAAAGAACCTGCGGTAATTTATCTCCTTCTCTGTTTCCTTCCAGTGGGCGGGCAGGTAATATTGCAGGTTTACGAGCTGCTCCATTTTCTGCTTTGAGGAATTTATTTTTTTCACTCCTGCTTCAGCATCTTCCTTAAGTTTAGGGTTACGTTCCAGTTCTCTATACAGAGCGATCTTTATATCCTCCCAATCCTTGTGCTCTTTAAAGACCTTATCAAAATTTTGGGAGCTTTCAGGATTGGCTTCAGCTAACATGAAACTATAAGACCTTTTGCTTATAGGATAGACATTATCATAATAAGCCAGGGAAAATCCTTCAGCATCAAACTGAAGCTTAAGTTCCCCTGCTTCCAGGACCTCCTGCAGTGATTTTCCAAGGAAAGGTGCCATGACCTTATCCTTGCCCTGGTAATCCCAGTTGATATCGAAAAAATTATAATATTTAGACTCCGGGCCTAGTTCAAAAATATCTTTTAACCAAACATTTCCCCCATCATAAGCCATATGATTTGGAACTATATCCTGCAGCCACGTCATATTTCTCTTCTGCAGTGTTTGTCCTATTTCCCTAAACTGCTCCAGTGTCCCGATTTCCAGGTTAATAGTAAAGGGATCTATTACGTCATAGCCATGAGTACTTCCTTCCCTGGCCTGGAAAAATGGAGCTGAATAAATGGTTGAAATTCCCAGTTTATGAAGGTACTCCAAACGCGGTTTAAGGTCTTCAATGGTAAAACCGGGAGAGAGTTGAAGCCTGTAAGTAGTATCTGGCTTTTTCATTATGGTACGAGGTTTAATTTCTTTTCCAGCTCAATGAATGCCTGTATCCACTCCCCTGCTTTTTCATTCCCGGCCTTCTCCTCGTTTGAATAATGATCAAACTGCTCATCCTTTATCTCAAATGCAATGTTTTGTGCCTCCCATTCGTTAGGTTCAAGAGGACTTTCCTTAATAAGTTGTAAGAAATCATTAATGAGCTTAAGCAATTCAATATTATCTGGGTCTTCCCTTAGTTGCTTCATTAAGGAATTAAGCTTATTATCTGTAAGATAACCCAGGGTAACATCATCCAAAGTCACATTGATATGTGAAGCAGATTCCAGCAAATGCTTTAAGCGATGAAGTTTAAAATGTTCATTCTCCAGTTCATGAATGATCTTGTTGTTCACAGCCATATCTACAGGCATTTTTAACCTGTTGGGAACTGCCATGTTGATCTCCTTAAAAGTTTGAAGTAAGGGATAGGAGTTATCATAAATTTGCTGCATACTGGTCTCAACACTCTTGAGGGTATTTTCCATGATAAGCTTCATAATACTTCGCTGCTCATCCCTGAATAAATGCCAGAAGGAATAATTATGGTTACCAAAGTACTGGTCCATCATATTAAAGATCTCATATACATTCCCTTTATGAAAGAAACTGGCAACACTGGAATGCATTTCTTCCAAAGCTTCTGCTCCAAGATATTTTCGCACTCCTCCAAATAAGTGGTGATCCCCATATGCAATACGGCATATGAGATATCTACCGTTTCCCAGGTGATATCTGAACGAAATTCTGTACGCCCTATCACCAGCTTTTGTTTCCCTGCTTCATAATAATGTCTTGTTTTGACACTCGCGCTAAAGTTATAAAGGCTCACCTCTTCAGGGAATTCCTCAAAGAGGATGAGACCGCGTAGTGAGCTCCAATTCGAATCATATCCAGGGCCATGGGTTCAACGAACTTTCTGTACGCCGTAAGTGCAGTTCCATATTCGGGAATGTTACTCGGGATCTCCTCAAGTAGTCTCACAAAATCCTCCTCGTAGCTCTTACCGCTAATTTCCTCAGCAAGCTGGATAGCCCGTTTAGCATAAAAATATCCTGCATGGACTCAATCCCGTGACCTCATCAAAGAACCAACCACAACTGGTATACATAAGCATACTATGATATTGCATCTCCAGGAGCTTCAACAGCTTTACCCTTTCTTCCTCATCCAGTTCCTTTTTGAAATTTGCTTCCAGAAACTCTTCTACGTTGTGCCGGTCCCGGTCAAGGATCACTTTAATATAATTATTCCTTACTTCCCAGGGCTGGAAGTGTAGGCTGCCATCTCTTTCTCATAAAGGCCAATGAGATGGTCCCGTACCCAGTCAAAGGTCTTTCGAAGTGGTTCCCGCCATTGCTGGTCCCATCCTTCATTCCCCCCGGTGTTGCACCCGCAGTCTGACCGCCATCTCTCTACACCATGGTAGCAGCTCCATGAAGTGTTTTCCACGATCTGGGCTTCATATTCCGGGGGAAATTTCTCCAGGAATTCCCCATAAATGGTCAATGTGGAATCCTCCTGTTCCTCAAGGTGATGTAGACAATAAGATAAAGCCATTTCTCCCAGGTGATGGTGATGGCCATAGCTTTCCCCATCTGTTGCAATATGCACTAACTGCACTTTTTCCTCATCTGTAAATTGTCCCTGTAGTCTTGAGGCAAAGCGTTCCCCGTCATTAAGAAGTCCTTCAAATGCAACTCCTTGCGAAGCCGGGCCATCATAAAAGAAGAGACTTATGCTTTTCCTGAAGGAAGTTTGTAGATATAGGCTTTTTTGGTGTCTACTTTAGCATTGGTAGCATCATGCCATTCCTTTTCTCCCAGTTTCCTCACCTGCTTTGCCTGATAAGGTGACAGGATAGTGAATTTGATCCCATGCTTTGCCATCAATTCCAGGGTGCTGGTGTTTACTGCTGTTCTCCCAGCCACATGCCTTCGGGATCCCGATTAAAACGAGACTTAAAATCTTCTATTCCCCAAATGATTTGGGTTTCCTGGTCCCTTTCGTTTGCAAGCGGCATGATCAAATGATTAAATGCCTGTGCAATTGCAGACCCGTGGCCTGAAAATCTTTCCTGGCTCTCCTTGTCGGCCTCCAAAATGGCATTATAGGTTCCCGGGGCCTCATTTTCCATCCAGGCCAAAAGCGTGGGACCTATATTAAAGCTCATCCAGCCATAATTATTCATTATGGCTTTGATCTTTCCCTCATCATCCCAAATCCTGGAGGAGGTATTCCTTACATAGCACTCTGCATTGATCCTATGGTTCCAGTCATGATATGGGTAGGCCGAATCCTGGATCTCTACCTTGTTTAACCAGGGGTTTTCACGTGGTGGCTGGTAAAAATGGCCATGGATGCAAACATATTTCTCTTTCATATTTTCATTCTTTATAAGTGGCAGAAAAATATCCTCGATCTTTCTTCTGCATTAATTAATATGTGGGAACAATTTTTAATCCTTTTTACAAATGATAAAGGAATGTCCCGGCAACTTCTCTCCCGGCGAAAAATTCTCTCTGCCTCCCCATTGCTTATTGCAGATGCCAGCAGGATCTTTAAATCACCTTCAGGCATTTTATACTTTGAGGCTCATTACTAAAATTGTAAGCTGCAAGAAGCCCCTTCGAGTTTTCAGTTTCAGCCAGCAAAAGATTTTTTTCAACAATAGCTGTGTTTTTATTTCACTATTCTGAAAGTTCAAATTCTCCTTCCTTTCTTAGCTTCAGTAGATATTTATAAAATTCAAATAGTTTTCTTTTTCCTTTCGTCATCTTTAAAATTCCAGTTTAATTTGGAGTTATTAAAGGTCTCTTTTGACTGCGGGTCTGGGAAATCGCCTTCATGGGTAAGAAAATATTCGAACTCTCTTTTCCTTCCTTGCTGAACGGCTTTTACCAGCTCTGGATCACCGTGACTTACAAAATATTGGAAAGGATTCTCCTCTCCAAATTCCTCTCCCATAAACAACATTGGCACAAAGGCAGAAGTAAGCATTATGCCTGCGGCAAGCTTTTGTCCTTCGAAGGAAAGAAGATGAGTTAACCGGTCGCCAAGCATCCGGTTTCCCACCTGGTCATGATTTTGAATTGAAACAACAAAATGGTGCGGGGCTAAGCCCTTTGGACTGTTTCCCACTGTTCTTTTCCTGTGAGAAGAATAAACGCCATCATAAATAAACCCTTGTTTAAATGCTTTGGCAAGCTGAGAAAGTTTACCATAATCGCTGTAATATCCTTCTTTTTCCCCGGTAAGCAGTGTATGTACAGCGTGATGAAAATCATCTACCCACTGCCCTTCCAGTCCAAATCCCCTTTTTCATAGGAATTAACCACCTTTGTATCATTGAGGTCGCTCTCTGCAATAAGGACAAAACGACGACTTGTTTTTTCTTCCATTTCATCTACCTTTTGACTCATTTCTTTTAATAAATGCCTCGCTCCACGATCAATTATTTCGTGAATAGCATCAAGCCTTAATCCATCAAAATGAAAATCCTCCAGCCACATTATGGCATTCTGCAAGAAAAAATTTCGAACCTCGTCACTGTGCTCATCATCAAAATTAAGTGCTGCTCCCCAGGGTGTCTGGTATTTTCAGTAAAGTAAGGGCCGTACTGGACAGGTAATTTCCCTCGGGGCCCATATGGTTGTAAACAGCATCAAGAATAACTGCAATCCCCTTCTTATGGCAGGCATCAATCATTTTTTTAATCCATTTACTCCGCCATAGCTATATTGAGCAGCATAAGGATACACTCCATCATATCCCCAATTCCTTTCTCCGGGAAATTGGGGAAATGGGCATTATTTCTATAGTATTGGCTCCCAATTCCAACAGGTGGTCCAGTTTATCAATAATCGCCTCATAAGTTCCCTGCGGGGTAAAAGTCCAACGTGAAGCTCATAAATTACCATTTGTGATAAGGGAATTCCTTTCCAGTCATTATCCTGCCAGGAAAATTCATTTTGATCTATAACCTGCGACCAGGAATGAACACCCTCCGGCTGGGAGCGAGAAGCAGGATCTGGAAATTGATCCTTATTATTAAGTATATATTTATATAATCCCCGGGTTTTGTTCCTTCAACTATACCCTCCCAATAACCATTCTTATCCCTGGTAAGGGATATTGGCTTTTTTTCCTTAAGCTTTACTGCAACCTTTTCCTTAAAAGGTGCCCAAACGCAAAATCGGGTTTTATTATTCTGAAGATATTCTGCTCCTGTTTTCTATTCATTATTTTAATTAATGCTTGGAATTATCAAATCTAAGAAGGATAATCCCTAAGAATTAAGTTTAGTAATATTTTAACGGAGAAGTTTACCCCACTTATCTAACTTTAAGTACTTTAAAAATAGCCGGCACCTTAGGTATCCAATAATCAGGCTTTTGATAAAGATTTCAAATATGAGCAAAATCTCAATACAAGATAAATATTAAAAAATTAAAAGAGTGCTCCCTTATTAAAATGGGACTATTATAAACAATAATCTACAAATGAAATTAATGAATATAGAAGGACATTTAAGAGTAAGTATAGATAATGTGAAACCGCAAATAGATTGCGGTAAGTATCCATAAAGAGAACTGTAAATGAAAGGGTAGATGTAACTGCCGATATATCCTAAAATCCGTAAGTCTTATATAAAAAAGCTGCAAAACCTTATTTAATGGGGCTTTGCAGCTACGTAATATTCACTTAAATTAGTGTTGCACAATACTACAGCCGTGAAGATAATAAAATCCAATCCGATCTCCGCTTTCGGAGGAGCAAATTTTGTTTTTGACTATTTGAACAAGATGAACATCGATCAAATTTGTAATGACAGGCTTCCTCCAATGGTCAATCAAAGTAAATATTCCTGGAAAGACATTTTCTATTCTTTGAAATCAGTCTACCTCTGTGGAGGAGATTATATCGAAGATTTACAAGCACATTTGAAACCCCATTTCACTAATAATCCTTTTGTAAAACTAGCAAGTCCTGACACTGTTTTAAGAAGACTATCTCAACTTTCCGAGCAAACTCAATCTTGTAAAACCAAGCGAGGTGTTGTAACTCATCAATATTGTACAAACTCAAAAAATTAGAAAGTCTGAATATAGATATTCTTAAAAAGCTTGGAGTTTTTAAGTCTGACAAGCTTACTATTGATTACGACAACACGATTATTTTCAATGAAAAGGAAGATAGTAAGATGACGTATAAAAGGAATTATGGATATCAGCCCGGAGTATGTACCATAAATGAAGAGAACATCCTATATATTGAAAACCGGAACGGAAACTCGGATGCAAAATCTTTTCAGCTAGACACCCTTAAAAGAGTATTTGATTTATTGGATTCCCAAAAGATCAAAAAAGTCCATAATTTCAGAGCCGATGCGGCATCATACCAATATGATGTCATTTCCTTCTTACAAAGTAAGGTTGATAATTTTTACATAGGATGCAGGAACAGCTATGTTGAAAATATTTTTCCCAAGTTGGCCAGTGGGAAGAAATGAAGTGTGAAGATGGGACCATGGAAGTAGGATCTATTGAGATAACCCCCTTTAAACGACAGTCCCCATCAAATAAGGCACAAACATATAGACTCGTTGTAAAAAGAAAACCAAAAAAAGATAGGCAGATAGACTTGATTACTCAAGATATTTATGATTATAGAGCCATAATAACAAATGATTTTGATCTGGATACCAAAGGTGTTGCAGCGTTTTACAACCAAAGAGGAAATATGGAGCGCCAGTTTGATATACTTAAAAATGATTTTGGTTGGAACAATATGCCTTTCTCATCCTTGAACAAAAATCTTGTCTTCTTATACTTTACGGCAATATGCCGGAATCTCTACAATAAGATAATCCAGCATTTTTCTAAAACGAACAGGTATCTAAAACCCACTTACAGGATGAAAAAATTCATTTTCAGATTTATCATATTACCTGCTAAATGGATCAAACAAAGCCGCCAACTCAAATTAAGGATTTATTCATACAACCATTATCAAACATAGTAACAACAACAGAAAGAGTAGAAAGAAATCTAATATCTGCAAAAATAATCCTACACCAGGGATGAGCTATTATTGTCTTAATTCAAAAAAATTAGCTTTTCAAACCTCAAATAGTAAACATCTCAATAATAAAAAATAAAATGTGCCTGGATAATTCCTCGGAAACAAAATAATGGAAAACATTTTTATTATGAACCTATAAAAAAGATCAATTTTAAAGAGAGATGCGGATTTTAGGATATACGGGGATGGTCACGATAAAGTGGATGCCGTACTTTTTTCGTGAAAAGAAAAAAGGAAAGGGTAAAGAGAGGAAGTGGCAGGAAAAACCAATGGAATTCCTGGGAAATGATAAATGGACAATGCATTTCCAGGCACCCGAAACCGGGTTTTTTGAATACAATTGAGGCCTGGATAGATCATTTTAAAACCTGGCAGGACGGTCTCCAAAAAAAATATGAGGCCAATCAACCTATACAAACCGAACTTCTTATTGGGCTCAAATGATGGAGGAGGCAATTGCACGCGCTACTTCGCCAGATAAAAAGAAACTTCAAAAATGGATAGAGGTCTTAAGGGACGATAATAACGACGAAGCCTCGGTAAATCTGGCCTTAAGTGAAGAGGTATCCTCTATCATGTATCATTCAAGAGATAGAAATCATTCGAGCCGGTACGATAAAACACTCGAAGTACTGGTAGAAAGGGAAAGGGCCTTATTTAGCTCCTGGTATGAATTTTTCCCAAGGTCCACTTCTCCCAATGAAGGGGAGCATGGGACATTTCAAACCAGCGAAAGGATCCTTGAAGGAATAAGTAAAATGGGATTTGATGTAATCTACTTGCCTCCTATTCATCCTATAGGACGCAGCCACCGCAAAGGTGTGAACAATGCCACCACTGCCAATGCCGGTGATCCCGGCTCCCCATGGGCCATAGGTGCAAAGGAAGGCGGCCACAAGGCTATTCATCCTGAACTTGGTACTATCGATGATTTTGTGAATTTCGTTGGTAAAGCTAATGACCTGGGGATAGAGGTGGCTTTGGATTTTGCAATTCAATGTTCTCCAGACCATCCCTATGTAAAAGAGCATCCCCAATGGTTCAAATGGCGCCCGGATGGCACTGTACAATATGCTGAAAATCCGCCAAAAAAATACCAGGACGTCTTGCCAGTGAATTTTGAAACAGCCGACTGGGAAAATCTCTGGAAGGAACTTAAAAGCATTGTGGAATATTGGATAGATAAAGGGGTTAAGATCTTTAGGGTTGATAATCCACATACCAAATCCTTTATTTTCTGGGAATGGCTCATTAACGATATAAATCAAAAAGTATGATGGCATTATTTTTCTTGCTGAAGCTTTTACCAGGCCAAGGGTCATGGAAAAACTGGGGAAGATAGGTTTCACCCAGTCCTATACCTATTTCACCTGGAGAAACAGTAAGGCGGAATTTATAGAATACATTACAGAACTTACCAAAACAGAAATGAGGGAATATTTCCGGCCCAACTTCTGCCAAATACTCCCGATATACTTCCAATTTCATTGGAGCATAAAGAAGAACCTTCATTTCTAATAAGGCTCATCCTTGCAGGGACGCTTTCCTCCAACTACGGGATGTATGGCCCCCTTTTCGAATATAATCTAAATGAACCTTATCCAGGAAGGAGGAATATATAAGATCTGAGAAATATGAGGTCAAGCATTGGGACTGGAATAAACAAACCAAAACAAAAGAGACTATCACCCTCCTTAACAGAATAAGAAAAGAAAACAGGCACTCCAAAGCACCTGGAATATTGAATTTTGCGATACAGATAATGACCAGATTTTATGTTATTCCAAAATAAGCCAGGACGGCGAGAATAAGTTATTGATCGTGGTGAGCCTGGATCCCCACCACAG